>JBEKLY010000009.1:0-50754 GCA_050010015.1 Terriglobia bacterium
AGGGACATCTGTTCTTGCGCCATCGTCCCCAGATGAACCGCCGCACCCGACCGCGAATCTTGCAACGACTCGGACCGACCCTGCAGGTGGTCGCCGTCTACTACCGCCAACGCTTCTGCTTGCTGCTGCTCCCCGAGTTCGCCGAGATCCTGCTGGAACTGGCTGAGGATGCGCGCGCCAAATTGCTCAGGAAAATGCGCCTCTTGAAACGAGACCTCTACCAGTTGCTGGAAAACGCCCGATCCCCCTAGCCGTCCGCTGCTCCGGCCCAGCCTTTCAACCGACGACTTTGCAGCTCACCACTGAGCGCCAGAAATCAGCCGCCTGAGCTGTTCCCTGCAACCCGTCTTCACCCTACGACACAGCCGCCACCCGTCTCAACACACCCCCACTCCAGCGCCCAATTTCCCTCGTCTCGCCTCTCCTGCCTCCCGCCAGCCTCGCGCCCTCCCCCCACTGTCTGAATCACAGAATCACAGCTACGTCATCGGCGGTTTTTGCCTGCCGACCGGTAATTACTATATAATGGGACTATCTTGGGGTTGGACAGCCACGCTGAATGTTGGTTTGGCCCCATGAGGGGATAAACCCATGGGGAATGAGCTGAAAACTCTCTTTCTGAACCCACCGAGCTTCGAGAACTTCGACGGCGGGGCCAGTTCCCGCTGGCCGGCGACGCGCGAGATCGACTCCTTCTGGTATCCCGTGTGGCTCAGCTATCCGGCGGGGATGCTGCCCGGCAGCCGGCTGCTCGATGCGCCCCCGCACAAGGTCTCGGTGGCTGAGACCGTTCAGATCGCGAGCAATTATGAGTTTGTAGTGCTTTTCACCTCCACCGTGGGGTTTGACAGCGACCTGCGGATTGTTCGCCGCATGAAGGAAGTCAAGCCGGATCTCAAGGTCGCTTTCGTAGGCCCTCCAGTCCAGATCAAACCCAAGGAAAGCCTTATGGCCAGTCCGGACATCGACTTCATCGTCCGCGGCGAGTTTGATCATGCAGTGGTGGAGTTTGCGCGGGGCAAGCCCCTGGGAGAGATTGCCGGAGTCAGCTATCGAAAAGACGGCGACGTCATCCACAACCCGGCGCGGCCGTCGCTCGAGACCGAAGAACTGGACCGGCTGCCTTTCGCCACGGAAGTGTATAAGCGCGATCTGGTGATTGAGAATTACAACGTGCCGTTCCTGCTTCACCCTTACGTGGCTTTTTACACCAGCCGCGGTTGCCCTGCCCTCTGCACGTTCTGCCTTTGGCCGCAGACGCTTTCCGGGCACGCCTGGCGCGTGCGCTCCTCCGAAAATGTGGCGCGGGAGGTTCGCCAGGCCCTGCAATTGTTTCCGCAGGCGAAGGAGTTTTTCTTCGACGACGACACCTTCAACATCCGCAAGGACCGCGTGCTGGAGCTTTGCGCGAAATTCAAGCCGCTGGGATTCCGCTGGTCGTGCACCGCGCGCGATCACAGTGATTATGAAACGCTGAAGGCCATGGCGGATGCGGGCGCCCGCTTGTTGATTGTGGGATTCGAGTCGGGCGATCCCCAGATTCTGAAGAACATCAAGAAAGGCGCCACCGTGGAAATGGCCCGGCGGTTCGCGAAGAACTGCAAAGAGCTGGGTATCGCCATTCACGGCGACTACATCATCGGCTTGCCGGGAGAGACCAAGGAGTCGATCGAGCGCACCATCGAGTTCGCCAAAGAACTCGACTCGGAAACGATTCAGGTCTCCATCGCACACGCTTACCCGGGAACTGAGTTCTATGACTATGCGGCGCAGCATAACTACCTGGCTGCTGAGGCGGCGGCCGACACTGCGGGGCATCAGCTTCCGCATATGAAGTATCCGGGCCTCGAACTGGAAGATATGATGGCGGGGGTCAACCGCTTTTACGACGCCTACTACTTCCGGCGGCGGGTGGTGTGGCGCATCGTGCGCAAAGCGCTCTGGGACAGCAGCGAGCGCAAGCGCCTTTATCACGAGGCGGTGGAGTTTCTTCGCCTGCGCGCGGAGCGTTGGAAGTACGCGCGGAGTCCCAAGGCCGGTTCGCGAACCCGGCCAACCACGCCTGAAGCTGTGAAATAACCTGCGAGGAGAATCGGCTTCACGCGAAGGCGCGAAGCACACCAAGGTCCGAACGATAGTCTCCATGCCTTCGTCGAGAAACCTGCTGGCAAAAACCATTCCGCTTCTGATCCTGGTGCCCGTTTTTGGCTCCGTGGGCAACGTGCTGCTCGGGAAAGGGATGCGGGGAATGGGTAAGCTCCCGGACCTTTCAATTCCCAGCCTGGCGGTTTACCTGCTGAAGATACTCGGCAGCGGCTGGATCTGGTTGGGCATTGGCTCGCTTCTGATCTTTTTCGTTTCCTACATGCTGGTGCTCTCCTGGGCTGATTACAGCTACGTCATGCCTGTTACGGCCGTCGGGTATGTTCTGGCGCCGCTGCTTGCGCACCTGCTGCTGGGCGAAGTGGTCCCCGGGGCGCGCTGGGTGGGCGCGGCGTTTATCTTCCTGGGCGTGGCCGTGGTGGGGCGCACGCCGCCCAGCACGACGAGGCAGGCTTAAGCATGCGCACCTTCCTATTCCTAGCCATCGTGGTGCTCGCCGGGACCGGCGGGGATATCGCGGTGACGCACGCGATGAAGCAAATTGGGGAAGTGAAGAACTTCTCTCCGCGCGCGATTCTCGGCGTCCTGTGGCATGCCTTGAAGTCGAGATGGATATGGCTGGGCATCGCGCTGATGACCGTGGCGTTTTTCGCCTTGCTGGCAGTACTTTCGTGGGCAGAGGTCAGCTTCGTAGTCCCTGCCACCGCCGCAAATTATGTTGTGGGCGCTTTCGGCGCGAGATTTCTGCTGAAGGAACGCGTCAGCCAGACGCGCTGGGCGGGATTGCTGCTCGTGGCCGCAGGAGTGGCGCTAGTGTGCGCCGCACGGTGACGGAATCGGAAACTGGAAAATCGAAAGTCGGCTGGTGAACGCCGATAGGACTGCCCTCTCCCTTGGGGAGAGGGTGGACCGAGGCGGCGCTTTCATCAGCCGCCGCGGGCCGGGTGAGGGGTCGCTTCGGACTGCCGAGATTCTTCGCTTCGCTCAGAATGACAACTTTTTCCAATTTCAGTTTTCTATTTTCCAGTTTCCAGTTTCTATTTTCCATTCTCTCCCGTCGATCTAGGATGAAACAGCATGTGTGGCATTGTCGGATTCACACACGAAGACCGTCCGGCGCAGCCTGAAGTGATCCGCGGGGCTACCGCTTCTCTGATCCATCGCGGACCCGACCAGCAGGATGTATACGAATCTCCACACGTTTCACTGGGCGCTGTACGGCTTACGATCATCGACCTTGTGGCGGGCCAGCAGCCGATGCGCAGCGAGGATGGCGATGCGGTGCTGGTTTATAACGGCGAGGTGTACAACCACGCCGAGTTGCGCGCTGAACTCGAGGCGCTCGGGCACCGCTTCTTCACCCACAGCGACACGGAAGTCGTGCTGCACGCTTTTCTCGAGTGGGACACGGAGTGTTTCCGCCGCCTGCGAGGCATGTTCGCGCTGGCGCTTTGGAGCGAGTCGCGGCGCCGTCTGGTTCTGGCGCGAGACCGCTTGGGCATCAAGCCGCTATATTTTTGCCGCAAAGGGCGCGACATCTACTTCAGCTCCGAGCTGAAGGGAATTCTTCATCACCCCGAAATCGATCGCAATTTGGATTTAGAGGGGCTGAATTGCTATCTGCGCCTGAATTACGTTCCTGCGCCCTGGACCCTCGTACAGGGAATCGAGAAACTGCTTCCAGGACACATCCTCACCTGGCAGCGCGGCGAAATGAAAACCGAGCGCTACTGGCATATTCCCGTCCCGGCTTCGTCTTCCGTCGAGAGGCCTCTGAGCTTCGACGCCGCCAAAGAGCGGCTGGATATTCTGCTTCGTGACTCCGTTAAGGAGCACATGATTGCCGATGTGCCGGTGGGACTATGGGCTAGCGGCGGTCTGGATTCATCGACGATTCTCCATTACGCGTCGCAGGTGTCGAGCCAGCCTCTAAAGACGTTTTCAATTACCTTCAAGGGCCGCAGCTTCGATGAGAGCGCCTACATTCGCGAGGCCGCGGAGCGGTACGGAACGCAGCACACCGAGGCCGATCTGAGTGCCGACGCCGACCTTGCAGGCGCCATCCAGGAATTCGCTTATTATTCTGACGAGCCCAATGCTGACGCCGGCTGCCTGCCGGTGTGGTTTCTGGCCAAGCTGAGCGCTCGCCAGGTGAAAGTGACGCTCAGCGGCGAAGGGGCGGACGAGTTGCTGGGAGGCTACGTGACCTACCTCGCCAACCGATATGCGCGCAAGGCGCGTTTCGTGCCGGCGCCTCTGAGACGGATGGCGATCGGCGCCCTCCATCATTGGCCGGTCTCGAACGAAAAGATCAGTTTTGAATACAAGCTCAAACGCTTCCTGCGGGGATCGTTGCTGCCCGCCGACGAGGCACACGTTTTCTGGAATGGCACATTTTCCGAGGATGAAAAGGCTGAGGTTCTCAGGCCGGCCGATGCGGCGCCCATGCTAAAGGTTCTCCGGCAGATGCCGCCGATTGACGGCCTCAACCGGTATCTGCTTTTCGATCAGCAGTGCTATTTGCCGGATGATATTCTCTACAAGTCAGACCGCATGAGCATGGCGCACTCACTCGAGGTGCGGCCGCCTTTTCTCGATCACCGGCTGGTGGAGTTTGCCGCTTCGCTGCCGGGAGAATATAAAGTTCGAGGCTCGAAGCTGAAGTTCCTGCTCAAAGAACTGATGAAGGACAAGCTTCCCCCGGCGATTTTGCGCCGCAAAAAGGAAGGATTCGACATTCCCGCCCACGATTGGTTTCGCTCCGTGCTCAAGCCGCTGCTGCTCGATACATTAACTGAGCCGGCGGTGACGGCGACGCAGATTTTCCGCTGGGAAGGCGTGCAGTCGGTGATCAAAAGGCACCTTGAGCGGCGCGAAAACCTGGGATATCACCTCTGGGGATTGCTGATTCTATTCTTATGGCTCAAACGCTGGAACATTCAGACGCTGTCGGAGCCCGGCCTGGCGGTCAGGCGAACCGTTAGCATCGGCTGCGAGACATAAGAGTTGCACAACGTAGCGAGTCTGCATTCTCGCCGCATCACCACCCCCAACCCCTCCTCGATTGAGGAGGGGAGTTTCGGATTCCCCTCCTTAGATAAGGAGGGGTAGGGGTGGTTGAAGCGAGGAAGTTACCTCAACGTTTATGTTGTCCGCCCGACAACCTTTCGGGGACAGCCTGAGCTTTCGCAGCGAAATCGTCGTTATCCTCTTCGCGGCGGTGATTTTCCTCGGTTGCATCGTATCTCCGCCCTCTCTCATGGACGACGTGGATGCGGTGCAGGCGCAAATCGCCCGCAACATGCTGCAGTCGGGCGACTGGGTGACCGCGCGCCTCGACGGCGTGGCTTATCTCGAGAAAGCGCCGCTCATCTATTGGACCATTGCGCTCTCTTATAAGGTCTTTGGCGTTCACGATTGGGCGGCGCGCATACCGGTTGCGCTGGCGGCGGTGGCGCTGGCGTGGCTGACCGCAGCGATGGGGGCGTGGGCCTTCGGGAAGAGGGCAGGATTCTACGCGGGCCTGGTTATGGCTACGTGTATCGGCCTATTTCTCTTCACACGCATTTTGATTCCTGATGTGATGCTCACCTTCACTGTGGCCCTGGCCATGTGGGGGTTTCTTCGCGCACTGGATCAGGACGAGCCTCATCCGCGCTTCTGGGCTGCCGTGCTGGCGCTCAGTCTGGGCTTGGGGCTGCTGCTCAAGAGCCTGGTCGGTATTGTGTTCCCGATCGCCGCCGGCCTCATCTACCTGCTGTTGACGCGGCAGATCTTCTCCGCCGCGGCGTGGAAGCGGCTCCATCCTTTTAGCGGAGCACTCATCGTTCTCCTGGTTGCGGCGCCCTGGCACGTGCTGGCCACCTTGCGCAATCCACCTTATTTCGACTTCACGCTGCACAGCGGCCCAGGCCAATATCACGGATTCTTCTGGTTCTTCTTCATCAACGAACAGTTATTACGGTTTCTGAATCTGCGCTACCCGCGTGATTATGACACCGTGCCGCGCCTCTACTTCTGGCTCTTTCATCTGCTCTGGCTTTTTCCCTGGAGCGTTTACTTTCCGGCCCTCGCCAAGCTCTCCTTCAAGCCCGCGGACCGCGCCGGGCGCGCGCGCCTGCTGGCTTTGTGCTGGGCGGGTTTCATTCTTATCTTCTTCACCTTTTCGACCACCCAGGAATACTACTCGATGCCCTGCTATCCTGCTCTGGCGCTGCTGCTGGGCTCGGCGATGGCGGCGGACGGCAAGTGGATGCGGCGCGGCACGGCCATCCTGACGGCCATCGCGGGATGCGCCGCGGCGGCCGCAATCGTCGTTTTGGTCTGGAGCCGAGGCCTGGCTGCGCCCGGCGACATCTCATCGGCCTTGAGCCAACATCCCGGCGCCTACAAGCTATCGCTTGGACACATTGAGGATTTGACGCTGGCGTCGTTCGCTTACCTGCGTGTGCCGCTGGCAGTCGCGGCTGCGGCCTTCCTGGTTGGAACCATGGGCACTTTCAGAGCAAAGACGCAGCGCGCTGTCGTTGCGGCGGCGCTGATGATGGTCCTGTTCTTCCATGCAGCGCGCCTCGCCATGGTGGCCTTTGATCCCTACATGTCTTCGAGGTCGTTGGCTGAAGCGCTAGAGAAGGCGCCGCAGGGAACTCTGATCGTCGAACATCACTACTACTGGTTCTCGTCGGTTTTTTTCTATACCAATCGTTCTGCCTTGTTGCTGAACGGGCGGTTCATGAACCTGGAATACGGGTCCTACGCTCCGGGAGCGCCGAACGTCTTCATCGACGATTCGCAGTTCAGGGAGTTGTGGTTCAAGCCGGAACGCTGCTACATCGCTGCCCGGCGGTCGGCTGTGCCCCGCCTGGAAGGTCTGGTGGGTAACGAGCAACTCAACGTGGTGGCTAGCAGCGGAGGGAAAGTCCTTTTGACGAATCATGTCCTTGCGGATAGCGCCGCTCGGAAGTGAGCCATCTGCGCAGTCCCGGCACGGCGGATCCGGGGGCCGCGGATCAGCTTTCACTTCTCGGCCGTTTCGGCAGTGCCCGGAACAAGCTGGCCGTTGCGGAGACGATATTCACCGCCGCGCCAGCGGAAGCTGTTCCTCCCGAAGCTGGCGAGCCAGATAAGAAACGCCAGTGCGTCCCACACCGGAACGAGCCACATTCTCCCGCGCAGCGTCTGATCTTGCAGTCCCCTGGCGCCGATGAGCCACGTCATCGCCAACCGGAGTCCAAGGTAAGTCCCAAGATAACCGAACCCCACGGCCACGCTCGGATGAATCGCGAAGGCGGCCAGCGACCAGGGAAGCCCTTGCGTGAACAGAAGACCCACATGGCCCCAGGGTCGCATGTGGCGCATGACGGCAAGCCAGCGAATGCGCTTGTGAATCAGTTCCGGCATCGAGGCGTAGTCCGGCACCGTCTGGATGGTGTAGGGCAGAAGTCGCACCTCGTAGCCTCGCTCGGCGATCAAGCGGCCCACCAGAAGATCGTCTGCCGGCCGGCTTTCGAGCGCGCGATATCCGCCGAAGCCCTCGAGTTGGGCGCGGGTGGTGGCGATGGTCGGCCCGAGCGCGAACTTCACTCCATCCAGTTGCCAGGCGGCCAGAATCCCGGGGTAGAAATCGGAGACCATGCCAATGGTCTGCAGCTTTTGCGCCAGCGTTTTGGCGTCGATCGGAATATAGAAGCAGGTGACCGCGCCGACATTGGGCTCCGCCAAAGGCGCCACCACGGTGCGCAGGTATTCGGGCCGCACCCGCACGTCGCTGTCGTTGATCACCAGGGTTTCATATTGCGCCTCGCGCACCAGACGCGAAAGTTTCCCGACTTTGTCATTGATGGCGTCGGCATCACCGCCGAAAAGAACGCGAATTCGCCTGTCGGGAAAATCGCGCGCCAACTTCTCGAGCACGGGAACCACCGGGGAATCCTTCTCGCCCACGCAAAACAGCAGTTCGTAATCCGGGTAGTCCTGGCGGCAGAGGCTGGCGAAATTCTCATACGCCTCAGGGTCGAGACCGCGAACCGGCTTGAGGTTGCTGACGGGAGGGGTGAAGCTGCCCTGCCTGGAACCGGCTTGCGTGATTGGCTGGCGGAAAAAACGCCAGGTGCTGTAGATGACGATCAAATAATAGATGAAGGGGAAGGTGGCAACCACAAATACGACATCGCGAAGGACAGTTGAAATCATCATTTTGAAGTGCCGACGCCAGGCGTAACCCCTCACCCGTCCTGCGGCGGCTGATGAATGCGCCGTCGCCGGACACCCTCTCCCCAAGGGAGAGGGCTAGGTTTCTCGTGCGGGCGCCGCCCGTGAATTATGACGCAGACTTCACAACGGAAAGATCTGTCATTCACTTCATAGCTGCTGCCGCAGTCGAGCCGGGGCTGCGGCGCTTGATTTCTCGCAGCGTGTAAATGGGTTTCTTCTGGGACTCGTAATACGTGCGAGAAAGCATTTCGCCGATCAGGCCGACGGAAAGAAACTGCACTCCGGTCAGGAACAGAAGCATCGCGACGAAGAGAAGCGGGCCGTGGGCCAGCATGATCGCCCTGTGGAGCCATAGCTTCTCGTATAAAAGGAAGAGCCCGACACCGCTGCCGGCGCCCATTCCGAGCAGGCCCAAGAACCCGAAAAAGTGCAGAGGCCGGGTGGAATAATCGAGTAGGAACTTGATGCCGATCAAGTCCAGCAGAACTCGCACCGTCCTCGAGAGGCCGTAATGTGACTTTCCCTTTTGACGTACTGTATTCTTAATGGGGATTTCCGCGGTGTTTGCCCCCGCCCAGCTTGCCAGCACCGGAATGAAGCGGTGCAACTCTCCGTAGAGATGAACATTCTCCAGGACCTCGCGCCGGTAGGCTTTGAACGTCGTGCCGAAGTCGTGCAGCGGCATGCCGGAAAGTTTCGCCATCAGCCAATTGGCGACGCGGCTGGGCAGGCGGCGCGTGAGCCATGCATCTTTTCTGTCCACTCGCCAGCCGCTGACCACATCGTATCCCTTCGCCATTTCGGCCAGGAACTCCGGGATGTCGTCGGGGTCGTGTTGAAGATCCCCATCCATACAGATGATGATCTCACCTCGTGCCGAATCAAATCCCGCTTGCAGAGCCGGCGCCTGGCCGAAATTCCTCCGCAGCCGGACCAGGCACACGCGGCTGTCGTTCGAGTAGATTTCGTCCAGGATTTCGGGTGTTTGATCGCGGCTGCCATCGTCCACAAACACCAGCTCGTAAGGTTGCCCAATGCGATTCAACACTTCGGTGAGGCGCGCGTAGAGAGGGCGAATATTCCCCTGCTCATTGAACAACGGCACGACAATGGAAATCATTTGCGAGGTCGCCATAATTGATAATCTGTATGCCAAGATCTTTCGCCAGCAGTTTGATGCACGGCCGTGTCAAGGCCTGGTATTCTTTCTCCCGCTGCTCGACAAGACGCGTCGGCGTCTGCCTCAGCGCCTGATCCGCAAAACCCGGGTGACACATCAATTCACTCGTACCGTCCGGGAGACGGCGAAGAATTTCGCGCAGAAGTTCCTCATCCAGGAACCCGGTTGGCGTCACGCCATAGAAATGCTCAGCGCACGCCACGCCCGCTTGCGGCAACCGGCGGCGCCATCCGCGGGAAAGGACGGAGAGAGCAAGACTGTTAAAGCGCTGCCGCAAGATCCTTGTTCTCGCGCGCGGAAATCGTCTCAACAAGTAGCCCAGCGCCGGCCACGTTTCCGCGATCGATCGAATCGCCCCAATGCCATATTGGCGGGCGAGCTTCAGGCTCATCTCGCCCAGCACCGGCAGGGCGTGCACGTGCTTGTGACTATCCAGATGCGTCGGCACAATGCCTGCGGCCAAGACCTTTTCGACCTGAGCGTGTAACTCTCTCTCTACTTCAATCGCGCGCACTCGCCCCAACAGCATCGCTCGCCACAAACCGGCGGGTTTTCTTGCGAAGAGCCCGCAGCCATTTAGAAGACTGGGAACGCTCGAAGCGGGGGCGACCGGTTTGCCCTCTGTGAGATTCAAATGAATGCCCACTCCTAAACGCGGAGCCTGGCGCGACAGGGCCACAGCCGACGCGAATGCATCTCCGTTCGCCATCAAGGTTGTGCTACTGATCAATCCATCCTGGTGCCCCTCAATGATGGCTTGGTTAACCCCGGCCGTCAAGCCGAAGTCATCCGCGTTGACGATTAGGCGCTTCATCATTACTCAACGCTGATACCGCCCACGTCGTACCAGCCGTCGTCTTGGCGGCCTTCGATGGCCAGGCGGATGGCCGGCTGTTCACTTCGCGGGTCGAGAAGCGCCACGCGAAGGCGGTAGTCGCCGGGTTTCAGCGTGGCCGGAATATAGACAGCACCATCATAAACCGCGTCGCCGGGAAGCCACTTACGCACCTCCACGGGCAGTTTGATGGTTGCCGTTTCCGTGGCGGAGGTTATCTGGAGCGCCAGCTCGTAGGGCCTGTAGACAGGCGCCACGCCGGCGTTGAACCACCACATGTGCAGCGGCGCCATCGTGCCGGCTTTGGCGCGAGGCGCGTATTCCAACCGCCGGAGAATGAAGCGATAGCCCATCTTCTTCTGAAAATCGTCGAAGCGCGGTTTCCACTCGGGCGGGATCTCCGACGATTTTATGTTGACCGAGGAGACATGCCAGCGCAGCGCCTGAGCGAGAATATAATCCACGTCCCAGCCCTTCTGCTTCCAATAGCCAGGCACCCAGCAGGTTTCAAGCGAGACAGGGCCTCGTTTCCAGGCGTCCTGGATGCCCGCGCGCACGATCTGCTCCGGATAGAGGTCGAACATGTGGCACCACCGGCCGCCCGTCGTGTCGCGCATGTCGCCCCAGCAGTCGAGCCGCCAGCCGGCGCCCTGCTGCGTGCCGTAAGCGAGCGCCTGCTCCTGATCGAAGTTCATCAGCAGCGGCGTGCGTTTGAAAGCCTCGAGCCAGATGTCAATGAGGCCTTTCTGATAAGAGAATGCCGGCATGTAATCGCTCCAGCCTTCACCCCAGTAGCCGACCGAGGAGATATCGACGCTGTCGAGATCGGGATGCCCGTCGTAGCGCACGCCCGCCTCCGCCACTACTTCGCCCCAGTATTTCAGGTAGAGCGAATCGGAGAAGTCCGGCTGCCAGATGTCGCCGTCCTTGTCTGTGGGCCGGTTGGCGCGACGCGCGCCCGAGTTCTGATACCACACGGGTAACGGGTGCTTCTGGTCGTAGGGCATCAGGCGGATGGCCAGTGCCTGGCCGTGCGCGTGCGCCTCCGACAAGGCTTGGTCAATGATTTCCCAGCGAACCTTGCCCTGTTCCGGCTCGAGCTCTTGCCAGAACCAGCGGCAGTAGGAGATCGAGGAACCGGGAAAGTCTGACGCGGAAGTCCCCTCGCTGAGCTTCGCCGTGGGCCCTTCTTCGGACCACCCCAGGCCGGCGTTCAGGGCTTGGCCGTTGAAGCGCTGGAATGTTTCAATGCCCATGCCGGGATTCACCAGCACGTCGTCAATGGGCTTCGGGCGGACGACCACCGTTTCCTGCGCCGCGGCCGACGCGGCCACGAGACTCAATGAAAGAAAACAGATTAGTTTGTGAATCATGATGAAACCTCGTATTCGGGGAAAAGCAATTCAAATGGCAAATGGCAAACGGCAAAATTCAAATGGTTTCAAATTTGCGATTTTGCATTTTTAATACCTCGTAGGCTGGCCGTTCTTCCTTTGCCTTTAGTTGTTGCCACCGCCTTCGACAACATCGCGCGCAACTGGTTCGATTCATCCAGAATTGCAGACAGCCGATTGCTCGGTACGATGTCAGCCTTGGCGAGCAGGCGCAACCAGTAGTTGGATTCCCTGACCTCCTTAAGCGCAATCTGCGGTTTGTGAACAAAATCCTCGCGGGACTCAGCCCCCTGAGCTTCTTCGTAGTTAGCTCCGATGGAAATACTCGAACGCAGCAGTTGATCGCCGATTCGCCGCCCAACGAGAGTTCGTGGCAAAGCTTCGACAACCCGAATCGCACGCACTCCGTAATCGAGCAGCCGTTCGCACACTTCACGTGTTTCCATTTCGACACCTCCGAGCGCACATCAGGATACACAAGAACCGCGACTCGCCAATGGTAAATGTCAAACCATTTGAATTTTGCCGTTTGCCATTTGCCATTTGAATTGGCTTTTCTGCTGCTCCTACCCCACCAGCCGAAGTCCTTCCGGTAAAGACTCGCCGAAAATGCGCATGGCGTCGGCCTGTGCGGGCGGAACGTATTGGTGTAGGCCGCGCGTCAATTCCTCGCTGACACCCGCCGCGGTCAACCGCGCTATCGCCGTTTGGCGCAGACCATCGTCGATGTCGCGCAAGTGATCACCAGTAAGCGATCCAAGCTGGACAATCGCCGAGGCTGTTTCGGCTGTGAATTCAGTTAGCTCGAGCAGCGCTTGTAGCCATTTTGATGCGGTCTCGACTGCGACCACACAGTTGAGCGGCCCATACAGTGGGATGCGCGCGCCGACACGTCCGAGCGACCACAGCCAGGCCTTGTCGGTGGGTTCATTCTTGATCCTGACCAACAACTCCTCCCCCAGCGAGGCGCGCCAGGAGGCGGGAAGATGCTCCGAACTGGCCAGCAAGCGCCAACCCTCGTGTTCGACCTGGCTGTTCAGCCGTCCGCTTGTTTTCTTTCCGCTGACTCCCAACAGGGCCCCATATTTCTGGTACAGCTCGCGCTGCTGACCGGCGTTAAGCCCGCCTGCCACGCGGCGCCAAAGCACCAGCCACTCGACCTGAACTTGAGGGTCCTTGGCGTACGACGGCCCCGCCAGGTAGACGTGGCGAGCCTGGTTGATCCGCCAATCATCCAGCAAGGCGCCGAAGCCGGGCCGCAGGCAGAAGCCGAACAAGTTAAGCCAGCGAGCCTCGTGCCGGCGACTCTTGGCGCGCCCGGCAGCAACCTCGACGAGGACATCGCAGAGGGAACGGATTGTGCCCATGGGCCAGGCGTCTTTGTTGTGGCCGAGCGCGGCTTCGAGTTTATTCACGATCGTCTCAGGCTGTGGCGCAGTCGTCGCGTCCGCTGTGGCGTGGGCATCATGCCCGCGCGGCACGTGCGTGGCGCCAAACACCTCCTGAATCAGTTTCGCCGCGGTCTCAACAGACTCCCCGGGGATGGGTGGAGGCGCCTGCGAAGACGGCGAGGCAGCCTCCGGAGGTTGAGCTTCATTGCCGCGAAGTTCGAACTGCAAACGCCAGCGGTGTTGCGTCTTGAGCGACTCGCACCAGAGTTCGAGAGTTCCCACCTCCGTGAAGCTGGCCGTTAGCCGGACGCCTAATTCGATCTGGCGTGATTTCTTTCCGAAGCGCAACAAGGTGACCAGCGGGGCATGACGGTGGATCTGCGCTTCATCGAGAACCGCGACTTCGCCGTGTTCGTCGTGACGCGTCGTCGAACTATAGAGCGTGAACGACACCGGGCGATTGGTGAGAACCGCAAACTCGCGGCTCTCGAGCGGCAACGTGGTCCCTTCTTCAATCCCTGACGGCAGGACGCAGACGGCTTGGGGCGCGTGGTCTTGCGCGCCTTCCGACTGCACGCCGATGTAGTAGCTTCTTGCGCTGCCGGCCCGGATGCGCAGGCCGCCGCCCCGCCGCACGCGGCCGTAGTACGCTGCCCCGATACCCACGGCGCTTTCCGGGGCTTGGTTGCTGAGGATCTTGGGTCGCCAGGCGCTGCTGCCGTTAAACCATCCTTCCACCGCTTCGACAATCTTGTCCCGAGTGATGGCCGGCGTAAAGAAACCGCCGTTGAAGAGAATGGCATCAGGGCGGACCATCGGCGCTGGCACGGACTCGCCTGTCACCGGCGGGACGCCGTGGCGCGCCTCGACAAGAAACGCGGCTAGATGCTTCGTGATAGCCGGTTCGCTCGCGTACGGCAAACCAAGTTCTCGAAGACCCGCTCGCCGGTCGTGGGCGGGCAAGTCGTCAGGTGCGGTGCGTGGAAGGAAACCGCCGGTCAGAACTTCCACCACTTCGTCTCGCGTCAGTTCGGAGACGAGCGTCCCTCCGACGAGCGCTCGTCCGCTGCCCAGAACGCTGATCGGAAGGCGGTCGAGCGCCGGATCGCTGAGCAATCGCTCCTTGGCAGCACAGCAGGTTCGACCGAGAGCGTGCCGCTGACGGAGGCTGAGCTTCGGAGCATGGAGTTTCTCCTCGACGCGCCGCGCCAGGGCCAGATCGAGGTTGTCTCCTCCCAGGAGCAGGTGCTCGCCAATCGCGATGCGCTCAAACTGAACTTGCTGATTGACGAAGCGAACTCGAATCAGGCTGAAGTCCGATGTGCCGCCCCCAACATCGCAGATCAGAACCAGGTCGCCATCTTGAAGTTTTCCCCCGAGCCCTGAGTCCCCTCCCCACCCGGGGAGGGGAGTACCCGCCACTGATTCGCCTCGCCCTCCAGAAAGCGGAGCGGCCCCTCCGAATTCCCCTCCCCGGCTGGGGAGGGGAGCAAGGGGCGGGGCGGAAGCGCGCGAGCGTCTTCTCCCTCGGCGCGCCGCGGGCGCCACATTCAGCGCATCTTCGTGAGCGGCGATCCAGGCGTAGAAAGCCGCCAGCGGTTCTTCGAGTAAGGTCAGCCTTTCAAGTCCCGCCTGCCGCGCTGCCTCCACTGTTAACTCGCGCGCCTCTTCGTTGAAGGAAGCCGGGACCGTCAATACGATTTCCTGATTCTCGAATCGCATCTCGGCGTCACCGGAGGCTGCCGTGGAATGATTCCACGCATTCCGCAGATGGGTGAGATAACGGGCCGAGGCTTCCACGGGTGAGACCATCGGTTCCGGCGGTTCGGCCCCCCAGGGCAGAAGCTTGGCACGGCGATCTACGGCGTCATGGCAAAGCCAGGATTTGGCGGAAGAGACTTGCCGCCCCGGCAGGAGCGCGCCTTGTTCGCGCGCCAGCACGCCGACCACTGATTCCTGCCGCTCTTCCCAGGGAAGCTTCATGCTTCCTGCGGACAAATCATGTTCGGTAGGAAAATAGAGAAACGAGGGCAGCGTGGGCATGGTGCGGACCTCGCCCTCCGCCACCAGTTGCGGGACCTGGAAGACCTGAATTGCGGATGCTTCCTTGTTATCGAGGTAGGCAACAACCGAGTTTGTCGTGCCCAGGTCGATGCCGATGATGTAACGGCTGGAGTCTTGCATTACTGATCTGTATCTCGAATCCGGCCAGCGCTGTCATGCTGAGCGAAGCGAAGCATCTCCGCAGTTGTCCTCTTTTGCTCCTCAAGCAATTACAAACTGCCGAGATTCTTCGCTTCGCTCAGAGCGTGTGACTTTTTTGAATTTCACCGAAAGGCGGCACTGAGAACAAATGAGTTAAGTGCCCTTAAACGGCCCAATATCCAAAAAAGTCACAAGCTCTCAGAATGACAGCGTTCGGGGGGTTCCCGCGGCCTAGGCCGCTTTTTCACGGATGTTCAGCTCGAGCTTCCACCGCTGCGTGCCGTCGCGCGAGACGCACCAGACTTCGAGTGTGCCAACTTCCGTGACGCGGGATTCCAGGCGTACGGGCAAAACCGTGCCCTCCTGGCCGTCCAGTTTCAGCGTCACCTCGAGCGGGCTCAACTCTTCAATCTCATCGCCCCAATCCTCGAGCAGGCTGCCGATCTGGTCTTGCTTGCGCACACTCGAGCTCAGGAAGCGAAACTCCGCCGCCTCGCCCACCACCAAGCCAAACTCCCGGTCGGGAATCTTCGCCTCCGTACCCTCTTCCATGCCGAAGGGGACCACGCAGAGCGCCTTGAGCGGGGCTTCCATGCCGGGGACCGCCGGCAGGGCGCTCTCAATGCCGATGTAATAGGTACGCGAGGCCCCGCTGCGGATGCGCACGCCCTTCCCTCGCCGCGCCCTTCCGTAGTAGGCTGCGCCGCGGGCCACGGCGTGCTCGAGATCGGGGGCATCAAGAACCTCGCGTGATCCGAGCGGCTCAAAACCCTCGTCGCGCAGCCAGCCGTTCAGCACCTCGATCAACCGGTCACGCAGGACGGCCGCTTTCATCACGCCGCCGTTGAACAGCACGTGCGTCGGACACGCCAGGCCGCTCCGGCCGCGGCGGATCTTTTCGAGTTCCGGGCTATCCTGCACCTGCCGCGAAAGGAATCGCGCCAGATGCTTGGTTATGGCCGCATCTGCTGCATACGGCAGTCCCAGTTCTTGAAACCCAATGCGCCGTTGCCGCGCGGGCAATTCGCTGCTCGCCACTTTGGGAAAGAATCCTTCCACCAGGACCTGCTTCACATCCTCGCGCGTCAACTCAGCTTTGATCGTCCCGCCCACCAGCTTGGAGCCCTTGCCCAGCAAGGCAATGGGGTGCTTATGGCTTTTCGGTTCCTCGAAGAGCCTTTCCTTGCCCAGCCGGCACTGGTGCCACAAGCTGTGCAACTGCCAGATATCAATATGCTGTCCGTTGGCTTCCAATCGTTGCTGGAGCAGCCGCGCCAGGGCCAGATCCATGTTATCGCCGCCCAACAGGATGTGCTCTCCCACGGCGACTCGCTTGAGCACCAGATCGCCGCCTTCCTCCGATACTGTAATAAGGCTGAAGTCTGTTGTCCCCCCGCCGACATCGCACACCAGAACCAAGTCGCCCACCTTGACGCGTTTGCGCCATCCATCACCCTGGCTTTCGAGCCAGGCATAAAAGGCAGCCTGGGGTTCTTCCAGCAGGGTGATGTTTTTTAAACCTGCCTGTTCTGCGGCGCGCCGCGTTAATTCCCGCGCCTCTTCATCGAACGAAGCGGGCACAGTGAGCAGGACGTCCTGCTCGCTGAGAGCCAGACCCCGCTTCCCTTTCGCCTGGTGGTGGTCCCACACCCGGCGCAAGTAATCGAGGAAGTGCGCAGAGGCGTCCACGGGCGAAAGCTTGGGCACTTCTTCCGGAGCCTGCCAGGGCAGGATGGGCGCAGTTCGGTTCACCGCCGCATAACAAAGCCAGGATTTGGCCGAAGCGACCAGCCGCGACGGGCTTTCGGCGCCGCGCTTTCGCGCCAGTTCGCCCACCACGAACCGGGGCGCCGGTTCCCAAGGCAGTGCCAGGCTGTCTTTGGGGAAATCCAATTCGCCGGGGAGATAAAGGAAAGACGGCAACAGGGTGCGATCCGCTACTTCGTTGGGATTCACGAGCTGAGGAATTTGCTGGATGGCTATTTGCCCTGTTGCTTCTTCCAGGTCGGCGTCACACTGCGCCAGGGCCGAATTCGTGGTTCCCAAGTCGATGCCAACAATGTACTTTGCGTCCAATAGACCTCCGCTTTCGAGTGGCGTAGGGGCGGTTCGCGAACCGCCCCTACGGAATCTCGACTTCCGCCGGGGCCACGACTGACCGGCCCTCACCTTCGGGTAGAGATGGCAAATTCACTTGTGTGGCGCGCCATCCGCGATGCCGCAACAAGCCACTGAGTGGTGGTTTTCCCGTGACGTTGCCGATGACTTTGATGGATGCCGGATCAAACCCCGCTTGCACAGTAACAGGGCGATCTTCCTCAGAGGGGATAATCGGTTCGAGTTTGACATAGCGTTCGAGCGCCTGCCGGCAACTTTGGTGGACACTTCGCACGGCGGCGCCCAGTTGGGCATCCGGATACGGCGTCACATCCTCTGCAAAAAAATCGATGAGCCGCCCCTCGCGTTGCAGCAAAGCGAGCATCTGGATCGCGCGGTCGTAATCCGGCGCCCTTGGTTCTGCAACCGGCGCCACGGGAGCCACAGCAGCCGGCGTCATGCCCAATTCCTGGGCAAGGCTCTGCGGAATCTGACCATAGAGCAGAAGAGAGAAAAAACAACGCAGAGAATAAGCGATACGTTTTCCGAGCCCCATCGATGTGACTCCCATCCCCAACGGCCAAGTTCAGAAGCGAGGCATCATTCGAAAGATCGAGCACGCTTCCCTCGACGCCACTGTTGCGATGCCGCCCCTGCCCGAGCCGCATTAATACTTTGTGAACCAGATTTTCATTATACCTTAGCTGTTTGTGATTGGGGGTTAGTGGGCGCGCGGGCGGTGTGTTGATCGGTGTGCAAGGCCAACCATGATGGAATGCCGTTGGCGAAGCGAGCGGTCGATAAATGTTGAAGGCCGGCGCAGCGAGTCAAGTCAGGGTTAGGCCCCGACCGGTCAGGGCCACGGCAAAGCGGATTCTCCACAGGATAATGATGAAATAAGTAATAGGCTCGATGTTATAGAACGGATTTGGTACTTGAATGTACGAGCTTTCAGGAATAGAGTAGTGCCGCGTTCGGCAGTTCGAGTTGTGTGCTGGTTCGCACGTGGGGCCGCAATGGGTGGCGGTAAATGCGCCGGAAAATCAGGGCGCTAGAGTTGAATTAATACACTACTTTAGTTCTTGAGAGATTGACCCGATCTGCCGATAGAGTAGGACGGAGGAACGAATGATTTGGCTGGATTGGTTGATCGTAGCGTCGGTTGCGGTGCTAGGAGCAGTCTTATTCAAATATTGGAAGGAACGGCCGCGTCTCGTAAACAGACTTGATTCCCCTGTGCGAAGCGCGCACCCGACCGTGGCCGCAATAAACGATCGGGAGAGTTATCGGCGGCCACCGGAAACGCTCCGAGGAGTCTCCGCGAACCGGAGGTTTCCCACCGGCACTCATGCCTTCGCTTGCTACAAGCACAAATTCGAAGAAATGACGATCGGGCGCGGAGACGAGGACGCCTCATTTTGGGAAACGATCGCTGCCCTCGCTTTCGAGGTTCAGGCCAGACCGCCCCATGGTCTGGAGCATTTCCAAGGGGTATCCAGGCTGGCATGCCAGATTGCCTCGCAGTTGGGGTTATCTGAAGCGGAAGTCGAAGAAATCCGCGTGGCGGGCATCGTTCACGATATCGGCAAGACCCATATTCCCGAACAGGTACGCTCGAAACCCGACCTGCTGACGGCGGAAGAGTTTGAGATCATGAAGAGCCACGTGGCCTGGGGAGCGCGGATGTTGGAACCGATGAATGAGGAAGGCATTGAGCAAATCGTGCTGCACCACCACGAGCGATTCGACGGCAATGGTTACCCCGACCAGTTGAAAGGAGAGGAGATTCCTCTGGGGGCGCGAATTGTATCGGTGGCCGAGTGTTTCGACTCCATGGTTTCCGAACAAGCTTACAAGGCTCAGCGGACTTACGAAGATGCCGTTGCCGAGGTACTCCGCTGCTCCGGCACGCAATTCGACCCTGCCGTCGTATCGGCCTTTCTCGGCCAGGTTCGGATGGCAGACGATTTCCGACGGCAGAATTAAAGGCGAATGCGTTCTTTGGAACGCGTCAGGGCATAGCTTTCAAAAGAGTAACCACGGGCCTTGGCCTCGTTGCACAGAATCCGCTCGGCGTAAAATCACAAAGCATTTCAGGATCGGCGCACGGAATTTCCCCATTGCAGGGCCATCATCATCCATCCGGCATCGCCATGAATGGGTCGCGACCCAGGGCTTGGGCGCGCAGTACAAACTATGTGAGTATGTACTCATCGATAAATATATATAGAGGATCTGGAGGGACATCTTGTTTTCTGCGGGGCGGACGGTCATGGCCGATGCCAGATCATTTCCGAAGGTGTATACTAAAAAGCTGGATTCCATATTGGACATCGCCGGGTGGGGAAGCGCTTTCTGGTCTCGGCCGATCCAGCGCCCGTCCGGATCAGATGTTAGGCTTTATTCTCCGGGCAGACTATCGTGCCGGATGAGGTAGAAAAAACCTATGGACTCCCCAATCCCCGTTCTTTCGGCGCCTTCCCCCGACGAAATTAAACCGCCTTTTAAACACGTCGTAGACAGCCTGCCTGACGGCGTCTATGTCACCGACCGGGAGCGCCGGATCACCTACTGGAACCGCGCAGCGGAGGAACTCTCGGGGTACAGCGCACAGGAAGTGTTGGGTAAACGATGCTCCGACAACTTCCTGATGCACGTCGACGATGCCGGATGCCTGCTCTGTGCAGGAGACTGTCCTCTCAGCCGCACGCTTGAGGATGGCCTGCCGCATCGGGCGGATGTATACCTTCACCATAAGAGCGGACACAGAGTTCCGGTGGAAGTCAGGGTTCGTCCGATTTGGGGCGGGAACGGCGAGGTCGTGGGAGCGGTCGAGGTCTTTAGCGACAATTCCCGCCAAAGGGCAGTGAGGGAGCGAGCCAAGGATCTCGCAAAGTTCGCCTTTCTTGATCCGGCCTCACAAGTGGGAAACCGCAGCTACCTGGAGCAGCAACTATCGCAGCATCTCGATCAGCTCTCAACCTTTGGCACTCCGTTCGGAATCCTGCTGGCCGACTTGGATGAGTTCAAGAACATCAACGACACTTACGGGCACGCCGCCGGAGATACTGTGCTGGTGACCATCGCAAAGACCATGTCAAATTGTCTGCGCGCATCCGACGTGGTAGGCCGCTGGGGCGGCGACGAGTTCTTGGCCATTCTTCCCGGCATTACCCGGCAGTTCCTGGAAAACGTGTCCGAAAAACTCAGGAAACTGGTCTCTCAGTCTACCGTCCCTGTGAGTGGAACAGCGATACATGTGACGATCTCGGTGGGGGCTGCAATGGTTGCTCCCGGAGACTCGCCGGAATCCCTCATGAAGCGAGCAGACCAAAAGTTGTATGCCAGCAAGCAGTCAGGCCGAAATCGGGTCAGCCTATGATCGTTCCGTAGCACAGGCACTCTTGCCTGTGCATGCAGGGTCTGCGATTAGTCCAATCCACAGGCAGGAGTTGCCTGTGCTGCCTCATTCTGACGCCGCTAATTGACATTCAACGCAGTTACAGCAGATCGGGCGGGAGTTTTCGCCCATTCAAGGCACGAGCGCCGGTTGTCAATTTCAACACCGTCTCATACTCACAGGAAAATAAAGGCATAAGCAGCCGCAGGTCGGTTTGGCACACAACGTGCCACCAAGAATGTGCACGCCTAGTTGGGGATTGCAGGGTAACGGAGTCATAGCCTAAGGGCAGCCACAGGGCCATGCCTACCCTGGCTATTATGAATCATGACGAGCTTCATTTTCGCGCTCTCGCGGTCGAAGACAATCCAGCAGACGCGTTGCTGCTGAACGAGGTCCTCGTGAGGATCCGAGACGCGCGGTTCGAGACCACGCACGTCGAGAGGTTGGAGGATGCACTGGCCAGCCTTGCGGTGGCATCTTACGACGTGGTGCTTCTGGACCTTGGTCTGCCTGACTCTCAGGGCCCAGATACCGTGACCCGTTTGCGCCAGTCGCAACCCGCGGTGCCGGTTGTGGTGTTGACTGGATTGGACGACGAAGCTGTGGGAATTGCTGCCATGCAGTTGGGCGCGCAAGACTACCTGGTAAAAGGCAGTTTCACGCCGTCTGCGCTGGGGCGGTCTATTCGCTACGCCATCGAACGTAAACGAGCAGAACTAGCAGTGATGGCGCAGCTCAAGGAAGCGGCGATTGTTGAAGAACGCAACCGGATTGCGGGTGAGATCCACGATATCCTGGCGCAAGATTTTGTGGGCATTCTCCTTCAGTTGGAAGCCGCCCGAGAACTCAATGGCTCGAACCCTGACGAGGTAGCCAGGTGTATTCAACTCGCCGAGGCCGTGGCACGCAGTGGTCTTGCGGAAGCGCGACGCTCGGTTTGGGCATTGTGTCCACCGGAGTTGGACGCCGAGGGGTTGGTTGGGGCGGTGCAGAGTTTCCTTAGCCGGGTAGCAGTCGGCAACCCCACCGCGATCGGGTTTTCACTCCGCGGCGAACCCTACCCGTTGCCCAGTGATAAGGCGCTGGGACTTCTCCGTATTTGTCAAGAAGCGGTCGTGAATGCCCTTCGCCACGCGCAAGCGAGCAAGATTCGCGTCCAGATAACTTACCAGCCATCAGGTGTAGACCTGTCTGTGCACGACAATGGCCGGGGTTTCGATCCAAAGGCCCATGTGGGCGGCAAAGGGTTCGGCCTCATCAGCATGCGCGAGCGCGCGGAGCGCATTGGGGCGCGAATTGAAATCTCCGGCGAGCCGGGTCAGGGAACACGGCTGACCGTGGCGGCTCGAACCTCTCCGGGCGCCGCAGAGGGCGGACATCATGAGTGATCCTGAATCGATTCGCGTTCTCGTCGCAGACGATCATCCCGTGGTGCGGGAGGGCTTGTCCGCCCTGATTAATCGGCAGCCGGACATGAAGGTTGTGGCCGAAGCGGGCGATGGGAGCGAGGCGGTTGAGCAATTCTCTCTCTACCGTCCCGATGTAGCTCTGATCGACTTGCGAATGCGCGGAATGGACGGGCTGCACGCGATCCGCGTCATTTGCCGGCGCTTCCCCGAAGCCCGATTGGTTGTGCTGACGACCTTCGAGGACAATGAGGACGTCTACCGGGCCTTGAAGTGGGGCGCAAAAGGGTACGTCGTTAAAGGGGCGCCCCGCGAGGAGTTGCTCGAGTGCATCCGCACCGTGCGCGCCGGGAAGTCACATATCGCACCGGAGGTGGCGGCGAGATTAGCCGAGCCGCTCAGCAGACCAGGGTTGACTGAACGCGAATTGTGATTGCTGGGCTTGGTGGCGGACGGCAAAAGCAACCGGGATATCGGCAGCCTGCTTCACATTAGCGAAGGCACGGTGAATAGGTTGTAGGGGGCGTTTTATGCTGGCAGTTGACGCCTGTTGGCTGGCTTGTTACCTCTATGCCGCCTCCTACTTTCTCAATCGCAGATTCCTGATTCCCTAGACTTTAGCCTATGTCAGAACTTACCGGCTGGTATGAACCTAAAGATAGCCACAACGTGTGCATTCTTTTCAATTGACTTGTTAATCAATTAAAGTTAAGCTAACTGCCCTCGTCTTTAGCCGGAGGTGAATGGAAATGACCCACTCAACCTTATTCCCAAACCAGAGCCTGCTGAAAAGAACCCCTTTTACGTCGTGCTTGCCGGCAGTGACATCAAGAGCGAAGAATTGCTCATTAACCTGCTGAGGCAAAAGGGCTTAGTACCTATCCCCTCTTCCTCTCTGAAGGAGACACTGTACCTGCTTGCGCGTCAGGAGACTGCCTTAGCGATATGTCATGCAAGTCCCAGGGATGGGACTTTTCGCGAACTCTTGAGCTCCCTGGGTAGTGGGTCAAAAGTTCCCGTCATCGTATGTGCGGATTTCTACGATTCGCGCTTGTATCTGGAAGCGATGGAGCTAGGTGCTTTCGACTACTTCACCTACCCATACTACAGGGATGGGGTGGAATGGGTGGTCGGCAACGCGCTGCGGCGGGGCTCGAAGCATGTAGTCGGCCCGCGTGAAGTCGAATAAGCCACGCACAAGTCGCGTACCCAAGTGTTAATGGAAATTATACCCTCCGCCTAATTGACCGCTATCAGGTTACCCTATTACATAACATCCGAAGAGAGCGCAGTCGGTGCACGGCGCGAGCCTCGGCCACGGAATACTCTCCAACGTTGACTTGGCAGCGACTGCGCCCTATGATGGCCGTACGAGGATATTCAGCACTCAACGTTCGGGGGCCGGCTCAATAATGAAGGGCTAGCTACTATCTCACTGCCGCGTGATCGATGTATCAGGTGGCGGGGGATCGATGTGGTGTATGCGGTTGAGGACAGGAAAGTCACTGCTAACCTGCGCGACTCTCCTCTCCATACCAAAGACCGCCTATCCAGAATATGGAGGAATCTATGCGCCGTTTTCGGATCTCCCTGCTCCTCGCATCTGCAGGCTTGCTAGCGATCCCAGCTCTCGCGCAGCAGGCCCGCATCGAATATCCGCCCACGCGCACCGTGGACACCGTTGATACTTACGGGAGTGTTAAGGTCCCGGATCCCTACCGTTGGCTCGAAGAACTGGACAGCAAGGAAGTCGCAAATTGGGTGAAGGCGGAAAACGCCGTCACCATGCCCTATCTTGCCGCACTGCCGGGACGCGACGCATTTCGGGCCCGCATCACTGCCCTTTTTAACTACGCTCGTACCAGCGTGCCGTTCTGGGAAGGCGGGCGCTGGTGGTACACAAAGAACTCGGGCTTGCAGAAGCAGAACGTGTGGTATTCACGCTTCACACTGAGCGGCGCCGAAGAGATGATCATCGATCCGAATCAGTTGTCGCCCGACGGCTCGACGGCGCTCTCCGAGTTCAGGCCCTCTCCGGACGGCAAGCATTTCACCTACCGTCTGAGCGAAGGCGGGTCGGATTGGGTCACGCTATACGTGCGTGATCTCGCGACGGGCAAGAACACCCCGGATACCATCAAATGGGTCAAGTTCAGCAATGTCGCATGGACGAAAGACGGGCAGGGTTTTTTCTACTCGCGATTTCCCGTGCCGCCGAAGGGCAAGCAGCTTGAAGCCAAGCTCGAGCACATGACGCTCTATTATCACAAGCTCGGAACCGAGCAGGCTGCCGACACTAAAATCTACGAGCGGCCTGACCAACCCTCGTGGTTCATCTTTGGCGACATCGACGAGACGGGACGCTATCTGTTCGTCATCACAACTAAAGGTACGGACAAGAATGAACTGTACCTTGTCGACCTCAGCGACCCGAAACATCCGGATGTCCATGCTCAGATTCGATCTGTAGTCACGGGGCAGGACGCGAACTATAAGCCGCTGGGCGTTGCAAATGGCAAGCTCTTCATGACTGTCGACAAGGATGCGCCGAACCGCAAAGTCATCGCTGCGCCGGTTGCAACGCCGGAGGCGGAGCACTGGCGAACGGTGATCCCCGAAGGGACCATGCCCATCCAGGACGCGTCGCTGGTCGCGGGGCAACTCGGGTTGCTCTCTCTTCAGGATGTCTCGTCGGTAGTGAGGCTTTATACGCTCGATGGAAAGTTGGTGCGCAACCTGAAGATGCCCGGACTGGGATCGGCCTCGGGTTTGTTGGGGCGATTCGACAGGCCGGAGATACTCTATTCGTTCACTTCGCCGCTTCAGCCGACCACATCCTATGTCTACGATGCCCAGGCGGACACGAGCCAGCCGTTCAATGCCCCGAAGCTCACTTTTGATCCCGCGTTGTTCGTGACCGAGCGGGTGTTCTATCGGAGCAAGGACGGCACGCGCGTGCCGATGTTCCTTACTCACCGCAAAGACCTGGTAAAGAACGGACAGAATCCCACGATGCTCTTTGCATATGGCGGGTTTTCGATTTCGTCGCTGCCGGGTTTCCGTCCCTCCGTCATCGCCTGGGTTGAGCAAGGGGGCGTGTACGCGCTCGCGAATATTCGGGGCGGCGGCGAATACGGCGAGGCCTGGCATCATGCAGGCCAATTCGAAAAGAAACAGAACGTTTTCGATGACTTTATCGCGGCCGCGGAATACCTCATCCGGGAGAAATACACTTCGCAGGCGAAGCTGGCCATCAACGGCGGTTCGAACGGCGGGCTTCTGGTGGGCGCGGTGATGACCGAGCGTCCGGATTTGTTCGCCGCGGCAGTCCCTCAGGTGGGGGTGATGGACATGCTGCGCTACGACAGGTTCACCGGCGGGGCAGCCTGGGCAACCGAGTACGGGAAGTCCAGTGATCCCAAGGCCTTCGTCTATCTGCGCGCCTACTCGCCGCTACAGAACATCAGGCGCGGCGTCTGCTACCCGGCAACCCTCATTACCACGGCAGATCATGATGACCGTGTTGTGCCGAGCCACTCGTTCAAATTTGCCGCGACCTTGCAGAGCGTCGAAAGCGCTATCCCGGGTTGCGACAAACCTGTCCTCATTCGAATCGAAGCCCAGGGAAGCCATGGCTATCGGCCGCTCGACCGCGCAATCGCTGAGGCTGCGGACATCTGGGCGTTCGCGGCCCGGCAGACTGGAATGGCGGTGAAGCAGGACCCATAGTACTTAATGTCCCCATAGACAAAAGGCGGGGTCTCGCGGTAGTGTGATACCCGCCATGAATACCAACCGCAAACGAAGTCGTGCATCTCTAAACACGTGTACGCAACTGGCAGCCGTTTTAGCGATGATCGTGCTTGCCTGTATTTGCTTCGGCTGGCCGGCATATGCGGGAACACCGCAGGCGACGACGAAAGCAAATGCTGCCGGCAATACGACGCGCCCCATACCGGCGGCGCCGAATCCGGCGGATATGCTGCGGAGCCGGGCCTGGACGAAACAGTTCTTTTCCCGCCCTGCCGATCTTCCCATCTCTTTTGTGCTGGATGGCAAACCCATACACGGCATTCCGCCCGAGTGGCGACCCGAAGTGTTACGGCACGTGATCGACAACACGCGCGTCGAAACGGACTTCGAGGGCACGGATCCCAAGACTCACCTGCACGTTCGAGTGGAGTGCACGGAGTACAGAGATTTCCCAGTGACGGAGTGGGTGGCGTGGTTTAGCAACCAAGGACGGGAAGCCACGCCGATCGTTCGCGACGTTCTGGCTCTGGATGGAGGATTTCAAGGTACCAAACCGTTGCTATACTCGAACAATGGCGACTTCTACAGCGAGATAGGCTACACGCCCACCGTGAAAGGCCTGGACAACGGAGCCTCGCTCAGTTTTGCACCCAACGGGGGCCGCCCCAGCGACGGCGCGTTCCCTTACTATCGCATCATGTTCGATAAGTGGGGACTGTCGCTCGCCATCGGCTGGCCGGGCGAGTGGGCCATCCACTTCGATGGAGTGCCGGACGGCGTGCACGTACAAGCGGGTCAACAGAAGACAAACCTGCGATTAAGACCCGGCGAACGCATCCGCACACCACGGATGACCGTGCTGACTTGGTCCGGCGACGCGTCCCGAGCGGTAAATCTGTGGCGCCGCTGGTACCTTGCCCACATTCTTCCCCGGCCCAACGGCCAACCACTGAAACCCTTGCTGGCGGTGGCCGCCACGGATGAGGGCGAAGAATTCACGCACGCGACGGAAGAGAACCAGCTCCGGTATATGGAAAAGTTCAAGCGGCTGGGCTTTAACTTTGACATCTGGTGGATCGATGCAGGCTGGTATCCCTGCGGGGGCCACTGGCCGAACACCGGCACATGGGAACCCGATCCTGCGAGGTTCCCGCACGGTTTCAAGCCGGTGTCCGATTTGGCAACCCGGAACGGCGCCAGCCTGTTGGTTTGGTTCGAACCGGAAAGAGTGCGGCAGGGCACCGAACTCAGTCGCGCACACCCGGAATGGCTGCTCACGCTCGAGGGCAATGAGAATAGCCTCTTGAATCTTGGCAACCCGCAATGCCGTGCGTGGCTCACCGAGCATGTGTGCCGGCTCATCAATGAAAATGGCATCAAGGTTTACCGGCAGGATTTCAATTTCGAGCCGCTGGAATACTGGCGCAAGAACGAGACTGAGGACCGCCAGGGGATGAACGAGAACCTGCACGTGCAGGGCTACCTCAAGTACTGGGACGACTTGCTGGCAAGGAATCCCGGCCTGTGGATCGATTCCTGCGCCAGCGGCGGCCGCCGCAACGATCTAGAAACCATGCGCCGTGCCGTGCCGTTGCACTACTCCGACTACGGCTACGGGTATCACGCTATCAAACTCTCATTTCACCAGACGCTTTTCGAGTGGCTGCCCTATTTCAAGGACGTCACGCTCTCCTGGGACATCGACAAGCCGGGCCGGTTCGACAAACAGGTCGACAGCTACGCCTACCATTGCGCCATGGCTCCTATGTTGGCCTTAGGACTGGACATCAAACGCGACGATTACGATTTCGCAGAGTCGCAGAAGATGATCGCCGTCTGGCGCCGCGCTGCCGGCCTCATCCTGTATGGTGATTACTATCCTCATACTCCTTTCCGCCGCAGCCCCGACCAATGGGTCGCCTGGCAGTTTGACAGTCCGGAGAAAGGCCAGGGATTTGTCCAGGCGATCCGTCTACCGGCATCGCAGGAAGCAACGCTCACGATCCATCCGGCGGGACTCGATTCAAGTGTGACGTACGTTTTCGAAAACGGCGAGAGCGGCGAAACCAGAGAGATCACCGGGAAAGACTTGGTGGTAAGCGGCTTCACCTTCGGCCTTCCGGCGCGCAGCGGGGCCATCTGGTTTTATCGAAGGTCCGGCAGCTGAGCCACCAACGGATCACGCCCCCGGCAACGTACTCCAGTACCATTGCTCCCTCTACCTGACTATGTCATAAGTTACGTGAAAGAATTTCAGAGGAGGAGGCTGGGCGAATGGTTCTGTCTTGGCTGATTTTGGCGCTCTCGATGGCCATATTCCTCTTCTTCGTTCAGGCTGCCTGCGAGAAGATTCTGCATCGGCAGTTTGAGCGAGAGTATTACCTATCCATTGCCAACGTGATCCGTTTGGAGTTTCCTTCCGTACAAAGGGCGCTGGCGGAGCCCGGCGCCACGGTTGACTACTCCCGTCTACCCAGGGCGCTCAAATGCGATTTCAATGCCCTGACCTACCTGCTGAAGAACACCGCCGGCACGAGCCAGCGCTCGGCCCGGGAAGAACGCCTTCTCATGCTGTATTTCCGCTGGCAATTGATTTCACTGGCTGCGAGGCGAATTCTGAAAGCGGACGAGAAAAAGGCAGCCCTCAAACTGGCTTCCGTTCTGCATTATTTCTCTAATGTGGTTGGCCAACGCGTGAACACGGCAGGCTTCGGGAGCTTACCTACTGACTACATTGCGAGCCTCTGATTGACTCTGCCTCGGGGCGCACCCGGGTCGGGTCTTCCTCCCGGGTGTGCCCCTCCTCCCAAGGATTTTCACTGTCTTAACACTAAGGGCTCGGGCACCCGAGCCTCTGTCTAATTGAGCCGCATTTTACCCAGTTGAAATATCCGCGCGCAATAACACGAAGGTAATCCGACCCTGTCTTGAGGGTACCGGTACTGGGGTCACAAGGCGCCCCGCGGCGTTCCTCAGCAACGCGATCGATAGGACAGAAGCCGGGCGCGTCATGATTTGATCTCCGTGCAACCCTCGTTCGCGCTATCCTATGAGTTCGACACGGCCAGCACTGACTTAGCCTCACTGATCCGCAGGCCTGGAGGACTCGATTGAATTTCACACGCTCCGTTCTTCTCCTCGTCCTCCTTTCATTGTGCGCTGCGGCAGGCGCGGTTGCGCAATCTGGCAATAGCCTACTATACTTGTCTCTCGAAGAAGCGCAGCCCGCGCTCCGCGCCATGACCACGAAGCTTCCCGCGGAGCTGACCCGCCCGAGCCCACTTAACGCCGACCGTTGGGCCAACTGGGTGCACAAAAAGGACGCGGAGATCCGGGCGCGGCTGGACCGCGGCGAAGAGGACACGCTTATAAACCTGCTTCGCTTCGGCGTCACTTTCACCAAGGAATACCGCATCGATGACCAGTATCTTTTCAAATATGGCCAAAGCACGCTCGTCAACGCTTTCACGGAGAATCGCGCCAACGACCTCGTCCACGCCATGTCTTCCGGCAACGCGAACGAAGGCGTTGCGCACATGCGCGCCTTTCTTGAGAAAAAGGGCTACTCCTTCGTAACGCCGCAAGACCGAGCGAGGGTGACGGATTATCTGTTGGCGAATCTTGCCAGAATGCGCGACGAAATCCGGCGCTACATCAGCCAGGCGCAGGCCGGCGAGCGCTTCCAACTTTTCGAGGACCGCGGCATTTCCCTCGACACCAACCTCTGGCCTGACTTTCTGATTGACCAGCACCTGGCGAACATGCTCCAGAAGGGCTTGCTGAGGCAGGGCTCCGTGCGTCGCGTGGCGGTTGTCGGGCCGGGGCTCGATTTTGCCAACAAGGAAATGGGGAACGATTTTTACCCTCGGCAGACGATTCAGCCCTTTGCGGTTCTCGATTCTCTCTTCCGCCTGGGCCTTTCGAGCCCGGCCTCCGTCGAACTCTACACCCTGGACATCAGTTCCGAGGTTAACTTTCACATCGCACGAGCCAGGAGAATTGCGGCTGCCGGGCGCGCCTACGTCGTACAACTTCCGTGGAACACCGCCGCCCGGATGACGGACGAATATCGCCAATCTTTTACCGAGTACTGGGAGAGACTCGGCTCGGGCATCGGCGAACCCGTCGCACCCATCCCCGTCCCTGCCGCCGCGGCGTCTGAAACGAAGACCCGCGCCGTGAAGATTCGCCCCGCCGTCGTGCTTCGCATCACCCCTCTGGATACGAACATTGTCGTCGAGCGTCCCGTGCTGGTGCCGCAAAGCGGTTTCGATCTCATCATCGGCACGAATGTCTTTCTCTACTTCGGGGAGTTCGAACAGGCACTGGCGCGCCTGAACATAGCGCTGATGCTCAACCCCGGCGGCTTCGTTCTCTCGAACGATCGGCTGCCCGGTTCGCCCGGCGATGGTCTCGCCGATTCGCTCCAAACCACCCAAATCTTCGCGCGCAGCCCCGACCGCACCGAGTATATGTTCACGTACGAACGCCGGTGGTAACGTGCGCCACGGTCAATAATCTTTGGATTCGGAACGCTAGCTCGGGAATCGGTAGGGCGAACGGTATTCGTAGCGGAGATACTTGTTCGCCGCCGGGTTGTTGGTGAAACACTCCTCGCTTCGATCCCATTCCAAGTACGATTTGGACCTCAGGGCGACATCTGCGATCAGGGTTGTGGTGGTGCTGCGGTGGCCAATTTCGATATCGCAATGGCACGCCTTGCGGCTGCGCACGCAATCGAGGAAGTTGCGCGCGTGTTCAGGTGTGCCGTCCTTGCCCTCGACTTTACTGGCTTTGATCATGGTATGCCGCTGCTTCATCCACGGCTCATCAACCTTGCGGTCGAGCGGCGTCGAAGCGGGGAAATCCACTTCGCACACTTTTTCCGGTATGACTTCGTAGCCGTCCCAGTCAAGAAACATCGTGCCCTCGGTGCCGCGAACTTCGATGGTGCTGCCGCGGCGGTCGGCGGGTGAGGCGTTGGTGTTGAACTGCGAGAAGGTGACAAGCGTGCCGCCGGGATAGGTCCACATCACCTCCGCAGTGTCGGGAATTTGGCGATTGTCCTGGACCGCCAGTTTTCCACCCATCGCGGTCACAGCCAGCGGCGCGTCGACGTCCAGAGCCCAGTGGCTGAAATCAAGAAAGTGCGTGCCAAAGTTGGTGATTTGGCCTCCCGAGTAGTCATAAAACCAGCGAAAGCGGTAGAAGGCGCGGTTGCGATTGTACGGAACTTTGGGCGCCGGGCCGAGCCATGCGTCCCAATCCAAACCAGCGGGCGGGTCTGAGTCCGGGGGGTTTCCGATGCCGTTCGGCCACTCATTCTGGATGTGGAAGGAGCGGATGGTAGTGATCTTCCCGATGCCGCCACTGCGCAAGAGGTCGACCGCTTCCTTCATGACGGGGCTCGAGCGGCGCATCAGTCCCACCTGAGTGACGCGCTGATGGCGGCGCGCGGCTTCCACGATCTTGCGCCCTTCTGCAACCACCAGCGAAAGCGGCTTCTCGACGTAGATATCCTTCCCGGCTTCGCAGGCCTCAATACTGATCAGTGTGTGCCAGTGGTCAGGCGTACAGATCGCCACCGCATCGATATCCTTCAGTTCAAGCAGGCGGCGATAATCCTTGAACTGCCGCGGATTGTTTCCGATTTTATGCGCCGCAAAATCCAGGTAGGGCTGGTGCAGGTCACAAATCGCCACCACCTCCGCGTCTCGATGCACGAGAAATCCGTCGAGCACCTGGTCTCCGCGATTTCCGAGTCCGATAAAGCCCACCCGGATGCGATCGTTCGCGCCCTGAACGCGCGTGGCGCTGAGCGCTGTGGCAAGGCCCGCGGCAATTGCCTGCTTGCCGAATTCTCTGCGAGATAAGTCACTCATAACATCACCCTTTCTGATTGGCTTCGAATTACGCTGATTCATAGGCTGCGTCAAGCAGCGCCTTCAAAGTGTCAAGGTTGCGCTGCGCGGCGGCCATGAGGGCGTCGTTTGTGGCTCGCGACAGTGCGATGCCCTGCTCGTCAGACACGCCGGGAATCTGGTATTCCATATGGAGAGAGATGGGGCCGTGGAACCCGGCTTCCGCCGCCATTCGCAACAGCACTTTGAAATTACACATCCCTTCGCCCAGCGGACAAGTGGTGGCGCGCCAACCTTCGGTCTCAGTCTTCTTCCAATACATATCCTTAGCCGCCAGCATCTTCAGCCGGGGCATCGCCAGGTTGGCGTCGATCCTCCAGCCTTGGGCGCCGCCTTCTTCCGCCGCGTTTTCGAGGTCGTAGTAGTATCCCACCCACCTCGGGTCCAAGGAATCGATCACCGGTGCGAAATCCCAAAGCTGGCATCCGATGTACCCGGCGTGATTGTGGAAACCCAATTGAATTTTATATTGCTCCGCCAGCTTGGCCAGGCCCCGGAATTGATTGCCGGCCTCTTCCACCTCTTTACGCACGTCTACGAACTTGTAATGGTAGTATCCCGGCTTCATGTAAGGAATGGAAAGCCGCGAGGCGGTGCTCATGATGGGTACGGCGGTGGGATCGTCGGCGCGCACCAGTTCCGTCGTGATCATCGGGACTTCCAAGCCTTCAGCGCGGATTGCGGCGACCGCCTTGGGAAGATCCTCCGCCGCGCGCGCCGGCATCACGTGCCCGTCGCGCCTGACGGTAAGGTCGATCCCTCCAAATCCGGCGCGCTTCGAACTTATGGCCAGCTCTTGCCAATTCAAATGAGGAACGGACTTCGAGAACAAGCAAAGAGTGCCGCGAAAGGGGGCAGGGACATAAGACCGGGCGCGAGTGGCGCTGGGAACAATTGCAGCGCCGACAAGGGTAGCAGCCGAAGAAGCTTTCAGAAATTGGCGTCTCGAAAGCTCATCGCGCATAGTCTTCCTCAAATTGCCTGTCATTCCGAGCAGAGCGTGGATCAACGCCCCCGGATTTCTGGGCGCTGCCGACAACAAACGGGATTGCCGCGACGACGACTCCCCTCCTCAGCGGGAGGAGGGGCAGGGGTGGTGGGTGGCCGCCTCACATCGCGACCAACCACCCCCAACCCCTCCTTAATTAAGGAGGGGAGTCATCCTAATGCAAAGTCCCTTTACACCGCCCCGATTCCCAGGCCGTTCAAATGCGAAGTGTCCATGGTGCCATCGGTGATGTGGAAAATGCCGGGAAAGCGCTTTTCCCAGCCTCGGTTAGCCGCGGGCACATACTGACGCGAATTGGCTTCAATGGCTTTGACGCCGGGAACGTGCGCGGCCAAACTCGCGGATTGAATCAGCGAGGCGCCGGGACAGGTAAGGTCCTGTACGCAGAGGAACATCTTGTTCCTTTCCATATAAGGAGCGAGGATCATCATGTTGCTCTGCCCTTTGCAGGCTTTGAGCGCGGCGCCCGTGTAACCCATCTCGCGGGAAAGTTTCAGCGCGCGGAGGTCAGTCAAAGATTCATCAATGACCACCGGTTTCAGCTTGGCGGCCTCAAACACTACGTTCTGGCGATGCGTGTCAAGATCGCGCGCGGTGGGCTGCTCGACGTACTGAATCCGCTCAAAGCCTCCCGGCGACTGGTCCCTAACCCGGTGCAGAAAATCGACAAGATACTGAACATTGGGGCAGCGCTCGTTGAAGTCGAGCGAGTAAACCCAATCTGTCACCCGGCGCTTTTGCTCGGTCTCCGTAACCACCCGGTCCACGCCGAGCACGCGCTCGGAATCCCATTTCAAATCGTCGCCGTCCAATTTGATTTTGAAGTGGGTCAGCCCGTTGTAATTGATCCACTCGGGGAGCGTCTCCGGCAGGCCGTCGTTCACGCGCTGCTTGATATCCGCGTCCACCAAGGGATCGATCGCCGAAACCAGGTGATACATCGGCATCCGGGCCTTGGGTTCCTTCAAAACGTACTTTTCCGGGTACTCTCCTTTGTAATCCTCACCTAGATAATACGAAAGATCACGATTCATGAACTCGGGGCCATAGGTATGGTAGCAGTTCAGCCCGTGCAATTTGCCGTATGCATCATGGACAGCGGCGTCGAACGCGCTCGCCGTCACCAGCGTGCATAGCTTGGGAATGGGTTCGGCCAGCTTTTGCCCCTGCGTGACCGCCTCGGCAGCCTTCAAGTATTGGGGCTCGAGCGACCAATTGAGTTCGATGGGATGGCCGTACTCTTTAAGGTCCTGCGTCAGCTCGGAGATGCGCTCCGCTAGCGTATTCATGGCTTTCTGCGTTTCGCTGAAAGAGAGAACGCGCGAAGGAAACGCCCAGGTGTTGGCGAGCGGCATGGAACCGAAGCCTCGGGAACTCTTGCCGCCCCGCGATCGCACCGCACAGTTCACATTCAAGAGAACGACGTGCGTTGATACGACGCCCCCAAACTTGATGGGAACGCGATACTGGTACTCCTTGAATTCGATACCGACGGTTTCAATCCGGATGTCCGTGCTGCGAGGCGCGCTTGCCTTCAGGAGCGCCGGTGAACAGGTAAACCCTGCGGTGGCGGTCGTCAGAAATTCGCGGCGTCCGATCTTCTCCATGCTGAACTCGTATTCTCACAGTTGTCCCCGGCAGAGATAGATCATAGCGGATTTTGCGGTTATGCGTGCAAGAAGTACTGCTCGCAGCGCACCGAATATTCCGCTGATTCCTGCTACAATACTTCTCTTCGTTTTCCACGGTCGCACTCCCCGCGTGATTCTTGTTCGAAGCGTGGTTAGAGGCTGGTAAGCCAGAGCGACAGAATCCCGGGACTGATCGGCGCTCCCTGATTCCAGCCTGTCGGGCCGGCCGGCGATTGGAGATGAGAATGTTCAATTACTCAAGGACTGTTACTGAGAGTTCAAAGCGCAGAATCAAGGCGGGACTTTGCATCTTCGCGTTCGCTACCATCGCTGGGCTCTGGCTACCGGCGCGCAGTGGCAAAGGCCTGACCGCCTCGCTCGCCTCACCAGAGTCGCACGGCCCCTACAGCACCGCGTTTCGTCACGCTGAGAATCCACTTTCCGAAGGCGGCAAGTGGTTGAACGGCCATGCCGACGGCCTTGACTGGGCCGATGTCGAGACCGTTCCGGGCTTGGCCTTTGGTGCCGAAATCGGCGGCAGCAGGCCGGAGCCGCAGAAATACGATGACTCGACGGCCCTGCTGAAAGGCACTTGGGGGCCAAACCAAACGGTTCAGGCCACGGTTTACTCGGTGCATCCGAACCAGGATGACAAGGTCTGGGAGGAAGTCGAGATTCGCCTGCGGAGTTCCATCACTCCGCACAGTTGCACAGGCTACGAGATCATGTTCCGCTGCTCGAAGATTCCCCAGGCCTATTGCAACGTGGCTCGCTGGGAAGGGCCGTTGGGAAAGTTCACGTACCTCAAAAACATGGGCGGTTCGAAGTATGGAGTCAAAACCGGCGACGTGGTGAAGGCCAGCATGATTGGGAGCACCCTCACGGTCTACATCAACGGCGAGCAGATCTTCGAGCTCAACGACAACAAATTCACCAGCGGCAGTCCGGGCATGGGATTCTTTCTGGACGGCGCCACGGGCGTGAATCGCGACTTCGGCTTCTCGAGCTTCACTGCCACAGACAGATGAACGCAGCGCGCCGGAGCCGCAATTCAAGAGGGGTCGCCCCCAACGATGTGCGGCCACGAGCCGAATCTTCCACACGCCGAGAGGGCTGACTTTTCATTTACCATGAAATCTGCGCTGGCATTAATACTTCTCGCTTCGAGCGTTGCTTTCGCGCAGCACTCGCCCGCTTCCGCGGATAGCGAGTGGCGGAATTACGGCCACGATCCCGGGGGCATGCGCTTCTCTCCCCTGAAACAGATCAACACCTCGAACGTTCAACTCCTGCAACGAGCTTGGACGTACGTGATTCCGCCGACTCCCAACAGCGGAATTGCGGCGTTTGAGGCCACGCCTCTAATGGTGCGCGGCGTCCTCTACTTCACGACCTCCACCGGCCAGGCCGTGGCGGTGGACGCCGAAACCGGAAAGCAGATTTGGGTGTTCGATCCCGATCCCAAGGAAAGCGGCACCCGGCGGCCGAACCCCAGCCGTGGCGCGGCTTATTGGGAGGGGCAGTCGAGCGTTCGGTGCGGGCCGGAGAAATCCGAACTTGATAAGCGCCTTTTCTACATCACCGAGGACGCGCGCCTCTTTGCTCTCGATCCCCTATCCGGCAGGCCTTGCCGGGGCTTCGGCGATGAGGGGGCGATCAACCTGCGCGTCGGCGTGGCGGACAAATTCCCGCGCGCACAGTACAACTCAACTTCGCCGCCTGCGACTTACAAGGATCTGGTAATCACCGGTTCGCAGGTCCAGGAATATCCCTCGAAAGGACCAAGCGGTGATGTTCGAGCTTTCGATGTCCGCACCGGAAAGCTAGTGTGGCGCTTCCACACCGTTCCCCGAGTGGGCGAGGCGGGGCACGAGACTTGGCAAGACGATTCCTGGCAAGACCGGTCGGGCACGAATGTCTGGTCCGTCATGAGCGTGGACACCGAACGCGGCATGGTGTTCTTGCCCATCGGCTCGCCTTCATACGACTTCTATGCTGCGGATCGCAAGGGGGCGGGGCTGTTTGGGAATTCAATCGTGGCGCTTGATGCCGCGACCGGGAAGCTCCGTTGGCACTTCCAAATGGTGCACCACGACATCTGGGATTACGATGCGTGCGCGCCGCCGAACTTGATCACTGTGCGTCGCGACGGCAAAGAGATTCCGGCCGTAGCGGAAGTCACCAAAATGGGGTTTGTCTTTGTGCTGGATCGGTTGAGCGGCAAGCCTCTCTTCCCTGTCGAGGAGCGCCCTGTTTCGCAATCTCGAGTGCCGGGGGAAGCGACCTGGCCGACTCAGCCATTCCCCATTGAGTCGATGCAACTGGCCCGCACGTCCGTCACGCTGGACGATATTACGAACGTCACGCCGGAGTCTCGAAAATACTGCCTCGATAGTTTTGCCGAATCGCTGCCCGGCGGGATCTTCAAACCCTGGGGACTGGAGAAGCTGACGGTCGAAATCCCCGGGACGCTCGGGGGTGGCAACTGGTCCGGCACCTCCTTCGATCCCTCGCTCGATTACCTGTTTGTGAACGTCAGCGAAGTGGGGGCCGTGGGACGCATGCAGCCTCAGCCGCCGGGTTCCCCGGAGGCCTACCTCCGCGGCAGCAAGTGGGGAAATTACGCGCGCTTTTGGGATGATCACCACTATCCTTGCCAAAAGCCTCCGTGGGGCGACCTGAATGCGATCGACCTTCAGACCGGCAAGCTGGCTTGGAAAGTTCCGCTGGGCGTGATGGATGATCTCGAGGCGCGGGGAGTTCCCAAAACTGGAACTTACAACCTCGGCGGGTCCATTGCCACTGCGGGCGGACTGATCTTTATTGGTGCGACGGTTGATCACCGACTTCGGGCGTTTGAAGCGAATACCGGCAAGGAGCTCTGGGTGGATCAGCTCGAATCGAACGCGCACGCTACGCCCTTGACCTATATGGGCGTGAAATCGGGGAAACAATTCGTGGTGGTCGCGGTGGGGCCGGGCGGTTATTTCAATCCCGACAACTCCGCGCCCACTGTGCTGGCTGCGTACGCTCTCTACCCCAAAGGCCAAGGGCCAGCACGGTTGCGGGCCGGCGCTTATCCACGAACCCTCGCTGCGAGCCCTGCCCGTGAGCCGCAGGAGCTTCCGGCGCCGGCGAATCCAATTGTTCAGCCGATTGCGTTCAGTCATCGCCGGCATGTTCAGGCTGGATTCCAATGCGACACGTGCCACCAGGCTGTGGGAACCAGCGGCAAGATGCAGGTTCCCGCCGCAGCCGAGTGCATGACCTGCCATGCGACAATCAAACACGATAGCCCGTCAATCCAGAAACTGATTGAGCTCCGGGCCGACGATCGCCTGCTCGCCTGGAAGCCAGTTTACAGGCTTCCAGATTTTGTCTACTTCAGCCACCAGAAACACCTCGACGCGCACGTCGAATGCGCGGTGTGCCACGGCGACGTCAAGGATCGCGATCAACTCTGGCAGGAGAAAGAAGTCTCGATGGTGGCTTGCGTGAATTGCCACAAGCTGCGCAACGCGCCAGTGAATTGCGATTTGTGCCACAATATCGGACACTGATGTCGGGCCCGAGCTCTGGGAGACGGCAGTAGAAAAGCCAGAAGGCGGGAAGCAGTAGGCAGAATGCTTCTCTGCTTTGAGAGTTCGTTGTCATTCCGAGCGAAGCGAGGAATCTCGCCTTGTTGGTTGTTCCTCGACTCTTCATCAAGCAGGGCGGGATTCCTCGCTTCGCTCGGAATGACAGGCTTGTTTGATGATTACGCATTGCATGGAGCGCGGCAGCAATGCTGCCGCCTTGGGATCCAACCCAAACGGCGGTAGCTGACGCTACCGCACTCCATGGCGCCTTCGGCACAATGAATATGCTGAACCGCCGGACATTCATAAAGACTCTGGGCGCGAGCGGGGCGTTGGCGCTCGCCAAGGCCGATGCGCCGGATAATCGCGGCCTGGGCGGTGGCATGCGAATCTGGGACCAACACTCTCACCTCGGCTCGGTTCCGGGCGATACTCCCGAGGAACGGATGGGGTTCCTGGTGAAGTGCATGGACCGTGTAGGGGTAGAGCGCCTTATTCTCTCGCAAGGTTATTCGGATGATCGGCACCCAAACCCGTCCGAGCAATTTCGCCTCGAGAACGACCGCGTGATGCGGGCCGTAAGGGCGTTTCCCGACCGGGCTTACGGTTCGGCGTATGTCTCGCCGGCGCTGCCTGAATTCAGCATTCAGGAACTCGATCGCTGCATCCGAGACGGCCCCATGGTGATGATTGGCGAGATCGAAGCCGATGCGCGCTGCAACGTTCCGGCGATGGACCCGCTTGCCGAATGGGCCGTCGCCAACGACGTTGTCATTCTTCAGCACGAATGGCTGAACGCACTCGGAAACCACCCAACCGAATCCACTCCGTTTGATGTTGTCGAACTTGCACGACGCCACCCCAAGCTGCGAATCGTATGCGCGCATACCGGCGGAAACTGGGAGCTGGGAATTCGCGCCATTCGTTCCACGAAAAATGTCTACTGCGGGTTGGCCGGCTCAGACCCCACCAACGGATATGTCGAAATGGCCGTGCGCGAGTTGGGCGCGGAGCGGGTGATCTACGGCAGCGATGTCGGCGGACGAAGCTTTGCTTCGCAGATTGCCAAGGTGGAAGGCGCCGCGATCTCTGATGCCGACAAGAAGCTGATCATGGGCGGCAATCTTCGTCGATTATTGGAGCCCGTGCTCCGCAAAAAAGGTTACAAGATTTGATCATCGATACCAACGTATATCTTTCCCGGTGGCCGTTCCGCCGTCTCAATGGCGATGAGCCGGCGTGGCTCGTCGCGAAGCTAACTGACGCAAAAGTTGAGCAAGCCTGGGCCGGTAGCTTCGAAGGTCTTCTCGAGCGTGATATTGCCGGAGTCAATACTCGTCTGGCTGAGACGTGCCGCCGGTTCGGCGAGGGCATGCTGATTCCATTTGGAACCGTGAATCCAATGCTGCCCGATTGGCAGGAAGACGTGCAGCGCTGCCACGAAGAGCATACGATGCTGGGAATCCGTCTTCACCCCAATTATCATGGGTACAAGCTGGACGATCCGGTTTTCGCGAACCTTTTGAAGCTGGCGGCGGAGCGCCGGCTGATTGTGCAACTGGCGCTCTCGATGGAAGATCCGCGCACCCAGCCTCCGCTCATGCGCGTTCCTGCCGTCGATCTCGCTCCGCTGGCGAATGTGGTGAAAAACACAGCCGGACTGCGGTTGGAGCTTCTGAATTGCACCTCGCAAATCGGACGCGAGGATTATGCGGCGGCGCTTGCCTCCGGCGATGTCTCGATGGATATCAGCATGGTGGAAGGAGTGGCCGGACTAGCGCGGCTGGTGCGTCAGGTTCCACTGTCCCGCGTGCTCTTCGGCTCGTACTACCCGTTCTTTTATTTTGAATCGGCCATCCTGAAAATGCAGGAATCCGAGCTCGACGACGCTTCTCAAAAGGCCATATGCGTCGAGAATGCGCGCCGGCTGATGGCATTTGCGTAGCGCGGGCGTCCCGCCCGCCGTCGCGGGAGCGTCACGCTCCCGCGCGCAGGCAGAGCCCGTCCTGAGCGGAGCGAAGGAATGCCTGCGCGACCGCCGGCGAGACGCCCGCACGTGGAAGGGCGGCATCGCGCCCGTGGTAATCGAATCATGAGACCAACTAAAATAGCAGTCTTCTTAGTATTTCTCCTCACCCCCTGCCTGCTCTTCGCGCAAGAAGCCATTCACGACCCTCTGCTGCGCTGGATGAATCACATTGCACAGCAGCAACTTCAGCAGCGGCAGCGGGAGATCGACAAGATCCACGCCGTGGCCGAAGCGGAGCAGCGAAAAAAGACAGTGCACGAAAAGCTGCTGAAGCTCCTGGGTGGCCTGCCGGATTACAGCGGTCCTCTGAACGCTAAAATCACGGGCGAGATCAAGGCAGATGGGTACACAATTGAGAAAGTCCTCTTCCAGAGTTTGCCCAATTTCTATGTAACGGGCGACCTCTACCGGCCCAACCAGCCCGGTCGTTATCCTGCGATTCTCTACCAATCCGGCCACACGCAGGAAGGAAAGCCGGAGCCGCAGCGCGCAGCCGCGAACCTCGCCTTGAAGGGCTTCGTGGTGTTCGCCACCGATCCCATCGGCCAAGGCGAGCGGGAGCAAACCTACGATCCGCACCTTTCGGGCGCGCTGGCGGGCTGGTCGGTCCCCGAGCATATTCAGTCCGGCGCGCAGTGCATCCTGATCGGCGAAAGCTCCGCGCGCTTTTTCATCTGGGACGCGAAGCGCGCCATCGATTACTTGGTGAGCCGCCCGGATGTGGACGCTGCGCGACTGGGCGCGGCAGGCTGCTCCGGAGGCGGTGCGCTGACCACCATGATCGGAGCGCTCGACCCAAGGCTCAAGGCGGTGGTTCCTGCCTGTTATCCAAATTCATACCAAGTGCTCTTCGCGGGCCCCGATCCCGATACGGAGATGTCGTTTCCCGAGTTTCTGGTGAACGGTCTGGACGTGGCGGATTTTGTGGAGGTGACCGCGCCGACGCCCTGGCTGATTCAGGAGACGCAGGACGACTATTTCACGCCTGCGGGCGCTCGCATGGTCTACGAGGAAGCGCGGCATTGGTACAGCATTTACGGGGCTGAGGATAAGATCGGCTTCTTCGTGGGGCCGGGCCCGCACGGAACTCCCCTGGTGAGCCGGGAGGCGGTTTATCAGTGGATGATCCGCTGGCTCAAAGACGGCAAGGGAGATTACCATGAACAACCCGTCAGGATGTTTAACAACTTCGAACTGCTGGTCACTCCGACGGGACATGTGGATGACATACCGGGGAGCCGCAAGGTCTACCAGCTGATCCTCGACGATTTTCACTCGAAGCTGCGGCCACAAGGCATTCCCGAACTTGAAGCGAAATTGCGGCGGCTCGGAATTCCTACGACCGGCGCTTCCCCGCAGTCGACCGTACTCGATGAATCGAATGTTGGGGAAATCCGGCGGCAGCACATCCGGTTTGAAACCGAGCCTGGAATCAAGATCGAAGCCCACCTCTATGTTCCTTCTTCGCCGGCGGGCCGAAAGCCTGCGGTGCTGATACTCGAGGATGGCGGCCCGTATTTCCAGGCCGCCTCGATTGACTCCTGGGCGAATCGGATGGCGGCCAAGGGACGCGTGATCTTGACGCTTGAGCCGCGCGACTCCCCCGGAGAAGACAGACACGAGCCCTTCATTGGAAACTTCATCACCAATTCGCGCGCCAACCAGATTGGCCTGAACTTACCCGCAATGCGTGCGCACGATATCCTGGCCGGAGTTGATCTTCTGGCGGCGCGCAGCGACGTGGACCCGGGCTCGATTCGCGGTGTCGGGCGCGGCGTTAAGGGAATCTGGCTGCTGCTGGCCGCGGCGGCGGACCCCAGAATCAGCAAGGTCTGGCTCGATCGCACCCCCATCAGTCTTCGCGCTGCTCTCGAAAACACTCTGAACATGGACTTGTTTGACGTGGTTATTCCCGGCTTTGCGCTCCATTGGGACATTGACGATCTGGTGAAGGCGATGGGAGATCGTCCGGTAATGTGGACCGACCCCGCGAATTGGATGAACCGGATTGCCGACCTCCGGGGACCCTACCTGTACCGGTACATTCTCGGCGATACCACGGAACTTGCCGACGCTCAAGACGACGCCTACATCGAGCAGTTTCTAAAATGAGCGTCGAGAACAACAGAATGGCTGCTCGCATGCTCAGAATTTCCCGGATTACTTTGAGGTGGTGGGGAAGACGCAGGAGTGACCATGGCAGAAGAGACGCGCAGGCAGTTTGTGAAGAGATTCGGCGTGGCGTCGGCGCTGGCAGCGGGCGGGTTGTTGAACTGGAACCCGCGAGCCCTCGGCGCCAACGACAAGGTGATACTCGCTCTCATTGGAGGCCGAAACCAGGGGCGGGGCGACGCCCTGCGGGCCATTGAGCAAGGGGCAGAGCTCAAGACGTTTTGCGACATCGACCAGGCAATCCTCGATAAAGTCAACCCGGACTTCGAGAAAGCGCAGGGCAAGGCCCCAGGCATGACCAAGGAATTCCAACGAGTGTTGGAAGACAAAGACATCGATGGAGTCATTATCGCCGTCCCCGACCATTGGCACGCGCGGATCGGCATTCTGGCATGCCAGGCGGGAAAAGACATTTACATCGAGAAACCGCTGACCCAAACGATCCACGATGGTCACGAGGTTCGCAACGCGGTGCGAAAGTACAAGCGCGTTGGCCAAGTGGGCACCCAGAATCGAAGTGCGCCACACTTTCAAAGCGCCATCGAATATCTCAAGACGGGCAAACTCGGCAAACTCTGCGAGATCAATACGTGGGAGTGCCAATTACGGCCCAGCATCGGAAACCCGCCTGATAGCGATCCACCTTCGACAGTAGACTACGACGTCTGGCTAGGCCCGGCGCCGAAGCGACCGTTCAATATTAATCGCTTCCATTACAACTGGCGGTTCTTCTGGGACTACGGAAACAGCGAACTGGGCAATCAGGGCGTTCACATGCTCGATGTGGCGCTTTGGGGAATTCAGGCGTTGCGCGGTGGTATTGCAAATTCGCTGCCCACCCGGGTGAGCGGTAATTCCGGAATCTACTGGCTTAAAGATGCGAAAGAAGTTCCGGACACCCAGATGCTGACCTACGAATACGGCGACTTCATGCTGACCTGGGAACTTCGCAGTTTTGCCAAGCAGCATCCCGTTTATGGACATCGCGAAGGCATAGCGTTTATCGGCAGCGACGCAACGCTGGTACTGACCCACGATGGTTGGGAGGTCTTTTTCGCGGATGGCAGCCCGGGACCCAGCGAAAAGGCCAACGATGAACGGGAGAGCGGCTTGCACGAGAAGGACTTTCTGGATTGTGTACGCAGCCGCCAAACCCCGAACGCCGATATTGAGATCGGGCGCATCTCCACCACCGTCTGCCATCTGGGAAACATCGTGACGCACCTCAAGCGAGACGTGACCTTCGATCCCAAGACGGAAACTTTTGGACACGATAAAGAGGCCAACGCGTATTTGACCCGCGAGCACCGCAAACCGTACGAAACGCCGAAGGTTTGATTCTGTACTCTGACATTGTCTTGTCATTCCGAGCGAAGCGAGGAACCTCGCCCTGATCCTTCGTTCTCTGTGGGGCTCGAAGCAGAGCGAGATTCCTCGCTTCGCTCGGAATGACAGGGCTGTTTGCGTGTCTTCCCAGTGCAGCGGCCGCAGGATAGACCGCCGTGCCGTGTTGAAAGGACTTGAGTCATGAGGAAATTCTGCCGCCGCGAGTTGCTGAAGAATTCTCTTGGAGCGTCCGCTGCTCTGGTAGGGGGAATCAGTTATGAGCATCGCGCCCTCATGGCGCATATGGGCGACCCCACGCAGGAAACGACGGCCAAGGAGCCGGTGAAGGGACTGCAGCGCGGGAAGTTCGGCCAATACGAAGTTTCACGGCTGATCATTGGCGGGGACCCGGTTTCGGGCATCGCCCACGCGGGCGAGCTTGTCTATCAAGCTGACTTCATGAAGCAGTATTTCAACACCCAGAAAATCCTGGAAACACTGACGCTCGCCGAACAGAACGGTATTAACACTTTGCTGATGCGTGCCGATGATCGTATTATCAGCCACTACAATATGTACAAAAAGGAGCGGGGCGGCACGCTGCAGTGGATAGCCACCTCCGCCCCGGAGCAGGGCGATCCGGTGGAAAACGCCAAGCGCGCTCGCGACAATGGCGCAATCGCGGTTTACCTGCACGGCGGAGCCGCGGACGATCTGATGAAACACGGCAAGGCTGAGGAAGTCGGCGAGATCGTGGCAGGCTTCAAGAAGCTTGGAATCATGGCAGGCGTCGGCGCGCACCAGCTCGATACCGCGCGCGCCTGCGTTCAGAACAAAGTCGATCCGGACTTCTATATGGTCACCATCAACCGCGTGAATTACTATTCGAGCGAAGCTGCTGAGGTTGGGATCTTCATGCGGTCGATCAAGAAGCCCTGGATTGCCTTCAAGGTGTTGGGCGCGGGGCGAGTGAAACCTCAAGAGGGCTTTCGCATGGCGTTCGAGCATGGCGGGGATTTTCTCGCCGTCGGAATGTTCGATTGGCAGATTCGCGAAGACGTCGCGCATGTTCAGGAGATGTTAGCCAAAGGCGTCGCACGCGACCGAGATTGGGCTTAAACGCAGTCTTTCCGCAGGTCGCAGAGGCAACCCTTGTGGTTGTCCAGGGCGGCCACAAGGGCCGCCCCTACGACTCTATTCTCACTTCCACACCTACAAATACCTTGAATCATCGAGACGCCTGACGTAAGATGCCCATCTTCGCGAGACACAAACACTAGCTGTAAGAGCGGCGCAGAGCGACAGGGGAGGAGTGCGTCATGGCGAAATGGGTGGGCAGGGTCTTGCAGGCGGCTTTCCAGGGGAAGTTAGTGCTGGTGGCATTCGCGCTCGGCATGGCGCTCAGCGCCTGGGCGGAAGAACCACGGTACTTCGCCATTCGTCATGCGCGCATCGTGCCGGTTTCCGGGTCTGAGATTAAGAATGGAACGGTAGTGATTGCCAAGGGCCTGATTGTGGCGGTGGGCGAGAACGTGAGCATTCCGCCGGAAGCCTGGGTGATTGAAGGCAAGGGACTGACGGTTTATCCCGGTTTCATCAACGCGCTCAGCGACCTGGGACTCGGCCCGCCCGCCCCGGCGGGACTGGGAGGCGGCGGAGGCGCCGGCAGGGGTCAACCACAGCAGGCACAGCAAGTCTCTCGCGGGCCTGAGGACCGTCCGGCGACCACGCCCTGGATCAACGCCGCGGACGAACTCAAGCCGGACGACAAGCGGATCGAAACCTGGCGCAACGGCGGCTTCACTTCCACTCTGGCCGCGCCGATGACTGGCATATTTCCAGGCCAAGGTGCGGTCGTCAACCTTGCCGGAGAGCGGTCGAGCGAAATGGTGGTGTCCGCTCCGAGCGCTCTTCTAATTACCCTCCAGCCGGCGCGAGGCTTCGCAAATTTCCCCGACTCATTGATGGGCGTGATCGCCTACGTCCGCCAAGTTATTCTGGATGCCAACTGGTACAACCAATCGGAGCCCATTTATCGAGCCCATCCGCAAGGTCTGGAGCGGCCCGCTTATGACCGGACGGAAATGGCCGTGAACGACACGCTGGTCTCCGGCCGTCCGATCCTTTTGCCGGGAAACACCGCGCAGGAAATGCACCGGGCGCTCGCTATGGCGCATGACGTTGGCGGGCGGACGGTGATTTACGGTGGCCAACAAGGCTACGACGATGCTGATGAACTCGCGGCCGCAAAGGTCCCGGTGCTGGTGAACCTGAAGTGGCCACAGAGGGAGAAAGACGCCGACCCGGAGGCGGAGGAGCCATTGCGCGTGCTCCGCCTCCGGGACCGTGCGCCTTCGTCTCCAGCGGCACTCCAAAGGGCCGGCGTCAAGTTCGCCTTCTATCTCGAAGGAACAGGGGTTCCGAAGGACGCGCTCAAGAACGCGAAGAAGGCGATCGACGCGGGTCTGCCAGCCGATGCCGCCCTCCGTACTTTCACTCTGAACGCAGCGGAGATTCTCGGAGTGGGCGACCGGTTGGGTTCCATCGAGCCCGGGAAGATTGCCAACCTTGTGGTGACGGATGGAGATCCGTTCAATGAAAAGACCAAAGTGAAAATGACCTTTGTGGACGGCCGCCGCTACGAAGTGCACGAGCCCGGCCGGCCCACGGCGCCGCCGACCGTAAAACTCACCGGGACGTGGAAAATCAGCCTGACCAGCCCGCACGGGCCGGAGGAAGCTACGGCGGACCTCAGCATGGCGACTGATGGCACGCTCTCGGGATCGCTCACCGGCGTGTCCGGTCCGATGCTTGGGTCCATGGGGACAGTCTCGATCAGCGAGGGATGGGTGAGCGGCAACCAGTTCAGCTTCACGCTCAACCTCACCTTGGGAGGTAACCCGATCGAAGCCACATTCAGCGGGACACTCGAGGGCGAGCAGATGAACGGAACAGCTAGTGGGGGCGGGGTGTCGGTGGACTTTACAGGCACGCATGCCGCCGCGACGGCTCCAACTGCAAATCCCGGCCAGGAGGTCGAGTAAATGAAACGCGCATCTGTTTTGATCGGCGTGCTGAGCTTCCTGGCGGTTTGCGCCCTTAGCGCCCGCGCTGCGGAGGTCACCTTAATTAAGTTCGGCACCATCCTGACCGTCACGCAGGGGACAATCGAGAACGGCGACGTGCTGATCCGCGACGGCAAGATCGCAGAAGTGGGAAAGGGCTTGACAGCGCCGGAGGGCGCCAAGGTAATCGATGCCACTGGGTTATTTGTGATTCCGGGGATCATCGACTGCCATTCGCATATTGCCGTGGCGGGCAGCGTCAACGAAGGCAGTATCAGCGTCTCCTCGATGGTGAATATCGCCGATGTCTTGAACCCCGAAGACATCGATATCTATCGGGACCTCGCGGGCGGCGTCACCACGGCCAACATTCTGCACGGCAGCGCCAATCCGATCGGCGGGCAAACCCTGGTGATCAAGCTGCGCTGGGGGAAGCCCGCAAAGGACCTTCCGTTCGAAGGCGCGCTGCCGGGCATTAAATGGGCCCTGGGAGAGAACCCCAAGCGCTCCTTTCTTTCGAATCCCGGAACGTCGCAGCGCTACCCTGCTTCGCGCATGGGCGTGGTGGACGTTTTCCGCGAAGCATTCTCAGAGGCTGTGGATTACAAGAAGGCATGGGACGACTACAACCGCCGGAAGGCTGCCGGCGAAGCGAACCTGATTCCGCCTCGGCGCGACCTGAAACTCGAGCCGCTGGTGGAAGTGCTGGAGGGCAAGCGATTGGTGCACATGCACTGCTACCGCGAGGATGAGATACTGCAATTGATCCGCGTGGCGGAGGAGTTTCACTTCAAAATCGCAACTTTCCAGCACGTGCTCGAAGGATACAGAGTGGCGGATGAAATCGCCAAGAGCGGCGCGGGCGCATCCACTTTTTCCGACTGGTGGGCTTACAAAGTGGAGGCCTACGACGCGATCCCGTATAACGCCGCACTCATGACCGAGCGCGGCATCGTTGTCTCGATAAATTCCGATAGCGGCGAGGAGGCCCGGCACTTGAATCAGGAAGCGGCCAAGAGCATGAAATGGGGCGGCCTCTCGCACGACGAGGCATTGAAGCTGGTGACCATAAACCCCGCCATCCAATTGCACATCGCGGACCGCGTGGGCTCGATCGAACCCGGCAAGGATGCAGACCTGGCCATTTATAACAAAGACCCGCTCAGCGTGTATGCAGTTCCGCAGAAGGTCTTGATCGACGGCCAGGTTTACTTCGACCGCCAGCAGGACCTCGCCCGCCGTGCGGCGCTGGACAAAGAAAAGAAAGCACTGCTCGAAAAGGAGTCGAAAGCGGCCGAGGCCGGGAAAGGGCGGCGGCGACCGGGTGCACCGCCCAACGCGGCGGCGCCCAGCACAAAGCCGCTTGCCACGCCTCCGAAACCATCGGCAAAGCCCAGCGCACTGTGAGGTAGCGCTGACCTTTAGGTCAGCACCCAGATTAGCCGGAAAGTGCCGACCTAAAGGTAGGCGCTACAAGTATTCGAAGGAGAGCGACGCAGATGAGTCATCGACGGATACTGGTCGTGTTCACGGCCGCCCTGGTGACCGTGCCCCTTGTCACATCGTGGCTTTGCACTAACGCCATGCCTGAGCCCGCTGCGGTCCCGCACATCTATGCCGTACGTGGCGCAAAGGTGTACACGCTGGCCGGACCGCCGCTCGAGAACGCCACGGTGGTGATTCGCGACGGCAAGATCGCTGCCGTGGGCCGCAGCGTGGACGTTCCCGGCGATGCGGAGGTGATTGACGCCAAGGGGTTGGAAGTCTACCCGGGAATCTTCGACTCCGCCACCACGCTTGGCCTGCGGGAGATCGAAGCCGTAGCTGCCTCGGTGGACTCGACCGACGTGGGGACCTACAACCCGCAGTTAGTGGCCATGACGGCGGTTCATCCGGCCAGCGAACTGATCCCGGTGGCGCGCGCTAACGGCATCACCCACGCTCTGGCCGCGCCCCTGGGCGGAGGCGGATTCCGCGGCGGCGGAGGATCGGTAATCACCGGCCAGGCTTCCGCCATTCATCTTGCGGGCTGGACAGTCGAGGAGATGCTCATTCGCCGCTCCGTCGCCATGGTGGTGGATTGGCCAACCCATCAGACCCGGTCGTTTGATTTCAGCACCTTCAGCATCCGGGACCGCCCTTTCACTGAGGTGAAGCAGGAATATGACAAGCGAATCTTCGAACTGGCCGAGTTATTGGAGCGAGCACGCCATTACGCACAAGCCATGGAAAAAGGCTCGAGCCAGAACTTCGATCGCGACCTGAAGCTCGAAGCCCTCGTGCCCGTCGTGCAGCGGAAGCTGCCAGTGCTCGTGGTGGCCGAACAGAAACGCGCCATTCGAGATGCTGTAGAGTTCTGCGACAAACATAAAGCTGAAGATGATTTTGGGCGGCGGGTCAGAATCCTACAAGGTCAAGGATCTGCTCGCCTCGAAGCACGTGCCGGTGATTCTGGGGCCCACCCAGGCACTGCCCGAAGACGAAGACGCGCCGTACGACCAGTCCTACGCCACGGCTGGCCAGCTGCACGCTGCCGGCATCAAAATCGCCTTTGCCACTTTCGATGACTCGTCCTTTTCGCGGCGCCTCCCTTACCAGGCAGCCAATGCCGTTGCCTATGGACTTCCTTACGAGGAAGGTTTGAAAGCCGTGACGCTTTACCCTGCTCAAATCCTCGGCCTCGCGGACGAGTTGGGCACCATCGAGGCCGGCAAAATAGCGGACCTCATCGTTACCGACGGCGACCCGCTCGCGATCCCGACGCAGGTTCGCTATCTCTTCATCAACGGCCAGTTGACCTCAACGGATAACAAACATTTGAGGCTGTACGAACAATATCGCAAACGGCCCAAGCCTTGATCTCCGCGGTGATACGGAGCCGGCTGTTTTCCAAACGTGTTCCTGTTGAGTTATCTGCGTTGATTTGCGTTAATCTGCGGCAGAAGGATTGGCTCCTCGGCCAGGACTCCAACCTCGAGCCCTTCGGTTAGAAGTTTAAGCATACTGGCGTAAGTAAGTGACTTTGTGGGCACTGTAAGCCAACATTTCCCCGCGCACGTCAGTCGATCCTGTACTTATCCATCACCTGCGGTAGTCCCATGGGAATCTCATCTCAGGTAGTTAAATGCTTCGACGAGAGGTTTCGCTTTGACTTCGCAACCAACCGACAATGGATACCTGGCCGCTTGAACATGCGGCACTCCACGCCGGCTCCGGGCAAGCGGCTTCAGTGACAACAATCCCGGACGGCCATCCCCGGACTACCAATATTTGTGGCCCGCGGTGCTACCAGGAGCCATCCGAGAGACGTGGGGACAACCACCGCTATTTCGCCGGATCCTTTTGGCGCGTTGCTTTGACACCCGTCAGAATCCCTAGGCCCAATAGTACGATCGCACCCACGGCAATCCAGTGTGCAGGGACGTGCATCAAATGGGCGCCGTAAATCAGCCCGCCAATCACGAGCACGAATCCAATAGAGTAAATTCCAAATGACATGTCATCTCCTTCCCGAGCTAACAGAGTGCAAGGTCATGCGGCCCAGAGCGCGCTCCCGTCTCTTACGGCGTGGTGGTGGCCTTTTGACCTTTGACCTGAAGCTCGTTCACCACCTGCTGGACGTTGGGAACGGTTGACGCCACTTGCGCAACCTGTGCGCGCTTGGATTCAGAATTAACCTCGCCGGTCAACGTCACGACCCCACTCTTGACGTCGTATTTGACGCCCTTGTGGAGCTTGTTCTGGATGAGGGCAGCATCCAAATTCTTCTCGATACCCGCGTCGAGATCCGAGTTTACGGCCTTTGCCTGGCTTTCGGCGCCGGGAGGAACAACAGCAATCTGGTTCGATACAACCTGCCCAGTTGCGATTGACGTTGCGATGGATTCAGCTTGTGCCTTGTCAGCGTCTGCCGCGACGTTTCCGCTAAGGGTCACGACACCCTTGTCGCGGTCCTGTGTTACGGAGACAGCTTTGAGGCCGGCTTGATCGAGCGATTTGCGGATGCTGTCAGAAACATCGGGTGACTTCGTGGACGTTGAGCA
>JBEKLY010000010.1:0-49673 GCA_050010015.1 Terriglobia bacterium
TGTCAAGCATAATATTTGCAATTACATGGGAACATAATAAAAATCACGATCCTGCCAAGCCGTGCGTAATCAAGGGTTGACCCGGAGGTTCGGCCTAATTGTCAGGGGAACTTCGGCTTAGTCTTTGTGAAAACTCGATTAGTCTGTCATTCCGAGGAGCCACAGGCGACGAGGAATCTCGCACTGCCCTGAAAACATTCAGAGCAAGATTCCTCGCGGAGTTTACCCTGAGGACCCAGAGCGAGTTCCTTCGCTTCGCTCAGGATGACAGCGAAGGGCTCAGAATGACAGTCTCCAGGCGTTTTTCCGCAGCCGCAAAGACCCGCCATGGCCCTGCCTAAAATGAGGCAAGGGCTCTTGCCGCGCGCACAATATCCGCCGGCTGAGGAAGCACCGCGTCCTCGAGCACAGGGTGATAGGGAACGTAGCCGTCCTTGGCGGCCAGTCGCCGCACGGGAGCGTCAAGAAACTCGAAAAGCTCGTCCGCGATCCGGGCGGCGATTTCCGCTCCGTAGCCCCACGAAATGTTGTCCTCATGCAGCACCAAAACACGGTTGGTTTTTGTCACCGAAGCGGCGATCAATTCCCAGTCGTAAGGATTGAGCGAGCGCAGGTCGAGTATCTCCGGCTGAATTCCCTCCTGCTCGAGCGCCTTCAGTGCCTGGACGGCGCGGTGCACGAGCGACCCGTAAGTCACGATGGTTAGCGTCGTCCCTTCCTGGACCAGCCTGGCTTTTCCGAACGGGATCATATAATCGCGGCCGGGATAAGGAGCGCGGTTGTGGGTCTGGCGGTAAAGGTGTTTCGGTTCGAGGAACAGCACGGGATCGTCACAACGTATCGCAGTGCGAAGTAATCCGTTGGCATCCAGCGCCGTCGAGGGCATTATCACGCGCAATCCCGGCAGGTGCGTGAAGATGGATTCGCCGGACTGGCTGTGATAAATCGCGCCGCCCGCAAGATATCCGCCGATGGGCGCGCGGATCACGAAGGGGCACGAGAACTCGTTGTTGGAGCGCCAGCGCAGGGTGAGCACCTCGTCGCGAATCTGCATCATGGCGGGCCAGATGTAGTCGAAAAACTGGATCTCGACCACCGGTTTCAGGCCGCGCGTCGCCATGCCCATCGCACGGCCCACAATACCAGCCTCCGTAATAGGGGTATTGTAGCAGCGGGCGCTCCCGAAATGGCGCTGCAACCCGTACGTCACCTTGAAGACCCCGCCTTTGCCTTTCACCTTGGGAAGTTCGTTTTCGTGGCTGCAGTCCGCCACGTCTTCTCCGAACACCACCACGCGAGGATCGCGCGCCATCTCGTCGCGCAGGGCGGCATTGATGAGATCGACCATGGTCTTCGGCTCGCCGTGAAATTTCGGAGCCTGGTCGAACTCGCCCGAAGTGGGGTCGACAGTGGGAGAGCACAGGAAATGCAAAACGGTGTTTGCCGGAGCGGGTTCGGCGACCAGCGCCTGGTCCACCGCTTCGCGGATTTCACGGTCCACCCCGGCTTCAATCTCCTTCAACTCCTTTTCACTGACCAACCTTTCCTCACGCAACAGACTCGCGAATCGAATCAGAGGATCGCGCCGGGCTTCCTTCTGGCGTACCTCTTCGGACTTGTAAAGCCGTTCGTCATCGGAGAGGGAATGGGAGTAAGGCCTTATGACGTGGGCATGAACGAGCGCCGGCCCTTTTCGCCGCCGGACATACTCTACTGCTTTCCCGGCCGCTTCATAGCTTTCCGGAAAATCCGTGCCGTCACATTCAAGCACCAGAAGGTGAGGGAAGCTCTTCACCAGGCGCGAAATACTGCCCCCGGCGGTTTGCACATCCACCGGCACCGAAATGGCGTAGCCGTTGTCCTCCACCACGTAAAAAACCGGCAGCCTGCGGAGGCAGGCCCAGTTGAGCGATTCCCAGAACTCGCCCTCGCTCGACGCCCCGTCGCCGAGAGACACGTAGACCACTTCATCCGCATGAAAGCCCGTGGCAAGCCCCGCGGCTTCTTTCACTAACTCGAAATACTGGCTGCCCTCGGCGGCGCCCACCGCTTGCAGGATCTGCGTGCCGGTGGGGCTGGACTGGGAAACAATGTGCAGCTTTTTGCTGCTCCAGTGCGAAGGCATCTGGCGCCCGCCGGATGCCGGATCGTTCCCCGCCCCGACCGAACCTAAGAACATGTCGTAAGGCGTGACGCCCAGTTGCAGGCAAAGCGCACGGTCGCGATAATAGGGATAAAACCAGTCGTAGCCGCCTTTCAGATGCAGGGCTGTCGCAACTCCGAGGGTCTCGTGGCCGACCCCGCTGATCTGAAAAAAGGCCCGGTTCTGCCGCTTGAGCTGAATCTCCTTGTCGTCGACGCGCCGCGACATGTAAACCATCCGGTAGGCATCGACCAGCAGTTCCTTCGAAAGCTTCGCAGCTTTCACCTCATGGTTGGTGACAGTGGACATATGCCCTCGTGGTGCAGGTGCCAGGTGCCAAGTTTCAGGTGTCAGGCCCCGAACCCCGGTTTGACAACACTCGCCATTCGAGACCTGGGGGGTAATTCGAAAGCCTGTTCTTGCGCGCCCCCCCGTTACGATCTGTCGCGGCCGTGTTCCCGCAGAGTTGACCATACTATGAGCCGCTTGAGAATTATCAGATTGCGAAACCGCAATGTCAACGGGTAAGGCAGGTTCCAGGTGCCAGGTGTCGGGCGCCACGGGTGCATCCCCCCTGTGCCTATAAGGTATCCCTTCTCGGCCAGATCAAGGCAGGACCCGACCACCTCTCGATACGCTAAGTAGATAGCCTAGCACCGCACGATTTTTTCGCGGTGTTCTTTGACTTGCCTGGTTGCATTCCGCGTGTCCACGACCAGGCGTGAGTGGCGCACAATGGCCTCGTAGTCGTAACTGGAATGGTCCGTGGCGATGAGGACGGCGTCGTAGGAGGCGAGCGCTTCGGCGGTGGGTTCGACGGCGCTCAACCCGAAGTCATATTTTCTCGTCCGGTGCAGGCGGGGAAAATAGGGATCATGGTAATCGACGCGAGCGCCGCTTGCCTTCAGTAGCTCGATGATTCGCAAGCTGGGTGACTCGCGCAAATCGTCGATGTCTTTCTTATAGGCAATCCCCAGAATCAGGATTCGGGCGTCCCGCAAGCATTGTTTCTTCTTGTCGAGGGCATCTCGCAAGGAGGCTACAACGTGCTCAGGCATGGCACTGTTGATCTCGCCCGCCAGTTCAATGAAGCGGGTGGGGAAATCATACTCGTGGGCCTTCCAGGTCAGATAGAACGGGTCGATGGGAATGCAGTGCCCGCCCAATCCCGGTCCGGGGAAGAAAGGCGTAAAACCGAAAGGCTTGGTTCGGGCCGCCTCGATCACCTCCCAGATGTCGATTCCCATACGCAGGCAGAGCAGTTTTAACTCATTCACCAGCGCGATGTTGACGCAGCGGTATGTGTTCTCGAGGATTTTGGTCATCTCCGCCGTCTGCGTGGAGCTGACGACGAATGTCTTCTCAAATGCCAGGCCATAAAGAGCCTGCGCCGCGAGCGCGCTTGCAGCATTTATGCCCCCGACGACTTTGGGAATCTGGTAAGTCTGGAACTGGGAGTTCCCGGGGTCTTCCCGCTCCGGTGAAAACGCCACCAGGAAGTCCCCGTCGGGCTGCGGGGGTGCGGTGATGCGAGAACCGTCGGTCGAGTAGGGCAGGACAGGGCACTTCAAACCCGACCTCTCGAGGATGGGCAGGACCACTTCCTCCGTGGTGCCGGGATAAGTCGTGCTTTCCAGCACCACCAATTGCCCGCGGCGCAAATGCGGCGTGATGGATTCGGTAGTGTGGCGCACGAAGGAGAGGTCCGGCTCGCGATGCGCGTCGAGCGGGGTTGGGACGCAGATCAAAATGGCGTCCATTTGTTCGAGCAGCGCGAAGTCGGTGGTGACTCGAAACGCGCCTTTCGCGACAGCCTCTCGAATGGCATCGACCGGGATGTGACGGATATAGCTTTCACCCTGCGCGAGCATCTCCACCTTCGCCGCGTCGATATCGAAGCCCGTGGTCGGCAGCCCGGTGCGCGCAAAAAGCAGTCCTAGGGGCAATCCGACGTAGCCTAACCCGATCACGCCGACGTTCGCGGTCCCGTTTTGCACTTTGGCGCTGAAACTCGATGAAAGTGCCTGGGTCTGTGCGTCACTCATGTGCCAGCGCTCGCATACAGGTTGGATTTAATATGATACCACTTCAGCAGCGTAATTTCCCGTGGGATGACCAGCCCGAACCCACGATCCTGCAATTCGAACTGGTTTGCATTTTTCCACTTGACATGCTCAATTCCCTGTGATAGCCTATCACTGTGGTCAGAAGAGGGACATCTTGTCGCTGACAGGCGCCGCGGTCGGCGAAGTCCCACAGAGGACGCGAGGCTTCGGCTGAACGCAGAATGCACCATATTACAAAAAACTGAAAATAGTGGGAACGAAGCTAAGAAGTAGTTGAAAACAAAGCAAAATCACTTTTTGAATGACGCAGATTATGCGCGTTTTGCGCGCAAATTTGCAGCAATTTGAGTCCAAAAGGAGCGAAAAGCACCACCTTTTGCGAGAACGAAGCTGAATCTGCGAGCCTGAAACGAGCGCTTGGCGGCGACAATGAGTCGGCTAGGCAGGCGCCGGCTCGGTGCCGGCCTAAAGGTCAGCGCTACAAGAGTCCGTGTGAGTACCCTCAATTCAGGCTGTCATTCCGAGCCCTTCGCTGTCATCCTGAGCGCAGCGAAGGATCTCGCTCTGGGTGCTCAGGGTAAAGTCCGCGAGGAATCTCGCTCTGAGTGCTTTTCAGGGGCAGAGCGAGATTCCTCGTCGCCTGCGGCTCATCGGAGTGGCAGCAAAACGATTTCTCACACAGGCTCTACAAGCCCTGAGGACCGCCGAGGGAGGAACAATGATGGATGAACTCTTGGTCAAGGCTGACCGGTTCACTGGGCGCCGAGACAGCTTTGGATTCGAGTATCTGGCTTTCCAGAATTTGAAACTGAGCGCGGGCGGGCAATACGAAGCGGAAACGGGCGACTATGAGCTTGGGATCGTGCTGCTTGGCGGGCGCTCGTCGGTAGAGTCCTCGCGCGGCGAGTGGCTGGACTTCGGTGGGCGTGCGCACGTGTTTGATGGCAAACCCTACACTCTCTACCTGCCACCCCACACAAGTTTTCGCATCTCAACCAAGACGGGCGCCGACTTGGCCTTATGCTATGCGAAGGCGGATGAGGAACACGAGGCCAAGCTGGTGACGCCCGCCGAGGTGCGGGTGGAAATCCGCGGGGGCGGAAACGCCACTCGCCAGATCAATCACATGATTACGCCTGAGTTCCCTGCGCATCGGCTGCTTATCGTCGAAGTGTACACGCCGGCCGGCAACTGGTCGAGCTACCCTCCCCACAAGCACGATGTACACAACCCGCCGCACGAAGTCGATTTGGAAGAGATTTACTACTACCGGGTGCGGCGTCCGGAAGGATACGCTATTCAGAAGGTCTATACGCCGGACCGGCGGATTGATGCGACTCTGACGGTGCGGGATGGCGAACTGGTTCGGGTGCCGGAAGGTTACCACCCGGTGGTGGCGGCGCACGGTTACGACGTGTATTACCTGAACGCGCTGGCAGGCTCAGCGCGATCCATGGCCGCTTCCGACGATCCCGACTATGCCTGGGTGCGCGGCGAGTGGCGAGAGCGGGATCCGCGGCTGCCACTGGTGTGAAGGAGCAGATGAGCTTATGGAAGTGACGGTGCTTGGGCGGATCGGATATGACCTGTACTCCGAGGAGCCGCACGTCAAGCTGCCGCGGGTGCGGCGCTTCTCGCGTTATCTCGGTGGAAGCAGCGCCAACATGGCGGTAGGGCTCTCACGCCTGGGCGCGAGCGTGGGAATCATAAGCTGCCTGGGCGACGACAGTCTGAGCGAATTCCTGATCGAGTTTCTGCAAGCAGAGAAGGTGGAGACAAGTCACGTCCACCGGGCGCCCGGATATCTGCCATCGCTCGCCATCACCGAGGTGTCGCCGCCCGACTGTTTCCCGCAGGTCTTCTACCGCCACGATGCCGTGGATACCATGCTGCGGGTGAGCGAAGATGATCTCGCTTTCATCGCCGGACGCGAGATGTTTATCACCAACGGCACGGCCTTGTGCGCTTCGCCTTCGCGAGAATCCACCTATCTGGCTCTCGAGCGCGCCAAGGCGGCGGGGCGGCGCCTGGTGTTTGACGTCGACTACCGGGCCATGTCCTGGCCAAACGCAGCAGCGGCGGGGCAAGCGGTGCGGCTGGCGTTGCCCTTCGTCGATGTGCTGATCGGCAATCAACAGGAGTTGAGCCTTGTGGCAGGAGAAGAGAACCTCGAGCGCGCCACGGATGCCCTGCGCGAGCGTATTCCCATGCTGGTGAGCAAGCTGGGCGAACAGGGAACCCGAGTGTGGCAAGGCCGCGATTCGGTGTTCCTGCCGCCCTACAAGGTAGACGTGGTTTCAACCATCGGAGCCGGCGACGGCTTTGCTTCCGGGTTCATTTATGCCCTGCTGGCGGGCAAGCCCGTGATCGAGTGCCTGCATTTCGGAAACGCAGCCGCCGCCATCGTGGTGAGCCGCCTGAGCTGCTCGGAGGCCATGCCGACGCGGGAAGAAGTGGAGACCATGATCCGCAGCCAGGCGATGAGGATGAGCGCATGAGCAGTGCCCATGTGTTTTCGAGTTGTGAGTTCCTGCCCGATGCCCTGCTTGAGCGCTTGACGGCAACCCGCGTCAGTGATCCGGAGTATGCGTTCCGCGTGGCCTCCGCGCGCATCCGCCGGCACGAACTTGCCCCGACCGGGAAGCTCAACATTCTTGCCGCCGATCACCCCGCGCGCAATGTGACGCAGGTTGGCGCGAGCCCTCTCGCCATGGCGGACCGCCGTGACTACCTGGCGCGCATCTTGCGTGTGCTTTCGAGCGCGCGGGTGGATGGCGTCATGGCGACCATGGACATTCTCGAAGACCTGCTATCCATCGACGGCTTCCTCCGCTCCGCCGGGGCGGCAACGCTCGTGGACAGCAAACTGCTGATCGCCAGCCTCAACCGCGGCGGACTGGCAGGCTCAAGCTGGGAACTCGATGACCCCATGACCGGTGCGGCCCCGGCGGCGTGCTGTGCCTGGCGCCTCGACGGGGCCAAGATCCTGTTGCGGGTGGACGAGAGTGACTCGGCCTCGCTGCGCACCATCCAGGCGAGCGCGCAAGCCATAACGGAGTGCAATGCTTTGCACTTGCCCGTATTCCTTGAGCCGCTGCCGGTGAAGCGAGGCGATAAAGGCTTCACTGTGGCGAAAACTCCAGAGGCTTTGGCGCGCCTCGCGGGAGTGGCCTCGGCTTTGGGTGATAGCAGCCGGTACCTGTGGTTGAAGCTGCCGTACTGCGAGGGTTACCAGACCGTGGCGCGCTCGACCACCATGCCGATTCTCCTCCTGGGCGGCGAATCGGCTGGTGATCCAGCGCCGTTCCTGCGCCAGTTGGAGTGCGCGCTTCAAGCCGGAACCAACGTGCGAGGCGCGCTGGTCGGCCGCAATGTTCTCTATCCGGGAACCGAGGACCCTTTGGCCATGGCCGATGCGGCAGGCGGGATCATCCATGAGGGTTGGACCGTCGAGAAGGCGCTGGCGTCGATGACTGAAACGCGAGGCGCCGGGTTGGACCGTTTGACGGCGTGCGTATAGGGGAAACCGGTGTGCAGAGTCAAAGGTTCGTTCGAGAGTTCAGCCCGCAGAGCGGGCGGCATTATGTGGCCCACGGCGTGAGCCGTGGGTTGGCGAACCGTCCCTCACCCCCTTCCCCTCTCCCGCGCGGCGGGAGAGGGGTGCCGAAGGCGGGGAAAGGGTCCTCTTACCCACGGCTCGCGCCGTGGGCCACATTACACCGCCCCTGACGGGGCTGCAATACGCACCTCGCGCCCGTGAAGCGAACTTCCGACGCAGGGCGCTGCCAGGAGGAAGCCATGAAAATCAGAACATTGACAATGGCCCAGGCGCTGCTCGGTTTCTTGAAGCAGCAGTATGTGGAGCGCGACGGAGAGGAGCATCGGTTCTTTTCCGGCGTGCTCGGAATCTTCGGCCATGGCAACGTGGCGGGAATCGGCCAGGCATTGCAACAGAACCTGGACCTTCCCTACATTCCCGTCCGCAACGAGCAGGCGGCGGTCCACCTGGCGTGTGGATACGCAAAGACCAGCAATCGCCTCCGCACTTTCGCCTGCACCTCCTCGATTGGCCCTGGCGCCACGAACATGATTACAGGCGCTGCCCTGGCGACGATCAATCGCCTGCCCGTTTTGCTGCTTCCCGGCGACATCTTCGCACGGCGGAACGTGGCGCCGGTGCTTCAGCAGCTCGAGTCGCCTTCGACGCAGGATATCGGCGTGAACGACTGTTTCAAGCCCGTCTCACGCTACTGGGACCGCATCTACCGCCCGGAACAGTTGATCACAGCGTTGCCGGAAGTGATGCGCGTCCTCACCTCGCCGTCCGATTGTGGAGCGGTGACGCTGGCGCTGCCTCAAGATGTGCAGGCGGAAGCTTACGACTATCCTGAAGAGCTTTTCGGCAAGCGTGTGTGGCAGATCCGTCGTCCGGAGCCGGACGCGGCGAGTTTTGCGAACGCCATGGAAGCGATTCGCCGCAGCCGAAAACCGTTCCTGGTAGCGGGTGGTGGAGTGCTATACAGCGAAGCCTCCCAAGCGCTTTCGAAGTTCTGCGAGTCCACGGGTATTCCGGTCGGTGAGACGCAAGCCGGCAAAGGCTCCCTCGCTTACGATCACCCCCAGTGCGCCGGAGCCGTGGGGGCCACGGGGACGTTGGCCGCCAACCGGTTGGCGCGGGATGCTGACCTCGTGATCGGCATCGGTACGCGGTATTCGGATTTCACTACCGCCTCCATGACCGCGTTCCAGAACCCTCATGTGCGCTTTGTGAACATCAACACGGCGGAGTTTGACGCTTTCAAGGTGGGCGCGATTCCTCTCGTGTCGGACGCGCGCGTAGCGCTCGAGCGACTCACTGCAGCGCTAGCCGGCTTCCGCGTGGAAGAAGCCTACACGGACCAAATTGCTTGCCTGAAGCGGGAGTGGGAAGCAGAGGTGGATCGTCTCTTCCACCTCGGCCTCGAGCCCCGCCCGGCGCAAAGCGAAGTGATTGGGGCGATGTGGGAGGCTGCGGGGCCTCGCGACATTCTGGTTTCCGCCGCCGGCAGCCATCCTGGCGATCTGCACAAGCTGTGGCGCACGCGCACGCCCAACGGTTACCACCTCGAATACGGCTATTCGTGCATGGGGTACGAGATTCCCGGAGCGATTGGCGCCAAGCTGGCGGACCCGACGCGCGAGGTCTATGTCTTTCTAGGTGACGGGACCTACCTGATGATGCCGGGCGAGATTGTTACCTCCGTGCAGGAGGGAGTGAAGGTCATCATCGTGCTGGTGGATAACCACGGGTTTGCCAGCATCGGCGGGCTGAGCGCGTCCCTCGGGCAGCAAGGTTTTGGCACAGAGTACCGCCTGCGGGTGGCGGGATCCGGACTCCTCGAGGGAGACTTCCTGCCGGTCGACTACGAGGCCAACGCACGCAGCCTGGGAGCGTGTGCGATACGGGCCCGGGGACTGGCAGAGTTCAAGCAGGCTCTCGAGAAAGCCAAGAGTCTGGACAGGACGACCGTGGTGGTGATCGAGACCGAGCGGGAGGAACGCGTGCCCGGGTACGAATCCTGGTGGGACGTGGCCGTGGCAGAAGTATCGGAGATGGAGAGCGTGCGGGAATCGCGCGCGCGTTACGTTGAAGCCCGGCGAAAACAGCTCTACCACATCGCCGGCGGGAAGAGGGGAGAGTAGCGCGCCGAGCGGTGATCTGTCATCCTGAGGAGCCGGAGGCGGCCCTGAGCGAAGCGAAGGAAGGATCTCAGCAGTTGCTTGGATTACTAGCAGTCACAAACTGCGGAGATCCTTCGCTGCGCTCAGGATGACATGCGGGTCGGATTCTTCGACAGCCTGCTAAAGGATAATTCATGCCGAATCTACTGGTCGGAAATGCTCCGTGCTCGTGGGGGACGCTGGAATTTGAAGCGGCTAAGGGGGAACAGATCGGGTATGCCCGCATGCTGGACGAACTGGTCGAGACCGGCTACACCGGGACTGAGCTGGGCGATTGGGGCTATATGCCGACAGAGCCGGTACTGCTCCGGGACGAACTCGCGCGGCGGGGACTGGTGATGCTGGGAGCATTTGTGCCGGTGGCTTTGAAAGACCCTTTGGCACACGATGCCGGCAGCGCCTGCGCGGTCGAGACCGCACGTCTTCTGGCGGCCGTCGCCTCTACTCCTGCACCGTACCTGGTGCTGGCGGACAATAACGGCACGGATCCGCAGCGTACACGCATGGCCGGGCGAATCCAGCGGGGCACAGGGTTAAGCGCGGCAGAGTGGAACGTCTTCGCCGACGGGGCGAATCGCCTGGCACACGCGGTTCTCGAGGAAACTGGACTGCGCACGGTGTTTCATCACCATTGCGCCGGCTACGTCGAGACGCCGGAAGAGATTTCCCGGTTCCTGGAATTGACTGACCCTCGCAAAGTCGGACTGGTTTTTGATACGGGTCACTTCACCTATGGCGCGGGCCACGCCGGGGTGGTCGAGGCGCTGGAACGGTTTGGCGAGCGCGCCTGGTATGTTCATTTCAAGGATTGCGATCCGAAGATAGCGGCGCGGGCGCGAGCGGAAGAGTGGGACTACTTCACTGCCCTGCGGCACGGCGTGTTCTGCGAGTTGGGAAAGGGTTCGGTGGACTTTCCCGCGGTCCTGCGCTGGCTTGCGCGGCGAGGTTATGACGGCTACGTGCTGGTGGAACAGGATGTGCTGCCCGGGATGGGATCGCCCAAAGAGAGCGCCCGCCGCAACCGGGAATACTTGCGGTCGATTGAGATTGACCAACCAGCCCCTAGACCCCTCCTTAACCAAGGAGGGGAATGAACACTCCCCTCCTCGTTGAGGAGGGGGCTAGGGAGTGGTGTGAGCGCGGAGGCTTTATGGACACGAATCAACTTCGCATCGGCATCATCGGAGCAGGCAGAATTGGGAAAGTACATGCGGAAACCGTTGCCTTCGGAATACCTGAAGCGAAGATCGTTTCCATCACGGACCTCGACCACGACTCCGCTCAGCGCTTGGCGAACCGATGCGGCATCGCCACTGTCGCCGCCTCCTCTAGCGATATTCTGAGTGATCCGCGCGTCGAAGCCGTCCTCATCTGCTCCTCAACGGACACGCACGCAAAGTTGATCGTCGAGGCCGCGGGCGCCGGCAAGCACATCTTCTGCGAGAAACCGATTGCCCACGATTTGGCGACCACCGACGCCGCTTTGGAAGCGGTGGCCAAGGCCGGTGTGAAGCTGCAAATCGGCTTCAATCGCCGGTTCGACCCGAACTTCGCGAGAGTGAAGCGCGCTGTGGAATCGGGAGAGATTGGAACGCCGCGCCTGATGCACATTGTCAGCCGCGATCCCGCCCCGCCGCCGATTTCCTTTGTTAAGGCATCGGGAGGCATCTTCCTCGACATGACGATCCACGACTTCGACATGGCGCGGTTCTTGATCGGCGATGAAGTCGAGGAAATATTCGTGGCGGGAGCCGTGATGGTGGACGAAGCGATTGGCGCGGCGGGGGATTTGGATACGGCGGTGATCGTACTCCGATTTCGCAATGGGGTAATTGGAACGATCGACAATTGCCGGCAGGCGGCCTTCGGGTATGACCAGCGGGTTGAGATTCTGGGCAGCCGCGGCGCCGTTTCCACCGAAAACTGCTACCCCAACCAAGTGACGGTCAGCACCGCGAGTGAGATCCGGAAAGACTTGCCGCTGAACTTCTTCATGGATCGCTACCGCGAGAGTTTTGCCACCGAACTGCGCTGCTTCGTCGAGGCCGTCATCCACGATCATCCCACACCGGTGAACGGCGAAGATGGCCGTGTTCCGGTGGTGATGGGCCTGGCAGCACACAAGTCCTATGAAGAACGCCGGCCTGTCCGTCTGGCGGAAATAGAAGCGAGCGTCGTACGGTGTTGAGAGCCGCGACCGGCTGAAACTAGTCTTGCTGCGCCGTCGCCTGCTCAAGATCGAGAGCGAGAAAGTTGAGCGACTTCCGCCTGTGCCGGCTTACGCGGTCGCGAGAATCCGGAGGGGACCTGATCGTGAAAGGAAGTGAGGATCATGACACAGACGCGGAACCTAAGAGGCGAGGGGACCACGCGCCCTCGTTAAGTGCCGCCCGGAGCATCGCGGCCCCGCATCTCTTCGATTGCTGGCCCCAAGTGGTCCGATCGATCCGTTCTGCTAAGAGCTTGGCGCTTTTTCTTGATTTTGACGGGACCCTGGTGGCGCTTCGCAAACTGCCCAGCGACGTGGAGCCGCTGGACCTGCCATTGCGGAGGGCGCTCCACGGTCTCGCGCGACACAAGCGACTGAAGATCTATGTTATCAGCGGCCGCAGACTAGCCGATATTAATAGGCTCGTGCACGTGCAGGGCATTCGCTTGCTCGGGCTGCACGGCTGGGAAGGGAGGCGCGTCCCTCTTCTGCGCGCGGAGCGCGGCCTGCTCCGGGAAGCCCGCGAGGTTCTAGAGCGGCGCCTCTCGAGCTTGCCTGAAATCAGGTTGGAGGACAAGGGCCTGGCCCTCGCCGTTCATTACCGCGCCGCGTCGCCCCGGGCAGTCCGGTCGGCGCGGGTGATTATTGAAGAGGTTCTTCGCGATCTAAAACCGCGCATCCACATGCTCCGAGGTCATAAGGTGTGGGAACTGCTTCCGCGCCAGATTTCCGGGAAGGGCTCGTCGGTTTTGGCGCTTCTCTCCGAGTTGCCACAATCCACACTCGCCATATTTGTCGGCGACGACGGCACAGACGAGTCTGCTTTCAGAGACCTTCCCGATGGACTGACCATCCGCGTTGGCAAGCATCCCCGAACTGCGGCGCGCTTCCTCCTGGAGAGTCCCGAAGAGGTGAGATTATTCCTGCTGCGATTAGATGCAGCCATAGCAGCCGGCAGCAAGTCTTCGGGTGCACAGTGACGGTTGCTGTGAAAACGCGCCACGCCTTGCCAGGCCTATCCCCGCCTGTGATACGATGAATAGAAAGCAAGGGCTTGAAGCGACAGTTTATGGTGTCGCCGGTTGAGACACCGGCTGATCCGGTTGCTGCACGCTTTCGAGCGCTTCGGCTCTGATTTCCTACTCTTGTTTTGGAGGAGACAACATGGCAGCGAAACCAATTCCGGAAGGATTCCACACTCTGACCCCTTATCTGACCGTGAAAGATGCCCCACGGGCCATTGATTTCTACAAGCAGGCGTTTGGCGCTCAAGTGCGTAGCACCCACTACTCTCCCGACGGGAAGATCATGAACGCCGATCTCAAAGTCGGCGATTCGATTCTGATGATAGCCGAGGAATTCCCCGGCATGGGCGCCAAATCGCCGCTCTCGCTGGGGGACTCCCCGGTGACTATCCACATCTACGTCGAAGACGTGGATCAGCTGTTCAATCAGGCTGTAGCGGCAGGCTCCAAGGTCGTTATGCCGGTGATGGATCAGTTCTGGGGAGACCGCTATGGCATGGTCACCGATCCGTTCGGCCACAGGTGGTCGATGGGGACGCACAAAGAAGACTTGACCCCGGCAGAAATCGAGAAGCGCGGGCGCGCCGCGTTTGAGAAGATGCACGCTCGCCAGGCCAAGCAAGCAGGATAAAAGTGGGCCACTGCTTCCCAGCCTGACGAAGGCGGCGTAGCGGCGGCTTTACGCCACCATGGTGTATTGACACAAGTGGAAACATGGCGGGGTAAACCTGCCGCTACGTCACGCCGACCAGTGCAAGGAACAGACGCAGCGCTGGCAAACCGAGTTGGCGGGGATATCGAGTTGCCGCCGAAATTCCACGGCGGGATCACCGTTGACGATTTCGGCAAGCGCCTTCTCGTGGATGTTGCCAATCGGTCGATGGAAGAAGCACGGCCGCACCGTACCGTCGGCTTCGACGACCGCCGATACCCAGGGTGCGTTGCAAGTCGGCGCGACAGGAGCAATCTCACCCAGTTGCGCTCGAAAATGGCGCACGATGCGGCGGAGTTTCTCCGCGCTCTCCACGATGAAGCCGCTTTCGATCTGATTCCCGTACTGCTCAATGAGCAACTCGACCTCTTGCTCAAGCGCCGCAATCTCCTCCCCTCCGAGGGCGACTGTGCCCTGACGATTCGCGGGCCAACCCCCGGGGCGGTTAAATGCCTCCGAACTCACGTCAGCCGCAAGGAAAGAAATGGAATTCAAGCCCAATTGCCGGGCTGCGGCGACGATGGCTCGGAGGTGCGTGCAATTCGCTTTTTGCACGGTCGCCCGCCCTCGGATTTCGATCTGGGGCCTGATCTCCCGCAAGGCGCGTACGCCACGACCGAGGGTTTCGAATGCCTCACGCACACGCCGAATCTGGTTGTGAATATCGGGCGGACCGTCAAGCGAGACAATGACATCGTCCATTGTCGTCGCAATCGTCGCAACCTGAGCTTCCAGCAGCAGACCGGCAGTGAGCAGGGTGAGCCGCACGCCTTCAGCTCTGAGGAGGCGGCTGAGCGCCGCCAGATCGGTGTGCATCTGCGGTTCTCCCCCGGAAAAGACAACCCACCGGACCCGGAGTTTTCGCAAGGACTCGATGTGGACACGAAGGTCGTCGGCTGTAATCTCCCGGACCTGACGGATGCGCCAGATATCACACATCATGCAACGGCAGTTGCAGCGATTGTGGGGGAACAAAACAAGGATCGGGAGCGAGCGAAGGTGCGGATCGAAACGTGGCGACGCAGAATTCGGGGAGCTCGAAATGGTCTCGAGATCAGTCAATTAAACGCTCAGTCTGAAATGAAGGACAAGCACCGCGGGCACTGCGCGTGCTGACTCGAACATGCTGCCCTTGCCTGCTGCTCTGAAGATTCGCCTTTCCGGTTCGCCGAGACGGAAATCAACGGACTTCACAAGGCTGAACCGTGCGTCCTCGAATGACCCGCGGAGATCCGGCAAGGCGTGGACGAAGGTCTCGATCTCCACCGTCCGATCGGCGAACCGAAAGGCGCAGCGCCATCCGAGCGCGCGAGCCGCAGGGTGCATGTCGGTGACAAAGACATCGGCGCCCGGCCGCGCCACGCGGGCGAGTTCGTTTGCAAGTCCGAAGGCGTTGAAGACGTGGCCGATAGTAAAAGAGCAGACAATCACGTCCGCCGATTTCGGCCGAAGTGGAAGCGTAGAGCTGTCAGCAATAACGAGGCGACCGCGAAGCGCCGGCTTGGCTCTTGCGTTCATGATCATCTCGCGACTGGCATCCACTCCCACCACTGAGCCGGCACCGAGGTTAATGAGGGTGCAAAGCCACCGGCCTGTCCCACAACCGATGTCCAGGGCGTCCTTGTGCCGTAATTCCGGCAGCATGCGACGCAGGGCTCGGTCTTCGAGCGCCAGCAGCGGGTTCAGGCTGCTGTCGTAGGTCGCGGCCCAAAGCCTGTAACCTTCGCCTGGGGAAACACGGGTTGACGGGCGACTCCCGACTCTCAACTCTCGACTCTCGACTGCCTTCACAGACTCTCCTCTTTTGGCTTGCGGAGCTTGAAGTAGCGTTGCGTCCATCTCAACTCGAAGGGAAACGAGTAGAAACGGAGCCGGTAACGCCAATCGCTCAGCAGCTTCAACAGCCAACGCCCCCAGCGAGGTAACCTGAAGTCTTGCATGGTAGGCCAGCGCGAGGTCACGACCAGCTCGAAGTTATCGATCAGCCGCTTTGTGTGCGGTCGCAGCCACGGCGCCGAGGGGTCTTTCTGGGTGGTGAATCGTTGCCATCGGTCCGTCGCCCATTCCTCCGGGGTCTCGGGAAACTGGACTTGGTCTTCCACGCCCCCGTACATCCTCTCGCGCTGCGGAACGGGCGTGTAAGTGTTGACCACGATTTCCGCCTCCGGGTTCAGGCGCTTGACCTTGCGAATAAAGGCCAGGCATTCTCGCGTATCTTGCTCCGGAGCTTTGGGATTGCCCATGCAAAAAGAGAGTTCAGGGATGATGTCGAATTTCCGGATGCGTGCTGCAAACTCGAGTATCTGCTCCGCCTTGAGTTGCTTCTTCATCTCCTTCAGCACCCAGTCGGAGCCCGATTCGGCCCCTACATAGACCATTGTCAATCCCGCGCGACGGATCGCCTCGAGCGTCGCGTCGGAATAACGCAGCATCGCATCGATCCGCGCCTCGCACCACCAACGCAAATTGAGTGGCTGGATGCGCTCCGCCAGTTCCCGCGCGTCATCCTCCCTCAGGAAGAAGTTGTTGTCGTAGAACTGCACCGCGTCAGCGCGGTATTTCTCCGCCAAATGCTGAAGGATGGCGGCAGTTCGCTCGGGCGGCTCCATCTTCTCCCGGCTCCCGGAAAAAGTCGTGACGCCGCAGAAATTACAACTGTAAGGGCATCCGATGCTGGCCTGGTGAACGGCTGTCCGTTTGCCGAGATAAGTCGGAAGCAGGTATGTATCAACCGGAAGACGGTAGTAGGGAAACCAGGGAAACGATCCGGGGCTTTTCAAAGCGCGCTCGGGGTTGTGGATCTGCTTGCCCGTAGAGTCTTTATAGGAAAGCCCCCGAATGCCCTCCACGCCGCGCTCTCCTCGCAGCGCACTCAGAAGCTCAAGGAACGTATCTTCGCCCTGGCCGCGCACCGCAAAATCGACGTAGGGCGCATTCAGCGCCGCCTCGGTGTAGTTGGTTGGGAAATATCCTCCCCAAACAGTCGGGATGTGGGGAAAGCTCCGCCGGAGTTGCGGCAAGGTTTCCACAACACTCTTGGTTTGTGGACCGGGCATTACCGAGACGGCCAGCAACTCGACCGGCTTCTCCCGCATCAACGCGGCAAGCGTTTCCTGGGGATTCGGATCAAGGTTGCCATCCACGATCTCATACTCTTCACGGCCTTCGAGAATCGCGGCGATAGAAAGCACCGAGAGCGGAAAGCGCCGGTTGCAGGGCCTCCTCGTCGCCTTGGGATTGTAGAGCACGATCATGCGATCTCCTAACGACCGGAAAGACTTCACCACAGAGAACACAGAGAGCACCGAGAAAACGCTCCGGTATCGTCTCTGTGCCCTCTGTGGTGAGAATTACTTTCTCCTACTCTACACGCTGAAATTCCAAGACAAGATGGTCCGCCAAGGTGCGAAACACAGGGACGCGGCTCAGCAAGCGATCGACGCCCATCAGTGTTTCGAGCACCCTCGGAAAGCGCTGCGCGAGCGGTTCCAAGTAAGAAGGCGGCACAGTAACGCCGATTCCCTTAATCCGCAGCAGGCGAAACTCCGGAGCGAACAGCCGAGCCATGGCGCCTACTGACGGGTAGCGAACTTCGACGGTCACACCTTCGGCAAGGCGTACGACGGTGCCACCGCGCTTGAAACGTCGCAGCGCCTTGCGAGGGTTTCCCTTCCCCAGATACCAGATGATTTCCCAGGCCACTCGAGGCCCGGCCATGCACAGCAAAGCGCTTGCTCGAGGCGTCAAGAGTTTCGCCAAGTCGCGAGCCACACTCGAAAGATCGGGCACGCAATTCAGTCCCCCGAAATTGGAAAACACCCCGTCGAACGGACCCTCCTCGGCCAGGACGGCGATTTCCTCGGTTGCTAGCACTCGAAAGTCAACTCGCGAGCTTCCACCGCGCGAACTCAATCGCTCGTGAGCCACTTGAATCATCCGAGGAGCGACGTCGCAGGCCAGCACTTCGACTCCACGCTCTGCCAAGTGAAGAGCATCCACCCCCGTGCCGCAGTTGAGTTCGAGAATACGTTGGCCCGGATGGAAGCAGCGGTCCAACTCCTCCCACACCGAGTCACGTTGCGCGCGGCCAATGAGAGAATTGGTGAAAACCGCGTCGTAGATATCCGCTACATGGTCGAATGGCGCATCACGGGCAGGAGAGGCAAGCGCCGCGGGCATCTCGATCAAGCCTCCACCTCCGCGCCGGCCGCGCGCAGACCTTCGCGCGCCTGCGCGATTTTTCCCTGAAGCTCGGCCACTAACACGAGGTCTATCGGCGCGCCTTTCCCATTCAAGAGCCGGCCCAATTCGACCTCGCTGCGGAGCAGTTGGTCAGCGCTCTGATAGAATCGACGGGAGTGGCGGCCACGAATTCGATAATCCCGGTCGGATCCTCCAGTCCAGGATTCCAGAGGAACAAGCTGCTGCGCCACATCATCGAAGTATGGCGTGCCCTTGATGGGATAAGAAATCGTGGTAAAGAACACATCAGGGTCTGTCTTCTTGACGTGTTCAACCGTCGCCTCGATATCCTCGATTTCTTCGCCCGGGTAGCCCCACATCAGAAACATTCCCGTCTTGATGCCGCGCGATTTGGCGAGAGACACGGCCGTCTGGACCTGCGCCACAGTCACATCGCGTTGCATCGCGTCGAGGATTCGCTGCGAGCCGCTTTCCGAACCGATCCAGACTCGAAAGCAGCCGAGCTCAGCCAATGTATCGATTACTTGCGTGTTCAGCCGATCGGCGCGGGAAATGCACTCGAACGGAATCTTCAGTCCACGGCGCTTCAACTCGGCCGCATATTGGAAAAGCCATCCGTGATGGATAGTGAAGACGTCGTCGGCCAGCCACGCCATATCCGGCTGATACCGATTGAGCAGCCACTCGAGTTCGTCCGCCACTGACGCTGGCCTTCTGCGGCGGTGGGTCTTTCCGAATACCTCATGGCTGCACCATCGGCAACGGTATGGGCAGCCGCGCGCGGTAATTAAAGAAACCGAGCCCATGCCGTGGTGTTCGCGCCAGGTCTTGACGTATCGATCCACGTCAACGGCCTCGCGCTCAGGCCAAGGTTGAGCGTCGAGTTCGGCTATCTGACGGCGCGGAGGAGTGCGGCGCAGAGAGCCATCTTCACCGCGGAAGGCGATCCCGCAAATGTTCTCCAGCCGCGAGGCAAGAGCGAGGCGCCCGGCCCTCGATGCTTTCAGTGCCGGGAGCAGTTCTTCCATCGTGATTTCGCCCTCTCCGACCACCACGATGTCCGCTCCCGCTTCCAGGTATTCGTTCGCATACGCGCCGGGTTCGGGCCCCCCCACAATGGTCTGCCATCCTGCGTCTTTCGCTACCCGCAGAATCTCGATCACATTGGCACGCGTCATGAGATTCGCATAGACGCCGAGGATGGTAGGTGGCTCCGTCCGCAACATTTCAAAAAGCTCTGCCCGGGAGGAAAAAGTAGTATCGAATACTTCCACCTCTACGCCCTTCTTGCGCAGGTGTGAACAGATATAGAGGATCCCAAGAGGAACGTAGGGCTTCATGATCTGAAGCTCCTTAGGATCTTCATGAAGGAAGTAGCCGTGGGTTAACAGCAAGTCCATAGTTGTTGCGTAGCGCCGGCGTCTCGCCGACGGGAGCGCGGGCATCCTGCCCGCGCGCGGGAGCGGGACGCTCCCGCCACAGCGGGCGAGACGCCCGCGCTACACCAAAGTCGGTTCCGAGTTGCGACAACTCTTTTGCATCCGTTCAACTGTCTGCCAAAGCCGCGCGACTTCCGCCGAATTACCTTGTGTCTGATTCCCTTGGGGCCTGCCGTTCCCGGTTCCTCGATGCTGCTGGGTTGCCCACGTGTCAACCTCAGCATGCAAGGCGTCGCGCAGAGCGCGATAGAAATCATTGGTGTAGGTCCCTTTGAACATTACCGAAAGGTCGTCACTGTCCACCCAGTTTCGCTTTGCTCCCAGCTCCTCGCGCACCCGCTCGTAGAACTCGGTTCCGGGAAGAGGATACGAAACCGAAACTCCGATATCCTCGGGCCGAGTCTCGCGCACCAGTTCGACGGTATTTTGAATGTCTTCCCAGGTTTCGCCTGGATAGCCAAACTGGAGGAAGAAGCAGGCCCGGATTCCTTCCCGGCGCAAGTTCTCTCGCGCCTCCGCCACCAATTCCACGCGCGTGCCTTTTTCCATAGCATTGAGGATCTTCTGCGACCCGGACTCGACCCCCATCCACACTTCAGTACACCCGGCCCGGCCGAGAGCGGACGCCACCTCTGAGGTAACCAGGTTGACTCGAGACTGAACTTTGAAGGGAATGCGAGCGGCCCGTCTTTCGACCGCTTCGGCCAGTTCCTCCACCCAATGATGCTTCAGCCCGAACACGTCGTCTGCGAACCAGAGGTGCTCGGCTCGATACTGCTCTTTGAGCTCCTTCATCTCCTCCGCCACGCCCTCAGCGGAGCGTACGTGGAACGAGTCACCGTAAATGGGCCGCGCGCACCAGTTGCAACGATACGGGCAGCCTCGGCTGGCAACCAAATTCATTGAGAAGAAGCCGTGTCTCTCCCGCCACGCCTTCCGGTACGCATCCGGCTGGATAAGGTCTCGAGCCGGCAGGGGAAGCGTATCAAGATCTCGCAGAATGGGCCGGCGGGGGCTCCGGGCTAGCTCGTCCGTAGCAGGATCGAGAAGAGCAACGCCAGGGATTTGCTCGGGCCGGCAATCGGAGTTCCCCAATAGCCCTGCGACCAGCTCCACCAATGTCCATTCGGCCTCTCCGAGCAGGACATAATCAAAGCCTCGCCGCAAGTATTCTTCGGTTTGGTCGGAGGCATCGGAGCCGCTGGCGATTACCGTAGAGCCCATCGAAACGGCGGCGTCGAGCATCCCGAAAGCCACTGCGCGCATGCGGGTCAAGCACATCTTGGTGAGAAAATTGAAGTTGTCTTCGTAAAGGGCAACTACGCGAGGGCGATAGAGGCGCAACGCCTCCTCGAACCCGGCGCTCGGGTCTTCCAGCATCGTGTCAAACAGGGCAACCGAGAACCCGTGCTTCCTAAGCAGAGCCGCCGCATAGAGAGTGCCCAGCGGCGGATAGGGCTGCATCTTGCGTATCTGCTTCGGATCGTAGAAGAGATGGTAAGAGTGAGTGAGCAGAACATCTACCAAGAGGTTTCCTCCAACGACTTCCCACCCGTACCGCTGCCTTCCATCCTTGTCACTCCGACAGCAGCGAGGAATCTCGCTCAAATCCTCTTGGCTGACACCTAGGCCGCCTTAGGTGTCGAGGCAGCGCGAGATTCCTCGCCGCGCCCGGAACGACATTTGCCGACAAGGGTGCTCAACACACTTCTTGCATACTGTGGCTCAGGGCCTGTCCTGTTAAGAGCGACCGCCGGGTAACCAGGCGCTCTGTCGCACGAGCCAGCCAAAGTTCACACGGGAACGAGAAGTAACTTTTCCGCAGACGCCATCGAAGCGGCGCCCCCATCGCCTTTCGCACGCCATTCCTGAGCCAGGGAACCCCGGAAGTCGCCTTACGAATCTGGTTATTCAACAGAAAAAACTCAAGCATCCGCTGCAGCCGCTCGAGTTCACCTCCCCTCAGCCACGGCAGCACGTTTTTCCCGAGCGGCAGGCTTTCCCACTCTCGAAGCGACTCCGGCTCGCGCACTCCCATCTGCCGCAACTGAGGCCAGATGGGAATTCCAGGGTACGGCGTGAAGATATTAGGGGAGAAGCTGACATTCGAGTGCTGCCGTGCCAGCTCGCTCATCACGCGAAACGTCTCAACCCGATCGGCCTCGGTCTCGCCGGGATACCCAAGAATGATGTTATAGGTGACGCGAATTCCCGCCTGCTCGGTTTTGCGCGCCGTCTCGAACATGTCGTCTACCCGTTGATGCTTCTTGTTCATCATGGCCAGCACTTCCTGGGATGCGGACTCGGTGCCGAAACCCAGGTAGTGGAGGCCGCCTTGCGCCAGCAGGCGAACCTCCTCATCGCTCATACGGCAGAGAAGATCAGTCGAAGCTTGAACCGACCAGCGGAACTTGACGCGACTCTCCACGAAACCGTGCGCAATGGCCAAGGCGCGTTTAACATCAACGGGGAAGTTTGAGTCAAAGAATGCAACGTCCGTCAGGCGATAACGCGAGACCAGATCAGGCACCTCCCGCACCACCCGCTCGGTGCTGTAAGCGTTGAAGCGGCGCTTGTAAAACACCTGGTCCGTGCAGTAGTTGCAGGCGTACGGACAGCCGACGCTCGTCGCGTAACCCAGCTCGCGCAGGCCGCTCGCGCGCGCGTAAGCGTCGAAGTCGCCCAGTTCGAACGCCGGAGTCGGCAAGTTGTTGATGTTCTCGACCGGCCTTTCCGGATTGTGAATTGCACTGCCGCCAATCTTGACCGAAGCGCCGCGCAGACCCTCCAAACTCTTGCCTTCCGCCAATCGCTGCGCAAGTTCCAGGAGCGTCAGTTCTCCCTGGCCGCGCACCACCGCATCCACGAAGTCCGGCTTCAAAGTTTGGTCCGCCGTCAAGCTCGGATGCCAGCCGCCATAGACGATAGGCAAGTCCGGTCTGATCCGCTTTGCCATCTGCGAGACCCTGATTGCAGAGCCGATCATAGGGCCGGTAAAAAACGATATGCCCAGGCAAAGCGCCTCATCGAGCTCCTTTGCGACTGCGCGCTCGAGGTCCGGTTGGATGGCCGCATCAATCAGCACTACCCGAAAGCCTGCCGAGAGGAGAGGCGAGGCAATGGACAGCAAGCAGAGCGGCGCGCCAAGCGGCGGCCCCGCGTAAGGCGGATAGACGAGGACAACTTTGTCTTTCATGGTCGTTAACCCGGCGAAGTTGCCGGCTCGAGCATCTTGGCGTCGACTTTCGGCTTCTGGACGTTGCGAATATGTTTAAGTTTCCGATTGACCCACAACTCCCACGGCAGACCGTAGAAGTCGTGGTCGAGCCGCCAGCGTGCTGGAAGAGCTGTAAGTCGCTGCAGGCTCCTGGCGAGCCTGCCATTCTTCGTCTCGGCAATAGGTTTGCGATCAAACGCGATGCGGAGATAGTCCCGCATAATCTGCACACGTTCGTGCTCTTTGCCTTTGAGCCAGGGGAGAACGGTGTAACGCGGGAAATAGTCCACCCAACCTTCCAGCGACGCCGGCACCTCGATGCCAAGTTCCTTAGCGCGATAGAAGACAGGCGAGCCTGGATAAGGTGTGAAGATGTTAGTCCAGAATTCGGCCCCCGGAAACCGCCGGCAAACATCCATCATGAAGCTAATTGTCTCGCGCCGTTCCGCCAGGCCCTCGCCCGGAAACCCGAAAATGATGTTGAAGGAAGGGATCACGTCCGCCTCAAGGCAACGCGCAATGGACTGGTAAATGTCCCCAATGTCCTGAAATCCTTTGTTCATCAGCTTCATCACGGTAGGCGAAGCGGTCTCGATTCCTTGACAAATCTGGTGCAGGCCCGAGCGGCGCAGCAGGCGCAACTCCTCGACTGACAAGCGGGCCGTTAGGTTGGTAGTCGCCTGTACGCTCCACTTGAAAGTGGCGCCCGCCCTGATCAACCCTTCTCCGATTTTCAGAGCGCGGTCCAGGTCCACAAGAAAATTGTCGTCCGCCATCCAAAGCAGTTCCAGCCGGTAACGCCGCGTGAGGTCCAGAGTCTCCTCCACCACCTGGTCCACCGGCAGGGCATTCCACTTGCGGCCGTAAACTCCCGCGTTGGTGCAATAGGCACAGTTGAAAGGGCAGGCGAGGCTGGAAGTATACATGGCCCAGCGGCGGCCGCAGACGCGTTCATAGGCGTCGAAATCCGCCAGGTGATACGCCTTGGGCGGCATGAGTTCAAGTCCTTTCAGCGGTCGCTCGGGGGTGAACTGGAGCTTCCCGTCGCGCTTGAAGCCGACACCTGCCACATCATCGAGCTGCGCCCCGTCTCGCAAGCGCTCAGCCACCTCCAGCATGCTTTCCTCACCTTGACCCCGTACGATGATGTCCACATATTCCGCTTCCAGCGTTTGCGTGGGCAATAAGGAAGGATGCCATCCGCCTAGGATGATCGGAAACTCCGGGTTCCATTGCTTGAGTGCACGCGCCACTTCCACCGTCTCGCGGATCATTGGTCCTGTGACAAGCGAAATGCCCAGGCATAGAGCGTCCTTCACTTCCTCGGCAATTCGTAACTTGTAATCAGGGGAGATTGTGGAGTCGATGATGCGCACGTCGTACCCGGCGCGGAGCAGCGGGGTCGAGATGGCGAGCAGGCCCAGCGGGGCTGTGGCCTCAATGCTTGAAAAGGAAGGGATGAAGAATACGACCTTCTTTGAGGCTCTCATCTCTCTAAACCTCCTCGAGCGACTACTAGGCCGTTCTAAAGGTTCACGAACAACGCACCCAGCAATGCCCCAATCGCCTATGGAGAAATCGATCCCTTGCGACACCGCAACAGGTACCACTTTCAAGGATCGTGACGAGCTGGAACCGTGCGCCCTGAGTGCGCAGCTTATTACCGAAACGTTATCGTAGTATAGGTGACCCCAGGTGATTGTAGCAGCTTTGTAACAAAGTTGTAAAAAAACCGGTGCGAGTAGTGCAATTATTCAACTGGTAGCGCTGGCATTCAGGCCAGCATCTGCCGACCCTTCGCTTCGCTCAGGGCAGGCTCTGAAGGTCGGCGCTACTTTTGAATTAGCAGGCGACCGGCGCGCGATTGGCACAGTTTCAGGGTGGCGCCTTCAACAACCATCTCCAGCCGCAAGTGATCCTTCAATGAACCTGCCGCGTCAGATCGAACCCTATGAAAAGGCCGCTAGGCGTGTCCGCAGACGGCTGCCCGAGAAAGCTGGCGTCAGTCCCCGCACGTTGTGAGACCGTGGTGCCCGGGCTATTACTAAAGCCAAACGTGAAAGCGTGCCGCCAGATCTTCTTCTGGATGCCAAAGGAGTACGCTGGGCGGTGAATCCCCAGAGGCCGGCCGTTGTAGACAGTGGGGATTACCTCAGCAATCAGCGCCGCCGTCGGCCGGATGTCGATCGCTCCTCCGATGCCGAGCGAGACGGCATTGTATCCGGGCAAAGCCGGAAACGAACTTGTTTCATAAGAAGAGGGGGAAAACAACCGGCGGTCGTTGAACGAAACCGTGGGCACAAAGTAAAGCTGCGCTTTCACGCCACAAATGTGTATGCTCTTCGAAAACACGCCCTCAATGTTCTCACTGAACATTCTGTCGAAGTCATTGAGGCCGTCGAGGGAGACTCGAACCGCGGCGTTCAGCGGCTGCCCGTCGTGCTCGTCGAGGAAGTTATAGGTAGCCATCATCTCGATCGGCCTTCCAATCAAGCTCGGCGAGCGGTAAATGCTTACGCTTAGTTTGTCCGTCACTCCGTAGGCGAGCCCGAACGAGGAAATCGAGACTCCATCCAATCCCAACAGCGCGCCGCCGCGAGCGGTACCCGAAAAGGCCGGATCGTAAGCAAAACGGTGCGTGAAATTGACGTATATGCCGTGGCTGTCCAGCCGGCGTCCAGTGGGCAGAGTGAATAGCCGGTCATCTCCAGGCTGATAGATTTTGGACTGTGCGCTCTCATGCGAGGGCACAAGTGCCGAGGCTTGCGACGGCTTCGCCGACCCCAGAGACCGAACGTAGGCTTGAACCGCTCGGATATCCTGCTCCGAAAGCTTGTCCCGCCAGGCCGGCATCGCGGTCCCTTTCTTTCCGTTCGTGATGATATCGATCATCTGCTGGTCTGTGAGCGACGCTTGCACCTTCGGATCCGTAAAATCCGGCGTTTTCATGGCGGCGATTCCTTTGCCGTCCGGACCGTGGCACATCGTGCAGTTGCTCTTGAAGATGCTCGCGCCGTCAGGCGGATCCGTACGAGCCGCTTGCGGCACAGGTCCAGCGGGCGCGCTCGAAACATGGGCTGCTGCCAGCGGTTGAGCCTCCCGAACCGTTCTAGCCACCAAATCGACAACATATCTCTTGCCGTCTCGCTCCAACAGGACAGTTGTAGTCGAGTCGTTTACAAAATCGATCCCCAAGTATGCCGCTAAGGGGCTGGGCTGCGGATCCGGATGTCCCACCGCGCCTGCGCCAGAGATCACATCTGTTGCGAGCGTGCTGGGCGCCACGCCGGCCATCATTCCACCAACTACGAAAACGACTGCAATTGTCCCGAGCGGCTTGCTCATTCTCCGACCTCCTCATTCTCCGACTCGTGCCCTATGACTCGGAATCGGTTCAAATCCGATTTTGTTTTTTCGCCCTATCCTGCAAGGCTCTTGCTGAGAGTTCGATGCCCTTTAGATGCTTATGGCCGCTTCCTTTATTGTAAACAATTTGTAACTCTGACGCCTAATGCAGGATTACTCGACCAAACCGTGGCGTTTACTTCGGGACGGACCTAGCGGAAGCAAGGGTAGGCAGCTTGAAGTGGAGGCAGCTTTGCGTCGCCATTTGGCGAGATAAACTCGCCGCTACGAATTCAAACTGGGACACTATTCTAATCAATGGAGATTTTTACAAATCTATGACAAGATCGGCATTATAGAGGCAACATACTTAAGAGTCCGGACCGGCCGATTGCCGGTCTGCGGAACGGCAACGGCGCGAAAGCACCGGCTGGTACCTCAGGCAAAGAACCGATCAACTGGGCGTGATTTGAAATGGGCTCGAGAGATTTTCTCCACACGGACGCCGAAACGCCGCTCTCCGGAATCTTCGTGGTGGCTGGCGCAGTTTGCAAGCTGTCAACGAATTACCCGGATATTCTTCAAGCGGCGCATGAGAGTTTTTTCCCGCTGGAAAGCCCTCGCCGCCAAGCTGACTTCCATCTACGCTTCTGGGTGGACACGTCTGCCCAGTCAGAGCCTCCGTGGCCTAAAGCGCACTTCAGGGGCCTTGGCCAACTGATCTTCGGCGCATTTGACTCCGAGAACGCAGTCCTGATTAATCGAAGTGCGAGGCGTGCAGTGGGGCGCTTCTCGCCCGCTATGGGCGCTGATCACAGCTATTGGAAACGCGTCATCTTTTCCAATCTGCTGACGGCTTTCGGCGGCTCAATTGGCGTGACAGAGCTTCACTGTGGTTGCGTTGTCAGGAGCGAGAAAGGGCTTCTGCTGTCGGGAAGTTCCGGCTCAGGAAAGTCCACGCTCGCTTTAGCCCTTGCGCGAACAGGGTTCGCGTTCTTGTCCGACGATCGCACTTGGCTCTCAAACTGCGACGGGCGGCTGCGGGCGTGGGGGCTTCCCACCCTGTTGAAGCTGCGCCCTGATGCTGTCACCCTTTTTCCTGAACTTCGCCGCTTTCAACCGTCGGTCCTTCAGGACGGCAGGACTGCGATCGCCGTAGATGTTGAAACTCAACTTGGGCTTCCTCGCGCCTCGCGCTGCGAACCGCACTGGCTAGTCTTCCTGGAGCGCTCCGGATCCTCGACGAGCACGCTGGTCCGCATGCCTGCCGACGAGGCTGCGGTGCGACTGAGGCACGATTTGCTGCCTGAGCCCCCGGGCGCTGCGGCCGCGCAGTTCGAGGCGATCCGGCGCTTGGTTGAGCGAGAATGCTGGCTGCTCCGCTACGGCGGAACGCCGCAGGAGGCCTCACAACTGTTGACGCGGCTGATCGAGTCCGGTGCCGAGGCTGAACCGGTTAGGGCTACCATCTCGACGGGTAGGAAGCAAGGGGTGATGCGGCATGAAGATCCCTTTCGCCGCCAGACACCAACGCCGCACTGCTTCGATTTGCGGGTCATGGGACGCAGGATCCGGCTGGAAACCAATAGCCCCGTGGTTTTAGCTGAAATCCGGCGGCTGTTTCAATGTTATGAAAACCGCAGTAACAACGCAGAAGAACTTCCCCCTCCTGCCACCGTAGGGTCTCCCGAGTTTCGTTGGAGGATTGTGAGCGAAGCCCAGCCGGCGACGGGACCCCCTTGGCCATGCCGGTCTGCTTTCACGGATCGAGACCTTCGCTACACGAGCATCGGACAATACAATTTTGTTGCCGTTGATCTTGAACAGCGCGAAGCAGTGGGCTTCCTTACCGAAGGCCTGGCAAGCGACAAGCCGGGCTTCTCGAACCTCTTCCTCGACCCTCTGTTTTGCATGACTGCGGAAGCCTTGGGCTTGACTGCCGTGTTTTCCTCGTGCGTCGGGCATGGGGAGAGAGGGCTCTTGGTTTTTGGCTCGCCGGGCAGCGGCAAAACGACCTCGAGCTACATCGCCGGAGGACTGGGACTCCGATTCTGCGCTGATCAGGCAACTTTCCTCGAAGTGGAAGGCGACACAATTCGCGCCTGGGCTGGTTTTTTGCCGGCCTTGGTCCGCGAGGACCTGCTCCAATTTATTCCGCACCTTCGCAACGTGACTCGCCCGCTCAGGTATAGTGACTCGATTTACCTGGAGCTTGACATCGCTGCTCCCGGCCTGAGCCGGCCGGCCAGCGTGGCGCCGGTCGGTTGTGTATTCCTCGAACGGAGTTCCGCGTGGCCGGCGCGTCTTATGCCTCTCGCAGGAAGTGAGCTCTCGCAAAGGTTGGAGCGTGCGTTGCTTTTCAGGGAAGATCCGCGTTTCAAGGCTCAACGCTGTGCCGTTCTTTCCGCGCTTGAGAGACTGCCCGCCTCGCTCCTCGCCTACGGAGACGACCCGGCTGAGGCTGCGGCTTTCTTCCCACGCTTGCTTGCCGGCACGGAAGCACAGGAAGCTTTGTCTTGAGCGTGGGCGAGAAATTGTTGTCTCACTGAGGAGAGAGGCTCTTTCTGAAATTGGCCTTATGGGCTCGCCGACACAGGTTATCGAACAAAAGAATCACCAGCGCCAGACGGTTTCGTTCATCTTGCTGGCCGTTGGCCTTTTCGTCTATCTGCAGGTGTTTATTTTTCCGAATATACCCCGCTGCGCGTCTGGTGATCAGGCCATTTATTTGCTGCATGCCACGAGAATGTTGCAAGGGGACGTGATCTACCGGGACTTCAGCCATTTCACGCCGCCGGCTACTGAGCTTATTTACACGGTTCTTTTCAAGGTGTTTGGGGTTCGTGGGTGGATCCCCCAAGCCATGCTGGTCGCAATTGGGACTCTATTGGCGTGGCTCAGCATCGCGATCTCCAGAAAGGTGATGACTGGCCCGGCCGTCTATCTGCCGAGCCTCGTGTTTCTGGTGTTTCCCTTCAGCGGTTTTCTCGATGCCACACATCATTGGTACAGTACCCTCGCCGTCACCGCCGCCTTAGCGGTCTTGCTCGAGAAGCGTAGCGCGGCCCGCCTGACCTGGGCGGGAGCGCTCTGCGGCCTGGCCGCGTCCATCGCGCAAACCCAAGCGTTGGTCGCCGCAGGTTTCGGTTTGTTTCTAATTTGGGAAGGGCATCGAAACCACGAGCCGTGGCGTTTAGTATTTAAGAAAGTAGGGCATTTGCTCTCGAGCTTTCTGGCGGCGATTCTTGCCTTCAACGCATATTTCGTTTGGAAAGTGGGTTTAAAGCAGTTCTTCTACTACACCGTAGTGTTTGTCGCAAAGTACTATCCTGCCGACCGATTCAATAACTGGCGAGCTTACCTGGCGTATTGGCCTTCTGCTCACGGTTGGGCGAACTGGCCGGACTTAAGCGCCTGGTTCTTTATCCAGGCTTTGATTCCGTTGGTTTACGTTCTGTTTTTTGTGCGCTATGCCCTCCGGTCACGCCTGCAGCCCCAGCAGCCGTGGGCACGCTTGATGTTGGTGAACGTTACGGGAGTGTTCATGTTCCTCGGCGTGGCCCCTTCGCCTTCATACATCAGAATATACTGCGTGTCGCTTCCCGGTCTCATATTGCTGTCGTGGTTTCTTGATTCGCCTCTCCGAGCGGAGCGCATTCTTCAGCGGATCGTCTGGGCGGCAGTTCTGGTTGTGGGGATTGGGAGACCCGTCATCGCGCAGGTGCGCTCGAGAGCCTTCCTTGAAGTCCCGACGGGCCGCACGGCCTTCTTTGAGCCGGCGCTGTATGAGAAGTGCAAGTGGCTTTCTGAGCGAACCCGGCCTTCGGAATACTTCTTCGGTGATACGTTCCTTTGCTTTACGCTCGGACTCCGCAATCCTGCCCGGGTGCCTTTTGTAAGGCCCACGGACTACACAAGGCCCGAAGAGGTCGACGACGTAGTCCGGGCTCTCGAACAACGGCAAGTTCGTTTCGTGAACTGGTACAACGGGGTTGATGCGTCAGGCCCGTCCGGCGATCATCTTGCTCCGCTCCGTCTTTGCCTCGCTACGCATTATCATCTGGCGAAGACGTTCTCGAATTTCGACCAGGTCTGGGAGCGAAACCGTTTTGCTGATCAGACTGAACCTTTAGCTGCCGCGGAACACCGGAGGTAGCGGTGGAGCATTTGCGTCCACAGTTGCAGAATAATGGAGGCGCTACCGCCAGCCAGCGCGTCTCCCGGTCATCGTGGAACGGGATACCCACACTCTCTCTCGTCTCTTATCTGGCTGGCTCTGTTCTCTTCCTCTATCTCAGCCTATTCGTTGTCGACGTCGGAACGATCTATCAAAACGGCGATCAGCTTATCTATTTGGAAAATGCCGTGAAAATGCTCGAAGGACAGACGATGTACAGCGACTTCTTCCAATTCACCACGCCGGGCACCGAGTTCGTCTATTTGTGCCTTTTCAAACTGCTGGGAGTCCATTTGTGGATTCCCAGCCTTGTGCTCATCCTCCTCGGGTCCGTCGCCATGGGGCTGAGCCTCGTCATCGCCACGCGTTTGATGAGCGGGGCCGACGTCTTTCTCCCCGGGCTTCTCTTCCTCACCTGCGGCTATTTCTGGTACCTCGACGGGACACACCACTGGTTCAGCAGCCTTTGCGTGATGGCGGTGTTGGCGATCCTCATTGAGAACCGCAGCCCGGCGCGACTCCTGGCCGCGGGCGGGCTTTGTGGTCTGGCCCTCTGCTTCACGCAGTTCCGTGGCCTCATGGCTCTCGTGGGGCTCCTGGTTTTCCTGTTTTGGGAGCATCGCGACAAACGCCAAACCGTGGCTGTGCTTCTCAAAAAACTGGCCTGCTCGGTGGGAGCCTTTCTCTTCGTTGTACTCGGGTTCAATGGGTATTTTGCGTGGAAAGCAGGGTTCGAGAATTTCTGGTGGTGCACGGTCACCTTCGGCTTGAAGTACTACACTGGTTGGCCGGGGAACACGTGGCGCATGCTCGCGCTGAACTTCCCGCGCTTGCATCAATGGTCTCATGAACTGCCCCGCGTGGCCCTTTATCTGTTCAACATCGGCATTGCACCTTTGGTGTACGCGGTGTTTTTCTATTATTCCCCGCGGATCAGGCGTTCCTGCCCGGGGGAACTTGTGGACCGGCTGATGCTGCTGGGCTTTGTCGGGGCCTCGCTCTTCGTGGGCATAGCACCCGCGGTCGGTGAACTGCGGGCTATCTCCATTTACCTCCCGGCATTGGTCCTGATGGTATGGCTCTTCCGTTCGTGGGGTAAAGCCGGCAGACGAACCCTGTACGCGCTATGGATTACAGCTTTGCTCCTCGCAATTGTCGAGCCTGCCAGCCGGCAGACCCACTGGCGTGCCCAACTGATTCTCCCCACAGGCCGGATGGCCGTTCTCGATCCGCTAACGTACGACATGCACCGCTGGATACTCGAGCGAACCAAGCCCTCAGAGCTTTTCTTCGAAGAAGAAGTGCCACGCCTCTATTTCACACTCGATCTCCGCAATCCAACACCTGTACCTTTCCTAACCACTACGGAGTATACGCGGCCCGAGCAGGTAGGTGGCGTGATCAAGGCGCTCGCAGCCCATCAAGTGCGACTCGTCATGACGTCGCCTTTCCTGAATCTTCCCCCGTATGGGCGGGATTGGGGAGACCACCTGGCGCCTTTGCGCGCGTACGTGGCCACGCATTATCAATGGGTGAAGACTTTCCCCAATGGCGAGCAAGTGTGGGAAAGACAGGAGGCCGAACGGTGAAGCGTGACCTCGCCCGCGCGATTACAGACTATCTCGCCGTTTCAGGCCCTCTTGGGGAGCGCGTGACGAAGCTGGCGAGCTTTGATCGGGGAGACTGGCAGCACAGCTTGGAATGGCTCGATCAGACCGGCCTCGCACTGTGGCTTTTAGACCGGCTGAAAGTCTCCGGAGCCCACGATGCCGTCCCGCCCGAAATCGGCGTGCGCCTCAAACGGAACATGGCGGACCATAGCTCCCGCGTAGCAGCCATGGCGGAAGAGTTCGATTCCATCAACCGCTTGTTCGAAGCCGACGGGATCGAGTATGTCGTGCTCAAGGGTTTCGCTTTAGCTCCCGAATACACGCCTGACGCCCGCTTGCGACCCGCTTACGATTACGACTACCTGGTGCGGCCGGAGTCGATGGGACGAGTGTCGCATGCTTTGGGAAGCGTTGGGTATGTTCACCGGCGCGAACGCGTCGATCATCCTGTAGTGTATGTTCATTCCTCGCGCGCGCCGCGTATACCGTCGCAGCCCGATGACCTTTATTCCGCCGACTTGCCTCGCAGCGTGGAGATTCACACTCGCCTTTGGGAGCCGGAGGCCCTCAAAATACCGCTGCCGCTGCCGGATGATTTCTTGGCGCGGAAGCGCCCGCGAATCTGGCACGGCCTGCGCTTTTTCTCGCTCTCAGAAGAGGATGAGTTGTTGTTCCAGGTTTTGCATGCGTTTCGCCATATCATCGAGTGCTGGTGCCGCCTGTACACCTTCCTCGAAATCGCACACTTCCTCGAGCGCCGGCAATCGGACATGGCTTTTTGGCAGCGATTCGCAGATCGAATCAGGGTTAGCCCTCGACTGCCGGAGATGGTGGGAGTGGTTTTCTCGCTCGCGGCCCGCCTGTTTGGCGCACCTGTTTCAGCCGCGATTGATGCCGGCGTTCTTTCCGACCTGCGGCATCCGTTGCTTCTCTGGGTAAGCCGTTATGGCTGCGACTCAGCTCTGGCCAATTTCACAGGCAACAAGTACAGCCTCCTGCTCTACCGTGAGTTTATTCCGGACGACGCGACCTGGCGGGAGATCCAAAGAAAACGACTATTCCCTTTACACCGGCCAAACCGCGCCGGCGGAACCCGGACACCCGGTATTTCTGCGCGCCTCATCGCAGGCTGGAAGCAGAGCGCCTACGTGGCGCGACGCCTTTTCCATCATGTGATCTCGGCGGCGCAATATGAATGGGAATCCATTCAATGGGAGCGCATCCGAATCGCGCGCCGATAGGTACCGTTCATGACAGGCAATCCAGCCGCGCCAATACCGGTTCTTTTCCTCGAACAGCAGGGCCATCGGGCGGGTGCACAGCGCGTTCTCGCTGAGGTGCTGCGCGCGGTCGAGCCCGATTATCTGCCCCTCGTGGGTTTCCCTGAAGACGGGCCGTTTGTGGAGGAGATCAAGAGCCGCGGCATTGAAACCTTTCTCTACCCGCTTGGTCGCTATAGCTCCGGCCGAAAGTCGGTCCGTGACGCGACGAATCTGGCGTTACGCAGTTTTTATTGCGCATGGCTGCTGGCGCGCATCATCCGCCGGCGAGGGATCCGCTTGGTGTATATCAACGGCCCGCGCTCCCTCATCGCCGGGACGCTTGCGGCGCGCCTGACGAGTACACCTGTGGTGTTTCACCTGCACCTCACCCTGACCCGCAAGACAGACATCTTTGTTGCGGCCAGGGCGGCAAAATATGTCACCAAAATCGTAGCTTGTTCCGAGACCACGGCCGCAGCATTGCTGGCGAGTCATCCCGAACTCAGGAGCATCTTACAGGTCATTTACAACCCCGTGCGCGCGCTCGCTGCCGCCACGCCGTGTGCGGCCCAATCCGGCCGGTTGCGTGCAGATGCGCCAAACGGGCGAGTCTTCGTCGTGGGCGTTGTCGGCCGAATTACACCGCAGAAGGGACAGCACGTGGTGCTCGAGGCTGCCCTAGAACTTACCCGGCGCGGCAGAGCACTGCGCGTCATCTTCGTGGGAGCTCCGGGTCCACACAGCTTTGATGATGATTTCTATTTAAGCTCGTTGAGGTTGTCCGTCAAGAACTCGAGCCTGGAAGGCCAAGTCACATGGGCCGGCTATCAGGAAGATCCAACCCCACTCTACGCTGCCTGCGATGTCGTCGTGATCCCCTCTACGGTTAGTGAAGGCCTTCCGATGGTGGCGATCGAGGCGATGCAATTGGGAATTCCAGTCATCGGCTCCAATGTCGGGGGGATTCCGGAAATCGTTCGCGATGGGGTGAATGGTCTTCTCGTTGCGCCGAATAACGCGGAGGCTCTTGCTGACCGTATCCAGCAACTCCTGGACGATGAAGAGCTCTTGATGCGGATGAAAGCGAGAGCGCTCGCGAGCGTCGATGGGCGATTCTCAGCCGGGAACTTCGCGCCGGCCATTCGGCGCGTAATTGGTGAATGCGTTTCGGGCTGATCGGCACGTGTGGGTGGCTCTTCAAAACTGAGATTCGAGTCTGTGTGGGAGTGGAGGTCGATGTATGAGTCCGTACAAACTAAGGTTGACGGTTGGCTTGCTGGGCGCAACGCTGGGATCACTGATGCTCGGTTGTACTGCGCACCAGCAACCGTCTCGAATCGAAACAACCCTCGCGAACGCGGCGAAGGATGTGGTTATTCCCATCGAGGCTGAGCACAAACAGAACCCACTTCCCGAATCGGAAGAAGTCCTCAACCAAGGCCGAGAGATATACCTCCAGTCGTGCGCCATTTGTCACGGCGCGGACGGACGTGGTGAAACGTATGTCGGGCGGAACATGTACCCGCCTGCGATGGACATGAACTCGCCGCATGTGCAGCACTGGAGTGACGCCGAACTCTTCTGGATCATTCAGAATGGCGTTCGCCTAACCGGGATGCCCTCTTGGGAATCCAGCATTTCCGACACGGACACCTGGAAGCTGGTACGATTCATCCACAGTCCCCGCCTCAATGCTGCCCCACCTGCCCCGCTCGAGGCCCAACCTGCGGCCCAGAACGCGGACGCTGCTTTGATTAAGTACGGGAAGACGCTGTACAGGCAGGAAGGCTGCTTCACGTGCCACCGGCTCAATGGCGAGGGCGGAGGCGTAGGACCCGACCTGACTACGGAGGGCTCGCGCGGCCGCGCGACCGAATGGCTGGTGGGCCACTTCAAAGACCCGCCCGCGTATGTGCACGGTTCTGTGATGCCGCCGTTCAAGAATCTCACCGATGAGCAATTGCGAGCGCTCACGGAGTTCTTGCAGAACCAAAAAGGCCGGAACAAATAGGATTAACCTCTGTCATCCTGAGCGAAGCGAAGGATCTTCGCAGTTCCTGTTGGGTTGGTGATTCTTCACCGCTTTGAAATTGGCTGTCATTCCGAGCGGAGCGAGGAATCTCGCCATGGTTCTTGTTCGGCAACGCCCCGGCGCAGAGCGAGATTCCTCTCTTCGCTCGGAATGACATTTCGTGGTTTCTGGGTGACGCTGGCGGCATCAGCGCCTGCTTTGAAAATGCTTGTGTCGAAGGCGCGTTGGAGTGCGGTAGCGCCAGCTACCGCCAGTCGTTCGAATTTCCGGGCGCCAGCTCCGCTGCCGCACTCCATGACCCTCTCCGCGTTCTAGCGATCCTCTGCTGTGGCTTTCTTGTTACGGCTGACCCTTCAGGATCGCACTGGCCGAAGGCGGAAGCTTGTCGGCATTCGCCAGCATCAGCGAGATTTGCCACATCTCCGTGGGCGACAGGCTCTGGCTGAAACCCGGCATACCCGTCAGGCGGATTCCATTCGCTACCTTCCAATATGTTTCGCCGGGAGGATCGTCGGTTACGCCTGTCCCCTTTAAAAGCTCGGGCGGCTTAGGAAACTCCCCGCGAGCAATTGCGGTCGGCTCCTTCCCGGGAGCCCCGTGACACACCGCGCAATGTGTAAGATACTGCCGCGCGCCCGCGAGGTAATTGACTTCGTTGGCTTCGATTGGGACGGTCTTCGGCATCTCCTTTTGCAATCGGGCGTCGAGCGCCATATGCGCCAGCCTCCGTTCAAACGGCATGGGAGGCGCGGTTGTTGCCACCGGCGCCGAACCACGCGAGAAGTAGGCGTACACTCCACCGGCAATGCAAACCAGGGTGACAATTACACCTGCCAAGAAGCTTTTCATCTCCGACTCCTATATTGAGTTCGCCCTGAAAGTTCCCAACAACTGCCGAGGTCCGTCGTTCGCCGAACGACCCGGCGAGCGCAGGATGACGTGCCATTCTTGCTTACCGACTATCAAGTATTATCTACTTAACTAGTCCTAATTGACTTATTCCTGTAATGGATAATGGCCGCACTGGCGTGCGGTGTCATACATGGCCAGCACGTTGGCTACAGGCACCTGGGCCTGGATGTTATGAACCGCGTTAAAGACAAAGCCGCCGCCGTGGCCAAAAAGCTTAAGGCGCTCGCGCACTTCTTTGCGCACGTCGTCGGCTGAACCAAAGGGCAAGGTGTGTTGAGTATCCACTCCTCCACCCCAGAACGTGACTCGCTCGCCGAACTTCCTCTTCAATTCGCCGGGGTCCATGCGTTCGGCCGAGGTTTGCACCGGGTTGAGAATATCGAATCCCGCGCGGATGAAATCCTCGACCAGGTCAAAGATTGACCCGCAGGAATGGAGGAAAATCTTCCACGCCGTGTGCTTATGGATCCAGTCGTTCGTTTGCTTGTGAAAAGGCAGGAACAGTTCACGGTAAGCCTTGGGCGAGAGAAGCGGGCCGTTCTGTGTGCCGAAGTCCGTGCCTGTAACATACGCCACCGAAGGCCGATCGCCGACGGCCTGATATATTCTCTCCAGGTTTGCCAGATTAATCTCAGTCTGACGTTCGAAGATCTTGTAGATATACTCGCGCCGGGCGCTCAAGCTGATGTACCACTCCTCAGCGCTGCGAATACCCTTGGGATCCTTGAGCATTTGGCCTGGGACCTTGGCAATGTCGCCCAAGCTGAGCATGCCGAGATTCAAGACAATCGCCTTGTCCGTCTCCGTATCGAGCCTCAGGGATTCACGTTTTAGGTGCTGCAGTTCCGCGTCCGAAAACGGACCGAACTCTTCCAGGTTATCTTCAACCTTGAGATTGCCTTCATCAATGGGGTGTTGGCGGAAAATGGGGTCGAAGTAAAGTCCCCCCTTCGGCATTCTTCCACTCGGTTGTACGGAGCGGTCTCCTTGCGGATACATGAGGATATCGCCGTCCGGCTCGGGAGTGGTGTTGAATCCCTCCGGCACCAGTGCGGGAGTTCCATCAAATGTCCTCCACTCCTTCCACCCTTCCAACTTAAATCCAAAGGACGTGCCAGTCCCTGCCAGCCTGACGGTGTCAATTCCCAAGGCCTCGAGAATGTCAAGCTGGATCTCGCCCAACATTTGCAGCGGCTCGATGACTTTCACCGGGGTTCCGGGTGGGTCGAGTGCAAGCGCCTGGCGAAGTTTGTAAGCGGCGCTGACATGCATACCCGTCACGGTCGTTGCGCCGAGGTCCAAGGGAACTCGGTCCGGTTCCCTGTGTTGAAGCGCCAGATTCACTCGTTCGCGCGAAGTCATTCTCGGTCACTCCTAGTCAGTCGTCACTCGTCAGCGACCCGTTGTCGTTAGTCATCTTACTCCCACTTTTCACCGTCTGTTTTCTGATTTCCTCGAAAGCCTTTGCGGCGGCTTCCACCGTTCTGGCCACGTCGCCGTCATTATGAGCGGTGGAAACAAATGCGGCCTCAAACTGTGAAGGCGGAAAGTAGATGCCGCGATCAAGGATCGCACGGAAGAAGTGGGCGAATTTAGCGGTGTCCGCCTTTTTAGCGGAAGCATAATCCGTTACCGAATCGCTCGTGAAGAAGCAGGTGAACATCGACCCCACTCGGTTAACGGTGAGCGGCACACCGGCCTTCGTCGCCGCCGCTGCCAACCCCGTGGCAAGCAGGTTCGAAACCACTTCGAGGCGCTCGTAAGTGCCTGGCCGGCGCAGAATTTCAAGGGTCTTAAGTCCCGCTGTAACCGCCAAGGGATTTCCGGAGAGCGTTCCAGCCTGATAAACAGGGCCTGCGGGCGCAACCCAATCCATCAGCGACGCTTTCCCGCCATAGGCTCCTACCGGCAACCCGCCTCCGATGATCTTGCCAAGCGTGGTAAGGTCCGGCTGAATCCTGAACAGCTCCTGCGCGCCTCCGTAAGCCACGCGAAATCCCGTCATCACTTCGTCGAAAATCAGCACAGTTCCCTGCCCTGCCGTCAGCTTGCGAAGCTTCTCAAGGAATCCGGCCCGCGGCGCTATGCAGCCGGCGTTGCCTACCACGGGCTCGAGAATGACGGCCGCGAGCTGATGATCGTGAATTTGGAACGCCTCTTCGAGCGCCACCGGATCATTGAAGGGCACGGTGACCGTCAGTTCCGCGAGCGCGCGCGGCACTCCGGGGCTGTCGGGCAAGCCCAGCGTGGCCACGCCCGAACCGGCTTTTACCAGCAGGCTGTCGCCATGGCCGTGGTAGCAACCCTCGAACTTCAGAATTCGCTCCCGGCCCGTGGCGGCGCGCGCCACGCGCAGCGCGGAAAGAGTAGCCTCCGTACCTGAGTTAACAAGGCGCACACGCTCGATCGACGGATAGGCGCCGTGAATCCGCTCCGCCAGATCAACCTCGGCCGCGGTGCAAGCGCCGAAGCTCGTGCCGCGCTCGAGAGCCTCAGCCAATGCTCCAATGACTTCCGGATGGGAGTGGCCAAGAATCAAAGGCCCCCAGGACAAGACGTAATCGATGTAACTTCGACCGTCCACGTCGACGATAGAAGAGCCCTTGCCGCCGGCAATAAACACCGGGTCGCCGCCCACGGCGCGAAATGCGCGCACCGGCGAGTTCACCCCCCCGGGCATCAGGCTCAAGGCCTTTTGAAACAGTTCTTGAGATTTAGTGGGCATGAGATTTCTCTCTGCATCGCGCCGAAATTGACTTCCCTCCCCGGGTGAGGAGGGGTAGGGGGCGGCAGCCGGGCAGATCACACAACAACCCCCTGTCCCCCTCCTTAACTAAAGAGGGGAGTCGCTCGGCGCATTTTCGTAGGTTGACGGCAGCACGTGGCGAAGCGAACTCGTGTGCCAAAGCGCTCTAGTCAAGCCGATATGCAGTTTCGCCGCCAGCCTCAAATAGGACTGCGATCCATCGACCATATCTTGGATGACCTCCAGGAATCTACGGCTGCGCGCGCCGCATTCAACCATGCGGGTCGGGACTGCGCCGCCCAGGAATTCTCCGAAATAAAAAGTTCGGGCCAGCCGCGCGCCGAGCGCCAGTCCCTTGCCGAATTCTTCCTGCACTCGCTCCGGATAAAGCTCCGGCAACCCTTCCACGAGCGACTGCGCCAACAACTCGCCGGAGCGCATCGCGTAGTAGATGCCCTCACCGGTGACGGGGTCAACCAGGCCGCCGGCATCTCCCGCCAGCGCCCACCCCGGCCCGGCCAATCGCAAGCCCCCCCACGAATCGACGCTCAGGGCGGGAAGCAAGTGGCTGTACACTCTCGCGCCCTCGCAAGCGTAGCCGAACCTGCGCATGAAGGCGTGAAGCCGTTCGCGCAGACCTGCCATCCTATCCTCACCCACTTTCCCGCAGATGCCGACCGAAAGGTGGTCCGGGCGAGGAAACGCCCAGACGTAACCTTCGAAGTCCTCGAAGAATTGCACGCGCAGCAGGTCATCGCGGCCCGGCACATAATAGCCAAAGGTCAGCATCAAATCGTGCGGCCCGAAGTCCTCGGCGAACTGAGCCCGCAACCGGGTTCGCGCTCCTGCCGCCAGAATGAGATAATTGCCTTTGTAATGGCCGCGCTTCCCCTCCAATTCCCAGCCTGAACCCGCTGGCCGCAGCTCAGTGATTCGGTCCTCCACAACCTCCACGCCTGCCGATTGGGCGCGGTGAAGCAACAATCCATTCAGACCAGAACGGGAGTAGATGGCCAAAGGGTTGCGCGACTGGAATCGAAGCGAGGCGTTGTTGGCGGCCACGAACTCAACTTCCCGCACCAGCTTGGCTTCCCCGATCGCCGCCGACAGGAAAGGGTAGCGCGTAAGAGCCTTGTGCGTCACCCCACCTCCGCAGGGTTTCTCCCAGCCAAGCTTCTCCTCAAAGACAGTGACTCGCCGACCGGCGCGAGCGAGCGCTTCCGCGGCCATGGCGCCCGCCGGCCCGCCGCCGATAACGAGCGTGTGGTGTAGCCGACCGCTTGTCACATTCTTGGCCTCACCCTATAACTCCTGACGTTAGGTTGGTTTTCGCAAAAACGCCGCGTTCTTTGCTCCTTTTGGGGTCAAATTGCCAATAAATGGTGTGCAAAACGCGCATAATTTGCAACATTCACAATAGTGACTTCCTTTGTTTTCAAGCACTTCTTAGCTTCGTTCCCACTATTTTGTATTTTTCGTATTGTATTGCTTCCCGCCGCATCCCGAACCGCCCAGAATCTTCTGTGCCTCGGCAGTCGCGCCGCATGTTTACGACAAACTGTCCCCAACGAGACCATCCTAATAGGCTATTGCATGCCTCGTAGCTTGTCAAGCGGAAAATGGGTAGTGTCCTAACATGGCCGTAGCGCCGCCATCTTGGCGGCTCCAGTGCCGGCTGGAAGCCGGCGTTACGGCCCAAATTAGGACAGCACCGGAAAATGCGAAAAAGCGGCGTCGGCGGACCATCAGCCCCTGAAAATCAAACGCGCAGGGCGGTCATTGGGTGGGTGCGCGCGGCGCGGCGGGCCGGAAGGTAGCTGGCGACAAGGGCAGCAAGCAGGAAGAGCACAGCGACGCCGGCGAAGGTGGCCGGATCGGCGGCGCTGATGCGGAAGAGCAGGCTGGTCATCAGTCGCGTCAGGGCAAAGGCTCCGGCGAGCCCGATGCCAATTCCCACCAGCGCCAAGGCCAAGCCTTGACCAACGATCATCCGGAGGATGTCGGCTTGCTGCGCCCCGAGGGCGCGCCGAATGGCGACTTCCTGGGTGCGCTGTGCTGCCGAATACGCAATCACGCCGTAGATGCCGACCAGGGCTAGCAGCACCGCCACCGCTGCGAACGACCCCAGCAGCATCAGCAGCAAACGCCTCTGGCCGATATCCGACTCTACGAGGTCGTCCATGGTATCGACGGCGGCAACCGTCTGATCGGGGTCCAAGGCCTGCACCTGGGCGCGAACGGCTCGGGTGAGCGAGAGCGGGGCGCCCGCGGCGCGTATGGCGAGCAGCGCCGACGGCACAGGCGACTGTGGAAAGGTCACGTACACGCTTTCCGGCCAGACCGAATCATCGAGGGACTGACGCACATTGGCCACGACTCCGACAATAGTGGCCGGCTTGGGGTTGACGCCACCCACCAGCAGGCGCTGACCGAGCGGGTCGAGACCCGCCGGGTACTCCGGCCAAAAATGGTGAGCTAGATTCTCATCAACGACGGCCACTCGTTCCGTGTCTTCCTTGTCGTGCTCGGTGAAATCGCGGCCACGTCTGAGGGGAATGCCCATGGTATGAAAGTACCCGGGCGTGACCGGCAGGAATTTCGCGATCAGGCGTTCGTTAAGTTTCAAGGGCGGCTTCGCGGCGTCCTGCACGGGCGTTCCAGGAAAGCCCATCATAGGCAGCGACATGGCCGCCGTCGCGGCCTGAACCCCCGGCAGGGCGTTGACCTTTCGAACCAACTCCAGAAAAAACGACGTCTTCTTCAGATCGGTGTCATAACGCACGGGAGGCAATGAAACTCGCAGGGTGAGCAGACGCGCGGGGGCGAAACCGAGATCGACGGCGCGCAAGCGGGCGACGCTTTCCATCAGCAAGGCCGCGCCGATCAGCAGCACGACGGAGAGGGCGACTTGTGCGACGGACAGAAGGCTGCGCAGTTTGACTCCCGCCAAAACCCCGCGTGAGCTTCCCACATTTCCGCTCTCGCCGCCGCCTCGCAAAACGCCCATAAGATCGGGCCGCGAGGCGCTGAGCGACGGCGCCAATCCAAAGAGAACACCGGTAGCCACTGAGAGCAGGGCAGCGAACCCGAGCACGGCCCAATCGAGGCCAATCTCACCGGAGCGCGGCAGATCGAGAGCCGTAAGATGGGGGATGGCACGAAGGCTCCAGGCAGCCAAGAGGGCGCCCAGCGCGCCCCCCGCCACCGCTAAGACGAGACTCTCGACAAGCAGTTGGCGGATGAGGCGAACGCGCGCGGCTCCGAGCGCCGACCGCACCGCGAACTCGCGCGAGCGTACAGACGCCCGCGCCAGCAGCAGGCTGGCCAGGTTGCCGCAAGCGATCAGCAGAACAAATCCCACCGCCCCGAAAAGCAGCCAGAGCATGGAGCGGACGTTTCGCACCAGGTCATCCTTCATCGGCGTGACCTCTTCCGGCGTTTTTGGCTTGGCGTCGAGCATGGCGGGATGCGCCTGCGCGTATTGACGGCGGATCACCGTCATCTCGGCGTTTGCCTGCTCGAAGCTCACGCCCGGCTTGAGGCGGCCGAAGACGCTCAGGTAGGGGCTCAGGGCGCGGGACCGTGGAGGGAAGCGCGGCGATTCCTGCGGCGAGGTCATCCAGATGTCGACATTCGAAAAAAGAAAGTGAAAATGCGGAGGAAGAATCCCAATGATGGTGTAGGGCGCCGCCGCCAGCGTGGCCGTCTTGCCCACAATCTGCGGATCGCCCGCGAAGCGGCGCTGCCACAGCTCGAAACTGAGCATCGCCACGGGCGGGCCTCCCGCCGAATCTTCCTGCGGAAGGAAGCCGCGGCCGAGTAGCGGTTCGACACCGAGAATGTGGAGAAAACTCGCGGAAATTCGCACACCGGCCAAAACCTCAGGCTCGCCGACGCCTGCCAGGGTGATGTCCTCCGTGCCGGAAAAAGCTCCGAGATCGGTGAACGAGTGCGCAGCGGCCCTCATCTCTGCGAATCGCGTCGGAGTGGCGCCACCCGAGATGTGGACGAGGCGATCGGGATGGGGGTAGGCGAGCGGCTTCCACAGAATCGCGTGGATCACAGTGAACATGGCAGTATTGGCCCCGATCCCGAGCGCCACCATGATTACGGCGATCGCGGCGAAGGTGGGATTCTTGCGCAAAGTTCGGAAAGCAAACCGCGCGTCCTGCCAGATCGTTTCTGGAAGCCCAAAACTTTTCATTGAATCGGCCCTGCCCGATCCCTCAATTATACTCGATTGGAGCCGGGCCTGAGAATTCTTGAGGATTATCGCAAACCTACCGCTGTTCGGATATTCTCAGTTTGGGAGGGCGCATGCGGGTGAAGATTGTTCTATACCCATCAGAAGAGGGGTACGCCGTTTCCGCGCCGAGTTTACCCGGTTGCTGGTCACAGGGTGCGACGCGAGAAGAGGCGGTGACGAATATTGCAGATGCGATTCGGGAGTATTTAGGCGTACCGGTGGAGCAGCAATGGGGCGATTATCCCAGATTTAGCGATTCGAGTCCACTCGGCGCGCATCGGACAGGGGGACGGCTTGCCGTCCCCTGCTCGCGAGTGGGGAAAGCCCTGCCCTACATGGCAGATTTCGCGGTGAACACGATTTCCCAGTTCACGTCTTCCCGCTGCCCGGGGAAACTAACCCGCAATGAATTCCCTGTCACTTCATGCCGAGCCGTAATTTCCTGCTTGCCCGCCGAGGCGTGAACCTGTCCGAGCGTGATTCCCTGGGGGACATAGAACCAAAGCGTGTAGTCATCCCCGGGCACGGTTTCCGAGGTGCCGTGGAGGCGGTTCTTAGCGCCTTCCCACGCTACGCTCTTGATCGAATAAGCGCCGGAGATGTGGCGGGAATTCCCCACAACTTGTGGCGTGAGCGAGAGGGGATGGATGAGCAGCACGCGCGTATCGTGCGGCTCGACGCTGACGTCCATCTTGCTTTTGAATACGCCCAGGAGTTTCTGCGCCCAGAAATCGAAAACCACATAAGAAGATTGCGCATTCAATCCCAGCTTATCTGCGAACCCGAGCGACCGGGTGGTGGTCCCGCTTCGCCAGTTGGTCACGGCGGCCACATCGTAAACGCCCGAGGGCGCGTTCACCTTCAAGTCGATGATCTCGGGATAATTGTGGATGTAGTCATCGGGCGTGGAGTGCTTGAAGATGTCCCACATGGGCATGTCGGTGCCGCGACTGAAGAGGTCAATGGGGAAAATCGGCATGGTGGGGAGCGTCATCTTCAGCAGCTTGACGCGCTCTTCCGGCAGTTCGGGCAGAACGCTGTCGAGTGAATAGACAACCCCACTGAGCGCGACGTGGCTTACCACAGTGCGCGCCTCCTCGAGCGTCATGCCGAAGCCTTTAAGCGGCTCTTCGCGGTTGCGCTCTGCCTCAACTACCGACGGTGGTCTCCGCTTCGTTGCCTCCGCAAAGCTCATGGGCGGCTCCACGTCCGATTCGCCGGGCATGACGTAGAGCACCAAGTGATTCAAGAACGCGTTGGCATTGATTGAACTGAAAACCGAGTACATCCCCTGCCAACTGTTATAGGGATCTTCTCCGGTGAAAGCGGAGTTGAAATACCCGATTCCGTCCAGCGGCGTTCCGGCCGGACACCCTTCGATGAACCGGTGCGGGCCGATCGTTTCCCGGATCAGCTTCAGGCGATTCCGGTACGCCACAATGGGGTCCACGTTCTTGTCTGCGATTTTATCAAGGTCCACGCCTGGGACGTATTTCAGGAAGTCGTGCTCACCATCGAACTTGTAGTATTCGAATCCCCAATCGTCCAGCGTGGTGAATTCCTTCTTGAGAAAATCGAGAACTTCCGGGTTGGTGGAATCCAATGTGGGAGTGTCGTAATCGAGGATGATCGCTCCGTTCTTTTTGTAGCGCAAATACCAGTCCGGATGCTGCTCGACTGCTCCCGCGTAAGCGCTGGGCACAAGCCAGACCCCGGCGCGCAGGCCTTTCGACTTGATGCGATCGGTCAGCCACTTCGGACCGTGCGGGAATTTCTCCTGATTCCACGTGCCAATCCAGTAATGCTCTCCTTTCGGGCCGCGGTCGTAGCCGTCGTCAAGCTGTACGTATTCGTATCCGTAAGCCTTCAGGTTCGCGGCAATCCAATCCGCGTTGCGGACCACGTCGTCCTCACGAACATCTTCGTAATAGCTGCTCCAGCTATCCCAAACCATGGGCGCGCGGCCGAAATAGCTGTCATCAAACGGAACGTAGGTCGGAGCGCCCAAGACCTTGGTGAAATAATCGGGGATCACCCGGACCATGGTGTTACCCGGCACTGGAATTGAAACCCCCAGCACTCCCGTGTGCTGCGGCTGACGCTGCATTACGGTCTGCTCGGAGAATTCGATCGCCGCGTCCGCCTTGATATCGAAGAGGCTGTGTAAGCTGTTACCCGCCACCTGCCCTAGCGCGAAGTACATCACGTCGGGATTGTGCCTGGGCAGAAACGACGGAGCGCTAAACTCGATTCCCCCGAAACCGTTTTTGGTCTCGGGCGTCATCATCCAATTTACCGGCGCCCCTTGCGGGTCCATCAGGCGCGCCACAATGCGATCAGGCGGAGCCGGGGTTTCCGCAGTCAGCAACCCTTCTGAAGACGTAGTTGAAATCTCGAGCGCCTCCGGTCGCAGTTTGAACTCCCAGGCTGAGCGAGGTTCCGAGCTTCGAATCGAAATTCGATCCGCGCCTAGCTTCTCCGCGGACCAACTCTTCAGCCGTGTCAGACGGTGCTCGCCTTCGAGATTCAGGTGAACCTCGTTCAGGACTGTGCCCAGGCCGTCGCGGCTGACGGTCAGGACTCCATGTTCGCCGTCTGCGGTTACCGTCCAACCGTTGCTGCTTTGCGTGACAGGCGCGCCTGATGCAGGCAACGCCAGATGCACGCTGAGGATAAACGCGATGATTGCCAGATGTGTTTTGCGCATTGCTTCCTCCGTAGTGCGTTACCTGGTCGGTTAGCGCCAGTCCTGCGCACCGTGCCAGATGTAGAGGATTTCGGCAACGTCCTCTTTGAGGCGGTAGACAATGACGTAAGGCGCGCAGACAAGCTCCCGAGTTCCTCTGACCTCCTCGCCTGGTCGGCCGAGGTTGGGGAAGGCCTCCAAGTCCCCGATGCGTCCCAAAATCGTCTCAGCGGTTTTGCGGGCTGCTTCGGGATTGCTCTCTTGGATGTGCTTGACAATCCCCTCGAGCTGGTTGGCGGCGTCGGTTGTCCAGCGGATGCGAGTCACGATCGAAAGAGCCGCTCGATACTGCTAACCACTTCCTCGTGGTCTACCAGGTCGCCACGGTCGGCCGAAGCGATGCCGCGCTCAACGCCTTCGACGAAGCGGGCCTGCCGTTGCAGCATGTTGCTGACCGTCTCTTCCACCACCTGCGCGGCATCCTTGCCTTTGCGGGCGGCAAATTCCTTAAGCCGCGCCTCGGTATTCGGGGAGAAATGAACTTCCATGTCTGCCAGTGTAAGAAATACGGAGCGGGGATGTCAACCGGCCGGTGCCGCCAATGCGGAGATATTCAGTTCATCCGGCCGTGTTCTCGCACAGCCTCATACATCGCCAGAATATTAGCGGTGCTCGTATTAGGCTGGAGGTTATGACACGGAGCGACGATGTACCCCTTGCCTTGTCCGAAAATGCGGATGTTATCCGCCACTTCCCGCTTCACGTCTTCGGTCGTGCCGAAGGGAAGCGTTTGCTGGTTATCGACGGCCCCGTGAAACACGATAGACTTTCCAAAATCGCGCGCCAAGTCTTCCCGGTCCATTCCCGCACAGCGCCACTGCACGGGGTTCAGGACGTCAATCCCGATCTCGATAAGTTCCGGCAGGAGAGGCCGGATCGCACCGTCGTCATGGTGCATCACCTTGACGCCGAACGAGTGGGCGAGATCTATCATTTTCCGCAGCCAGGGCTTGATGAAGCGCCGGAAGGTCGCCGGGCTCATCAACAAGGCGTTCTGCGTGCCGAGATCTTCGGCCACGTAAATGAAATCCACCAAGCCGCGCGCGGCCTCGAGGCTGCCGCGAATCACCGAATCGTGAATGTAGTAGATGCGTTCCATGGCAGCTTCTGCCAGCGCAGGATTCTCGCTCAAGTCAGCGAGCGCCTGTTCCATGCCGCGCATCCGGCAGTAAAGGTAAAAAGGCTCGTAACAGCCGCCCAAGATGGGATACGATGGCCACCTCTCACACTCCGCCCGCAGGTGGATCACGTCCCACGCCATGGGATCCGGCCAGTCGAACCGCTCGATGTCCGACACCGTCTCGGCCGATGCAAGCGGGCTCGTGATCACCTCTTCGTAAGTCCCCAAGCTCTCGCCGTAAGAAATGTTTGCGACTTCGATCCGCCAGACGCTCCAGAGCGACTGCATATGCCAGGTGTCTTCCTTCGCGCCCGGATGTTTGGCGCCGAGGAGTATCAGCTTATCAACGCCCAGGCGCTCCCAAAGTTGGCGCTCTGACGCGCAACCCAGGTCTTTCGAAAGTCGCGCCGTGACTTCCGCCGTAGCAGCATAATCGCAAGGGAAGCGGTCCGGCTGCTTGCCCGCGAGCACAGCTTGCCAGCGTTCTTTCGGCGTCATTCAAACCTCCTGCGGGAATAGTGGCGGAAGATCGATCAAAAGAAACAAGTATGTGCGGATTGGTTCTTTCATGCTTCAACGATTCGTTTCAGCGGGAGAAAGCCGGCAAACGGCATTCACCGGCCGCGAGGCACGATCCGCAGGCCACCAGGATTCCCACTCGGGCCACGAACATACCATGAATCCAATGCTCCCGCAATCAGCCCAATTCTGGGCTCCGAAGATATCTGCTGCCTCAGGGCAGTCGCCTTCACCCGTCCCAATTGCGAACACATGAATCCCACAATCGAACACTGGTTACCCGACTTGTCAGGCTGTCCATGCGCATGACATAGTAATTGCAGGACCTATGTGGGGTCATGGGTGGCGTCGCAATTGCGTGGTGTCACTCCGAGGGCTTCTAAAGTCGGTTACAAAACGAGAATTCTCGAGCTTCAGGCTCTGACTGGCTTGCGGCGAGAGTGGTTGTGCGAGACCAACTCAGAACCTATTGGGGATGACGTGAGAGGAGAAAACCCATGAGCAGCCTGCTGCAGGATCTACGCTTAGCCTTCCGCGTGTTGCGCAAATCTCCCGGCTTTACGGCCGTGGCGATTGGGACGCTGGCGTTGGCCATCTGCGCAAACACTGTGGTCTTCAGCATTCTGAATGCAGTGATCCTGCGGCCGGTGAATGTGCCTCGAGCGGAGAACCTCTACACCATCGAGCGCGTGAGCGATCGCAATCCCCCGGAGTCCTATCCCAACTACCTCGATTTGCGCGACCGTAACCGCAGCTTCGAGAACCTGGCGGCTTACGCATTCTCTCAAGGTGGTCTGGACACGGGCGGAAATCCGGTGCGAGTCTGGTACCTTGACGTCAGCGGGAACTACTTCGGCGCTCTGGGAATTCGGCCTTATCTCGGCCGCTTCATTCACCCCTCCGATGAGCGTGGCCCCGGCAGTGCTCCTTACATCGTGCTCGCCTATGCGTATTGGCACAGCCATTTTCAAGACGATCGCGGCGTGGTGGGCCGCACGGTTCAGCTCAATAAACGTCCTTACACAATCATCGGCGTCGCGCCACCTGGTTTCGACGGGACTCTAATGTTCTTTCATCCCGCTTTCTTTGCACATATAGCTAACCATGACGCAGGCGACCTGAACGCGCGCGGAAACCGTTGGGTTGACCAGCAGATTGGACATTTGAGGGCGGGAGTCACCCCCGCACCGGCCGCCGCGGACCTGAACTCGATTGGCACTTATCTGGAAAAGACCTATCCCAAAGACGACGGGCAGATGACTTTTACTTTGGTTCGGCCATGGCTTTTTGGCGACTACCTGGCTCTTCCCGCACGGGCATTCCTTGCGGGCTTGATGCTGCTGGCGGGGCTCATACTGCTGGCGGCATGCGCGAACCTGGGCAGCTTGTTTGCCGCCCGCGCCGCAGACCGCGCGCGGGAGGTCGCCCTGCGGCTCGCCCTGGGAGCAGGACGACTTCGCATTCTGCGGCAACTCTTCACCGAAGCTGTGCTAATTTCACTGATGGGAGGCGCAGTCGGAGTGTGGGGCAGCGTGATGCTCTTGAGCGGACTGAGCGCCTGGAACCCACTCCCCAGATTTCCCGCCAGCGCTGCTGTGTATCCGGACGCTCGTGTTTATGCGGTCGCCTTGCTATTGACATTGGCGAGCGGATTCCTGTTTGGCGCGGTGCCCATAAGGCAGGTACTTCGCGCGGATCCCTATCAGATTGTCAAATCGGGATCCACCGGCACGACCGGACGGCGGGTTAGTGGCCGCGACCTTCTGCTGGTGGCGCAAATTGCCATCTGCGCGGTGCTGGTAATTTCGGCTTTGAACCGCAGAACGCCATGCTGGTTGAGACCGATGTGGCCTTTGCAGGTTACACCGGCGACAAGGTGCCGCCCATGCAGAAGCGCATGATCGAGGCTGTGGGCGCGATTCCCGGCGTCGAGACTGTGGGATTCAGCGATGGGTTGCTGCTGGAGGACACCAACGATTATTCCTTGGTCTTCAACGGTGATGCGACCGACGTGAGGCCCGCGAATGCCGCCGGCGACGCGTACATTTACCACATCTCTCCCGAATACCTGCGCGCCGAGGGCACGGTGCTGCTGGCGGGAAGGACTTTCACCTGGCATGACGATCAAAAGGCACCACGCGTCGGCGTGGTGAATCTGGAGTTTGCGCGCAAGGTTTTCGGCTCCACAAGCAAGGCACTGGGCGGATATTTCAAGATGCCGGA
>JBEKLY010000011.1:0-75989 GCA_050010015.1 Terriglobia bacterium
TGGGCTACTCCCTGTCGGCCCTCCGGGCCTGAATTTAGTGGCGAACGAGACCCAAATTGCCACCACTTGACCAGTTGAGGCGTTAAGTGAACGCTTATGGGGCTTGCCCTACCCTCGTCGGGCCAGCGGAAATGCGGGGACGGCAAGCCGTCCCCCTACAGCGGAATCGTTAGCGACCGATCGGGGTTGTCGCCGCCCCGGCGCGGCGGGCGCCATCACAGGCGTTTTCCCTAGCCGAACTGATATATTTATAATTAATCATCGTTATAATATATAAGTACTTGCTATTCCCTCTAGTCCATCAAGACGCGAAAAACTCCAAGCTGGCGAAGCTGACCACGGACTGTGGATCGATGTTCCACTGCTCATATCGAAGCAATCGACCCCGCACTTTGCCCACCGCTCTCAGAAAGGTATAGAGGGTCGAATAACCGCACCAGTTCAACTCATCGCCGCCGGTTGTCACCAGTTCCAGGAAGCCCCGGCTGTCGCCGGCGCACACCAAATCCAGGCGGCGCCGATCCTGCTCCGCAACCTCCGCCATTCGTCCTTGGTTGGCCAGAGCGGAGAAGGGGCTGCCGTATCGGCGGCCGAGGTGCGTCAAGTCGATTCCCAGCACCCAGAAGAGCCGATCCTTGTATTTCTCGGCGACCTCGGCCAACGCGCCCAGGAAACTCTCCAGCCCACGCTCGCCCGGCGCCGAAGCAGCGTTGACCTCCGGGTCAGCACTGCCGCCTCCTCCAGGCGTAGCGCTGACCTTCAGGTCAGCACTCTCGCTCGGTGGGCTTTCACCAAGCGGTCCGCACAAAATCGGCACAATCTTAAGTTCCGGTCCGAGCGCATACTGAAGGAAGACGCATTGAAACTCAATCGAGTGCTCGATGGCATAGCAATAGTCTTCCGTATTGACTGCTCCGCCTCCGTGCCGCTCGAGCCAGCTCACGATCTCGTCGTCCACGCGCAGCGTCCCGAGCGGCGTGACGAACGGCTTATGGGTCAAGCCGAATTTATCCGCCGCTCCCCAGTGTGAGGTGCCCAGCACGATGAACGTCCGTTCAGCAAGGGAGGGAATTGCGGCCAGCCGCCGGTAGGTCTCGGCGTAGCAGTTCCGCCCGCCGTCCGGACTGACATGCGGCGCGGCCACTCCCACGAGGTTGTCCGCCCGGCCCGCTTCGACTTCTACCGAGCTGAAGTATTCCGCGAACATACTGCGGATTTCCGCCGCACTCGCGGGGTATGCCGAACCCGCATGCGATGGGGGGCGTTCACGCTGCTCCTGGAATTCCTTGTGCCGCCGCTCGCGCCGGCGCTCGAACTCTTCGGTCTCGAGGAAGCCTTCCCGTCGCAAAACGCTGACGAACTCCCGAACTTCATCACTGAACACCAGCCCGCCCGTGGCGCGCGTGAGGAGTTCCTGCACGTCCAGTTCGGTGTGCTCGCCATCCAGGCACCGCAGCGCCCAAACCCAGGTCGTCGGCACGTACAGCACGGCTTCCGCGTAATGGAAAGGGTCGCGGATGATCAGGCCCGGCTGGTCGGCCTCCGGCGAGGGAAGGATGTCGAGCGCGCGGCGCAGAGCAGGAAGCACATTAGACATGGCCAATTAGCTTACCACGGCCGAGGGAATTCGGGGCCCGCGAGGAGGTGCAGTCCTGATTTGAACGTAGCGCCGACCTTCAGAGCCTGCCCTGAGCGGAGCGAAGGGTCGGCAAATGCTGGCCTGAAGGCCAGCGCTACGCCGAAACCAGAGCACTGCCCGTGAACACGGGGATTCCACTTTGAGAATCGAGCATGTAGAATATCGGGTGAATCATTTGCGATTTGTGATTTCTGATTTGCGATTGGGCCTTTCAATCACGGGCCTTTCAATCACCAATCACAAATCGCCAATCACAAATTGTTCTCCCGATTATTGGAGGTAGACAATGCGAAAAGCCGCTTATATTCTTGCGTTGGGGATCATTGCTATTGGATCGTCTGCCGGGCGGGCGCTCTCGCAGGCACCGCCGATGTCCGGATTTGATCAACTGAAGTCCCTTGTTGGCACCTGGGAAGCCCGCGAATCGCAAGGCAAAACGGTAACCAACACCGTTCGCCTGGTCTCGAATGGGACGGCGCTGGAAGAGACGATTCAGAGCACCGAAGATGATCAGATGGTGACTCTCTACACGCCCAACGGAAAAGGGCTGGCAATGACTCACTATTGCGCGGCGGGCAATCAGCCTCGCATGGAAACGCCTGCCGTCACCGGCGACCAGAAAGAATTCGATTTCTCACTTACCGGTATTACCAATCTGGCAAATCCCAACGCGGGCCACATGCGCCACCTGCTGATCCAAGTTGCCGATCAGGACCACTTCACGGAAAAGTGGACCTGGCGCGAGAACGGCAAAGACCTGGCGCATACGATCCATTTCAAACGGACGAAAACGTAAAGAAATCGGGAGATCGGATGATCGGGTGATCGGATGAACAAAGAACTGATCGGGAGATCGGGTGATCGAGTGAGCAGGGCCAGGGCTTGTGGTACTCCTCACTGAACCCGTCCACCCATCGCCGTATCGTTCTTCGTTCACCCGATCTCCCGATCACCCGATTTCGCCCAGGACTCGCACCTCCGGCAGACGCCGAAATTGCTGGTTATAATCCAGGCCGTAGCCAACCACAAACACATCAGGAATCGGGAAGCCCACGTAGTCGGCCTCGACCGGAACCACGCGCCGGGCGGTTTTATCCAGCAGCGCGACAAGCTTTACGCTGTTCGGCTGATGGGCGGCGAGAACTCCCTGCAAGTACTGATAAGTGCGCCCCGTGTCGAGAATATCCTCGACCACCAGAACATCGCGGCCCGCGATGCTCCTATCAAGGTCCTTGGTGATTTTCACTTCGCCGGATGAGGTCGTGCCGGCAAGATAGCTTTGGATTCCCAGGAAATCCACGGTCGCCTCGACGCTAAGGTTACGGATGAGGTCCGCCATGAATACCCAAGCACCCATCAGTACGCCCACCAGGTGTGGCGTGCCGCCGCGATAGTCATTCGAGATCTGCTCGCCCAACTCCCGGATGCGGGAGGCAATCTGCCGCGCATCGATAAGTATTTCGAGATCCGATTCAGAGAGAGTATTGCCCATGTTCACCCATTGACGCTCCCGGGAGCGTCTGTTAAATTGAGTGTTAGTATCTTGTACAAAAGGAGATTCTGTGGCAAGTCACAAATCCGCATTAAAGCGCATCAAGCAAACTCAAAAGCGAACCGAACTGAACCGGGCGCACATCACCAAGCTGCGGCATCAGATCCGGAAATTCCGGGCGGCGCTGAAAGCCAAGGATAAAGCCGCTGCGGGAGCGCTTTTGACGCCCACGCTGGCGCTCATCGACCACTCCATCCACAAGGGCGTCTTGCACGCCAATACGGCCGCGGCTTACAAATCGCGGTTGACAGTCGCCTTCAACGCACTCGCCTAAGCCTCGTTTTCTTGGACAGTTCTGCCTAGCGCAGAGCTGTCAAGAATTGTCACTCTGAGCCCCGACTCGTAGGGGTAGGGCTTGCCCTACCCTCGTCGGGAACGGCAGAAATGCGGGGACGGCAAGCCGTTCCCCTACGGGGAGCGGTGGTCGACTGCGGGGATTCTTCGGCCCATCGAACGGGCCTCAGAATGACAATGACGCTGGGGCGGCTACCCTTCAGTGCTGGGAGCGGGCAGATCTTCGCCAATCGTGGGTATGGTTGCGCTCTCCTTGCCGACCACTACCTGCCAAACCAGAAACTCCAGAAGAATTCTCGAATCCTTCCACGAGGATTTAATTCCGAGATCAGTGCGGCGTACGGCCCGCAGCGCCTGCTGCACTTCCTCGCGCGGATAATTCCGCTCGACGAGTGGCACGATTTCCCAAGTGGAGTAAGGATTGGCAGGACGCGACCAGCTTCCACGCCCCCCGCCGTAGGATGCCCCGCCTCCCCTGAGCGTCTGGCGAAACAGGTCACCGATGCACCAGACAATCAAGGTCTCGGCGACTTTGCTGGCCAAAAGATCGCGCAGGAATTCCAGCGCCAGGCCGCATTTTCGTTCGGCGATAGCGCGCAGAAGTTTTCCAATCTCGCGCTCTTCGCGGAAGGCGACGATCAGCTCTAAGTCGGCCGCCTCAAGGCGCTTCTTGCCGGGGTTGGCCGTGAGCAGTTTCTCGAGTTCCGTGCGCATCCAGAGCAGGTTCACGCCGGAAGCCTTCGCGTCACTGCGCGAATCGTTGCTGATCTCGAATTTGCCGGCAATTTCCTCCGCCAATTCCCCGTCGATCCCGACTCCCGCCTGGTGCAGGAAGTCGCCGGCCCAGAGCGCGGCCTGGCGGCGATTGAGCGCCCGCATCTCGACCAACTGGGCTTTCTTCTCCAGCAACTGGATGAACTTCCGCCTTCGGTCCGGCTCCGAGGCTGTGAAGACCACAGTGGAGAAGGGCGAGGGATGCTCGAGGTAGGCGCGCAATGCCTCAGCGTCCTCTTCGCCCGCGTGTTTGAAATCTTCCGGGTCGGAGAAGAGCAAGAAGTTGTGCCCGCCCAGCATGGGCATCTGCTGGGCTGCTTCGAGATCGTGCCGGAGACGCTGCGCCTCGAACTCAATTTCCGCCAGGCACCATTGCCGCGCCTCTTCCGGAATCGAGTTCACCACCGCTTTGCGGCATTCTTCCTGGAGAAAACGGTCAGGACCCCGCAAGAAAAAAGCTCCACCTGCCGGCCCCTTTCGAAATGCGGCGAAAAAATCCGCAGGCTGCATGGAGCCATGCTAACACAGAATCCGCAGATTACGCAGATTACACAGATTGACAAAGGCAAGAAGCAACTAGACCCCTTCACCCCGTTCCAGGCCCGCTGCTTGGTTCGCGGTCCAGCGGCGAAACCGTTTGCCGGTGAGCTTTCAGCACACACTGCTGGGCGTTCAGTCTACTCGGCGCCTTCGGTTTTCCGGCTTGCTTAATCTGTGAAATCTGCGTAATCTGCGGACCATGCCGAACGATCCGAGGACGTATGCGATAATCGGGGCGGCGATGGAAGTACACCGGCAATTGGGCCATGGCTTCCTTGAGCCCGTCTATCAAGAAGCCCTGGCATTGGAGTTGGCCGCCCGTGCCGTGCCCCATCGGCGCGAGGTTGATTTGCCGGTTTATTACAAGGGTGTGAGGCTGAACACCACTTATCGCGCCGACTTTCTCTGCTACGACTCCGTAATTGTCGAGCTTAAAGCTTTGGCCAGGGTGTCCGGGACAGAGGAAGCGCAGATCCTCAACTACCTGAAGGCCTCTGGGCATGAGATTGGCTTGCTACTGAACTTTGGCTCCTCCTCGCTCGAATGCAAACGCTTCATCTGGAGTCCGCAGACTACACAGATTCCACAGATGCAGAATGCGGCGGCGAAAGAGGGTGAGACCACCGGAGGCGATGATGTATGACGCGACGAGAAAGTACCGTGAACGTGAGCCAATGGAACTCGCGGTGAGACTCGCGGAGAAAAGTGCCCCCGAAAACGACGGGCGTTCACGGTGTTTGACCCTATACAGCAGGAATTGCTATATTTAAGAAGTAACTTTGGCAAGACTTGGAAGCAAGTGACGAATGGCAAACGTTCTAATTGAATTCCCTGATAAGACAGCGAAAGAGTTCCCCCAAGGAATAACAGCGCTGGAGGTGGCGAGGTCTATCGGGCCACGCCTTGCGGCCGAGGCATTGGCTGCCAAACTGGACGGACGCCTGGTGGATCTTTCGACCCCTGTCGAACAGAGCGCGCCGATCCAGTTCATCACTTCAACCTCGCCCGAGGCTCTGGAGATTTATCGCCATTCCACCGCTCACGTGCTGGCCGCGGCAGTCACCGACCTTTTCCCGGACGCGCACCCGGGCGTCGGTCCCGCCACGGAGAACGGTTTCTACTACGACTTCTATCGCGAGAAGCCCTTCACCGAGGATGATCTCAAGAAGATCGAAGAACGGATGCGCGAGATCATCAAGGCGGACGTCCCGAACGAGCGCGTCCATTTTCCGAAGGAAGAGGGCAAGAAGCTCTTCGCGGAGATGGGCGAGTTCTTGAAGTGCGAACTGATCGAAGAGAAAGCCGATCCGGTATTCAGCGCCTACCGCACGGGCAAGTTCCTCGATTTCTGCCGTGGGCCGCACATTCCCTCCACCGGGCGAATCAAGGCCGTCAAGCTGCTCAGTGTGGCCGGGGCGTACTGGAAGGCCGATGAGAAGTCGCATCCCATGCAGCGCATTTATGGGACTGCCTTCTTCACCCAGAAGGACCTCGACGCTTATCTGGCGCACCTGGAAGAGGCCAAAAAGCGCGATCACCGCCGTCTGGGCAAGGACCTGGACCTTTTCAGCATTCAGGAGGACGCGGGACCCGGGCTGGTGTTCTGGCATCCGAAAGGCGGCATCATTCGCCGTGAAATTGAGGAGTGGCTCTACCACGAGCTCACGGCCCGTGGATACGATCTGGTCTACACACCGCACGCCATGCGGCTGCACCTGTGGGAGATCAGCGGCCACACCGGCTTTTATCGTGAAAACATGTTCGGGGTCATGGACGTTGAGAATGACAAGTACCAGCTCAAGCCCATGAACTGCCCCGGTCACATTCTGATTTACAAGTCGCGTGCGCGAAGTTATCGCGAACTGCCCATGCGCCTGGGTGAACTCGGCACGGTCTATCGGTATGAACGCTCCGGCGTCACCCACGGGTTGTTGCGCGTGCGTGGGTTCACCCAGGACGACGCGCATATTTTCTGCATGCGCGAGCAACTGGAGTCCGAGGTCGAGGCTTGCGTGGAGTTTGCCCACCTGGTGCTCAAGACTTTCGGCTTCGATCAGTATCAGGTGGAACTGTCGGCGCGCGACCCGGCGGACCCTGAGCACTATGCGGGCAGTGAAGAAGAGTGGAATATGGCGGAAAGCGCGCTGATGAATACGCTTAAGCGCATGGACATTCCGTTTAAGTATATGCCCGGTGAGGCAGTTTTCTACGGGCCCAAGATCGACGTCAAGATGGTCGATGCTATCGGCCGCCCGTGGCAACTTACCACCGTGCAATTTGACTTTAACCTGCCACGGCGCTTCGGATTGGAGTACGTCGGCGCCGACGGGCATCTGCATACCCCGGTGATGGTGCACCGGGCGTTACTGGGTTCCATCGAACGGTTCTTTGGGGTGCTGATCGAGCACTACGCGGGCGCATTTCCTGTTTGGCTGGCGCCGGTACAGGCTGTGGTGCTGCCCATCAGCGACAAGCACTTGGCCTACGCGCGCGAGGCTCACGAGATGCTGCGCCGGGCCCACGTGCGCGCCAACCTGGACGACCGCAACGAGAAACTGAACGCGCGCATCCGCGACGCGCAGCTTCAGAAAGTGCCGTTCATGCTGGTGGTCGGCGATCGCGAAGCCCAGGGCCGTGGTGTCGCCGTGCGGCGCCGGGATACCGGGGATGCGGGCTTCCGGGCGCTGGACGATTTTATCGGCTGGATTCGACAGCTTATCGACACCAGAGCCACGAAATGGTAAGCTGTCTGCTCGCCCGAGGAGATTTCGGGGCGCATGGCCATGCGCCCCGCCGCGACCACGCAGAAGCTTAAAAAAGTAGGGCTGCACGGCCATGCGACCCTGCTGGGCCAATGGGGCCAGGAGGAAATGCCTATCGCCGACCGATTTGTTCGAATCAATGAGAGAATCCGAGCCCGTGAAATCCGGGTGATCAATGAAGAGGGCGGACAACTGGGAATCATGCCGCCCTATGAGGCTCTGAAAATCGCGCGAGGCCAAGGTCTCGACCTTGTGGAAGTTGCCCCCACGGCAAACCCGCCCGTATGCCGCATTATCAATTACGGTAAGTATCTTTACCAGCTCAGCAAGCGGCAGCACGAGGCTAAAAAGCATCAGAAGTCGATTGAGCTTAAAGAAGTGAAGATGCGGCCCCGGACCTCCGCGCACGATTTTGAAACCAAGCGCAACAAGGTGATCGACTTTCTGAAAGAGGGAGCGAAGGTAAAAGTCACGGTTATGTTTCGCGGCCGGGAGATGGCTCACCGCGACCTGGGATTCAAAATGATGGAGAAGCTAGCCGATGAGGTGAGCGAGGTAGGGATGGTAGAGACGCGGCCGAAGATCGAGGGGCCGAACCTTTCCACGATTATCTCCGCTAAGAAAGCGCCGGGCAAAGGCTCGGCGCCCCAGCCGTCACGGCCGGCGGGTGCGGCATCCCCGGCGCCGGCCCGGAGCCCTCAGCCTAAGGCGCCTCCGGTGCCCGTAACCGCTGCGCCTGCACAGCCAACTCCCGCGCCTTCGGCTGGAGATGAGCCGGCGCGATAAGGGCTGGTCTGCAAGAAATCTCTTGACCTTGTCATTCCGAGCGGAGTGAGGAATCTTGCTCTGAGTTCTGTCAAAGCCAAGGCGAGATTCCTCGTCGCCTTCGGCTCCTCGGAATGACAGGCCAGAGGAGTATTGCTGCAGCTACTGAAGGCCTGCGTTACATTATCAGGCGAAGATATACTAGCGATTGGAGGGTAGAATTGCCGAAGCCCAAGAAGATCAAGCTGAAGCTCAAGACCCACAAGGGCGCACAAAAGCGCTTCAAATTGTCGGGCACTGGGAAGGTGGAGCGTCACCACGCCTTCGCGCGCCACATCCTGACCTCGAAGGCTAGCAAGCGCAAGCGGAGACTGGGTCAATCGACTGTCGTTTCCCCTGCCAATGCGCCCGCCATTCGGGTTATGTTGCCTTACAGCTAGGGACTAGGGGCTAGGGACTAGGGATTAGGGAACAAACCCCTAACCCCTAATCCCTAGTCCCTAGTCCCTGCTGCCACAGGAGCGGGAAGGCCAACGGCTGGGTGCCTTCATCTCGCCACGCGGGATCTGCCGCCCTGAACTAAATCGAAAGGAGCAAACCCATGCCTCGCGTCAAACGCGGCACGGTTCGCCGTGCCAATCGGAAGAAACTCGCCAAGCTCACCAAGGGCTATTTTCTCAACAAGAGTAAGCTTTACAAATTCATGAAAGAAGCTGCCGATAAGGCAGGCCGCTACGCCTACCGTGGGCGGCGTCAGCGGAAACGCGATTTCCGCAGGCTTTGGATTATCCGCATCGGAGCCGCGGCGCGCTCTCATGAGCTTACTTACAGCCAATTCATTCATGGATTGAAGATACTCGGCATTGAACTCGACCGCAAGATGCTGGCCGAACTGGCCGTGAACGATCAGGCCGGTTTTGCGGAGCTGACGGCCCGAGTGAAGCAGGCTATCGGCGCCGGCCAGCCCGCAACTGCTGGCGCGTAAGCAATAAGTCATCCCTCGGAGCCGCCGTTCGGGCCGCCCCGGGGAATCACTAGCAGGACGCTGAAACGGAGGTGTCATGCTAAGCGAAGCATCTGCGGTTATTCCGCGTGACGACTACAGGGCCTTGGTAGTGTCCTAGTTGCGGCGTAGCGCCGGCCTTTAGGCCAGCATCTGGCGACCCTTCGCTTTGCTCAGGGCAGGCTCTAAAGGTCGGCGCTACCATTCAAATTAAGACACTACCAGGTCCTTCGCTCCGCTCAGGATGACGCGGACGGAAGGTTCTTTAGCATATTGCGATGGCGGCACCCACGACGTCTATGACTGTTCTTGACAAGGCAAAGAAGACCCTTCAACAACTGGGCGTTTCGGACGCGCTAGGGGTGGAGTCTCTCTTCGACGAATTGCGGAAAGCGGCGGAGAAGGAGCGCTCGGATTTGGTCTCGCGCGGCGCGCAGAGCCAGGCGCAGCGCGAGAAGCTATCGAAGGCGCTCCGCGACCGGTGGCTGGCACGCAAGGGCGGGGTCCTCTCGCAGGTGGATGAGAATTGGCTTAAGCCGGCCGCCAAGGAATTGAAGCCTGCGGTGGGACGGCAGTTCAACGAGTTGCGTCGAGCCACGGCCAACCTGGAATTCCAGCCCCTGGTTGAGGCGACGCCCTTGCAACAGGCTCGCAGCCTGCAAATGGGATTGCCTCTTCCTCCGGAAGCCGGTCCTGCCGTGCCGCGTGACTTGACGCTGCCCGGAATTCACCGGCCGCTTGGATCAGTTCATCCCGTAATGCGCATGCAGCGTGAAATCGAGGACATCTTTCTACACCTGGGTTTCAGAATTGAGAGCGGGCCGGAGATTGAGAGCACCTATTACAATTTCGACGCCCTCAACATTCCCGAAAGCCACCCCTCGCGCGACGACTGGGACACGCTCTACATTGATGCGAAGACCGTGTTGCGGACTCATACCTCGCCGGTGCAGATTCGCTCCATGGAGAGATACGGGGCGCCGCTTTATATCATTATCCCGGGTAAGTGCTATCGGCACGATAACCCGGACTCCACGCACTCGCCTATGTTCCACCAGATCGAAGGGTTGGCCATCGACGAGGATATTACGTTTGCGGATCTGAAGGGGACGCTCGATTTCTTCGCCAAAATGCTCTTCGGCGAGAAGGTTCGCACCCGATTCCAGCCGAGCTTTTTCCCGTTCACCGAGCCGAGCGGCGAAGTGGCGGTAAGTTGCTTCGTTTGCGACGGGAAAGGCTGCCGGGTGTGCAAAGAGAGCGGATGGATCGAATTGATGGGCTGCGGCATGGTTCACCCGCAGGTGCTGCGCAACGGAGGCATCGATCCCGACAAGTATTCCGGCTGGGCCTTCGGACTCGGCGTGGATCGCTTTGCCATGGTGAAGTACGACATCAACGACATCCAGCTTTTCTTCCAGGGAGACGTGCGGTTCCTGGGGCAGTTCTGAGGGCAGTCGACAGTTAAAAGTCGACAGTCGAAAGTGAAAGACCTTTGACCGGGAATCTGCGGAATCATCAACCGCTTGTCATCCTGAGCGAAGCGAAGGATCTCCGCAGTTTCCTGGGGATCAACTATTTACGAACAACTGCAGAGATCCTTCGCTTCGCTCAGGATGACACATTCAGAACCTTCGCAAAACTTCTGAGTGCAGGGACTGTTCTGACTGTGAACCGGACGAACTTCATCGATGCTTGCGGCGCTCGCGATGACAGGTTTTTCGAACGGTCGACTGTTAACTGTCGACTGTGAACTTTTATGAAAGTCTCACTCAACTGGCTTAAAGAATTCGTGGATTTCACTGCTGAGCCCGGGCAGCTGAAGGCCGACCTGACCATGGTCGGTTTGAACGTCGAGTCGCTCGCGGAGGTTGGCGGCGATTGGGTGTTGGACGTGGAGGTCACCACCAACCGGCCGGACTGCCTCAGCCATTACGGAGTGGCGCGCGAAGTGGCCACTGTTTATCGAAAGACTCTGAAGAGGCTGGAGATTTTCGCGAAAGAATCGGGCGTGCGAAGTTCCGAGGAAATCTCGATTCAGATTCTCGATCCCGACCTCTGTGCGCGGTATTGCGGCCGGGTGATTCAAAATGTGCGCGTAAAGCCCTCCCCAGATTGGCTCGTCAAGCGTCTCGAAGCGGTGGGCCAGAGACCCATCAACAACGTGGCGGACGTCACCAATTACGTGCTGATGGAACTGGGACATCCGCTGCACGCCTTCGACTTGCAGCGGCTTAGGGAGCGAAAGATCATCGTGCGCCGGGCCGTTCCCGGCGAACAGTTGCGGACCCTGGACGGTGCGAGCCGCGCTCTAACCCCCGACAACCTGGTCATTGCGGATGCACAACGCGCAGTGGCGCTGGCCGGAGTGATGGGCGGGGAAGACTCGCAGATTTTCTCCACCACTCGTTCCGTGTTGCTGGAGTGCGCCTGGTTTGACCCACTCTCCATCCGGCGCACCGCGAAGGCCCACGGCATGCACACCGAGGCTTCGCACCGCTTTGAGCGCGGCGCGGACATTGACATGGCGCCCGTGGCGATCGACCGCGCCGCTGAGTTGATTGCCGAACTGGCGGGAGGTGAAATCCTTCGTGGCCTGGTGGACGTGTACCCGGTCCCCAGGCGGCGTGAGGACCTGGTGCTGCGGCGTAGTGAAATCCGGCGGATGTTGGGAGCGGACATCCCCTGGGAAGAAGTGGAGCGAACTTTGCGCTCGCTGGGGTTCATGACCGAGCGGCGAGGCACGGTAGGCTGGCGGGTGACGCCGCCTTCTTTTCGCCTCGACGTCAACAAGGAGATCGACCTGGTCGAGGAAGTGGCCCGCCAATATGGCTATGACCGTTTGCCTGCCAGGCTGAGGCCCGCTCCGCCGCGCCCCGAGCGTGATGCGACGCGCGAAAAGGAACTGACGGTTTCGAATCTGCTCTGCAGCCTCGGGTACTTCGAGACGATCCTGTCTTCGCTTGTCGACCCGGAGGAGAATTCCCGCTTCTCTGACCAGACCCCGGTGATTCTGGCTAATCCTCTGAGCCAGGACGCCTCGGCTTTGCGTTCGTCGGCGGCGCCGAGCATGGTTCACGCTCTGCGTTGGAATCTTGATCGGGACCAAAATGACGTGCGTCTGTTTGAGTTGGGGAAGACCTATGCGATGTCGTCGAGCGGAGCGCCCGAGGAGCGTCGTGTTCTGAGCCTGGGTCTCACCGGGCACCGGCGTCCACCGTCCATCCACGACAGCGGCAGGCCGCTCGACCTCTTCGACCTTAAGGGTGATCTGGAGGCATTGGTAGGACTTTTCGAGATTCCGGGGGTCGAATTTGAAACGGTAGAACGCGGCCACTACGAACCAAGCCAGAGCGGCCGGTTCACGAGCCACGGCCAAAGCCTGGCGATCTTCGGACGGCTCAGCTGTGAACTCGAGCGCGATTACAAATTGCGCCAGCCGGCTTGGCTTGCGGAAGTGGAGTTCGAGCGCTTAGCAGCATTTGAATTGCGCGCCCGGGTCTTCCGCCCATTTTCGAAGTTTCCCGTCGTAGAGCGGGATTTCTCGTTGGTGATCCCAGAACATGTGCCATATGCGCGCCTCCAAGCTGCTCTGCGAGATCTGGCTTTGGAGGAAATCCAGAGCCTTTGCCCTGTGGATCTTTTCCGGGGTGGTTCGATACCCGCCGCACATTACAGCATTCTCTTGCGGGTTACTTTCCAAAGCCGCGCGCACACGCTGACGAGCGAAGAGATTGCATCGGTAAGTCAAAGGGTAATGGCAGCGCTGGAGCCGCTGGGCATCTCGTTGCGGGGCTAATGACAGGCTGCTGTAATTTTGGAATGGGGGGGAAACGCTTGAGCGAACCTGACGATCCATTACGAAAACTCGAAGAAAGAATTTCAAAGACTTTTGAGCTTATCAAGAGATCCCAAGAAGAGAAGCTTGCGTTGCAGCAGGACCTTGAAAAGTTCAGGGTGGAATCCAAAGAACGGGCCAAGGTGATTGAAGCTCACGAACGGGAACTCGTTGCACTGCGGCGCGAACGGGAAGAAGTGCGTGTGCGCATCGAGAAGCTCCTCCAGCGCATCGATGCGTTGACTGCCCCAGAGTCAGGTGGATAAGGACCCAGCACCCATGTAGTGGGGGCGGTTCGTGAACCGCTCCTATGTCAGCGGGTGAGCGGACCTGTGACCTGACTGTCCTGCCGGGTAAGAGGTGGGGCCAATTGCGGTAATTGGCTGGACAGGCTGAACACGCTGTGGAAGAAGTCCCCCGGGATGTCATCCTGAGCGAAGTGAAGGATCTGCAGTGTGCCCTTGAAAACAAACGAATGCGGATCCTTCGCTTCGCTCAGGATGACAGACAGCCTTTTCTGCAGCCAGTGCATGCGAGGGAAGGAGGCCGATCGTCATGGCGGCGAAAGATACAGAAGGCATTCGGGTGGTTATCTTCGACCAGGAATACTTCATCCGGGGCCAGCTTGACGAGGCCTATATTCAGAAGCTGGGTGAATTCCTGGACGGGAGAATGCGCGCTATCGCCGGCCGCACCCGAACGGTGGATTCGATGCGCATCGCGGTGCTGGCGGCGCTCAACATTGCCGACGAGTTCCACCAGATCAAAGCCCGCTACGAAGAAAAGACCCGGCGCGTCGATGAGAAAGTGGAGGAGTGTACGCGGCTACTCGATCGGTTCCTCAGGGAAGCCGATATAACCTAAGCATGAAAATCCTCTTTATCGGCGATATTTTCGGCCATCCCGGCCGCCGCATTGTGAAGGAGTTGCTGCCCTCGCTGGTTGGGGAGTACGACCCTGACCTGGTGCTGGCCAACGGGGAAAACGCCGCCGCCGGCTTTGGCATTACGCCTCTCCTGGTCGAAGAACTGCTCGACATGGGAATTGCCGTTCTGACCTCGGGAAATCACATCTGGGACAAGAAGGAGATCTACCCCTATTTAAACGAGCATGCTGACGGCCGACTTTTGCGTCCTGCCAATTATCCTCCGGGCGCCCCGGGTCACGGTTTATATGTGGGCAGAACTCGCTCTGGGATCGACTACGCCGTCATGAATCTTCAGGGGCGTATTTTCATGACCCCCATCGATTGCCCGTTCCGGACGGCGGACGCCGAACTGGCGAAGATCCCGCCCGAAATCAAGGTTCGCATCGTAGATGTGCATGCCGAGGCGAGCTCCGAAAAGATAGCCCTGGGCTGGTATCTGGACGGGCGCGTGACGGCCGTGCTGGGTACGCACACCCATATTCCCACCGCGGATGAGTCGATCCTTCCAAACGGTACAGCCTACATTACCGACCTGGGTATGACCGGACCTTTCGATTCAGTTATTGGTATCGAGAAACAGACTGTCATTCAGAAGTTCCTCAATCAGCTTCCCACTCGCTTTGAAGTCGCCAAAGGCGACGTGCGCCTCCATGCAGTCCTGATCGAAGCCGACCCCGCGACGGGACGTGCTGTGTCTATCCAGAGGATCATTAGGAAGTAGATCGGGGCGACAGGTGAACGATTTGTGATGGGCGATTTGTGATTGGTGATTGAAAAGCCCAATCGCAAATCAGAAATCACCAATCGCAAATGGTTCACCCGATCATCCGATCACCCGATTCACCGACTGTTTTCTTGCCCCATCCCACGGAATGTGCCAGAATGAAATCGACGCTTCAGATGAGGAGAGGAAGTGCATCCGGACCTCAAGAATGTCATCGAGCTTCAGCAGGTGGATCTGAAGATAGAGGAATTGACCAAGCAGATCGATTCCTTGCCTGCGCAGATACAGTCCCTCCATTCCCGCCTGGATGAGTTTATTCACGCCCAGGAAGATCGAAAGAAGCGTTTGACAGCCAATCAACATGCGCGCAAGGAACTGGACGGCGATATCAAAGTCATTCAGGAGAAGATCGCCAAGCACAAAGACCAGCTTTACCAGGTAAAAACCAACGACCAATTCCGCGCCATGACAAGGGAGATTGAGGGCGAAGAGGCCAAAGTGCGGGCCATCGAAGACGAGATTCTGGAGAAGATGCTGGAAGCTGAGGAGATTCAGAAACAGGTGCAAGAGGCCGCGTCGCGGCTCGAGAGCCAGCGATCCGTGGTGGCAGGCGAGATCGCACGACTGGAATCCGAACAGAAGGTCGACGACGAAGAGCGCCGCGGTTTGCAAGCCCGTCGCGCTGAAATCCAGGCGAGCTTGAGCGAATCGACGCGAACCCATTACGACCGCATCCGTCCGGCAAAGCGTGGCATCGCGGTAGCGGAGGTTCGCGAGGGGATTTGCACCGCTTGCAATGTTCTCCTGCGCCCCCAGGTTTACAACGAGGTGCGGACCAACGAGGTCGTCCTAACCTGCGAGAACTGCGGGCGCATCATTTATTACCCTGAGCCAGCGCCGGTAGGGACGACCGAATCCGACAGTTCCGGGGCCGGCGCAACCGCCTAGTTCGAAAATCGAAACTGGAAAATGGAAAATGGAAACTCGAAACTGAGACCGAGGCTTGAGTTTCGATCGTGGAATTTGGATTTTCCAGTTACCGTTTTCCAGTTACTTTTTTCCAGTTTCCATTTTCCATTTTCGAATTTCGGACTTACGGCATGGCTCAATCCCCCCAGATCATTGTGCACATCGACGGCGGCTCGCGGGGCAATCCTGGCCCCGCAGCCTATGGCGTGGTGATGGAATCTGCCGACGGCTCCAGGCTGGCTGAGTTTTCAGGGTATCTCGGGAAAACCACCAATAACGTTGCCGAATACCAAGGTCTGCTTGCGGCGCTGGATTATGCCCTCAGCAAACACTACATGCGGGTTAAGGTGCAAACGGATTCAGAGTTGATGGCGCTGCAAATCAAGGGCGTCTACAAGGTGAAGAATCCCGGATTAAAGCCCCTGCACGAGGCAGCCGGGCGATTGATCGCGCGCTTCGAATCATTCTCGATCGAGCATGTACCACGCGAGCGGAATCGCGAAGCCGACCGGCTCGCTAACCTGGCCCTGGACGCGGCCGCCGGCAAAGGTCCTGGTAGGGGCGCTTCGCGAACCGCCCCTACGACGCAGACGGAAGAGCAAGCCCCCGTTACCCCAAACGCGTTGCGTAGCCCGAAACAGAATGCCGCCAGCCCCTTGCGTACCACCGCCACCTTTCGCAACGGGGTTCTCGAACCTCACTTTCAGCTATCGCTTTTGGAAGGTGAAGTGGTAGATTTGGAAATCTACCAAAAGGAGTAAACGTCGAATGGCAGAACGAATGGTGAAATGTGTGAAGCTGGGCAAGGAACTTCCCGGCCTTGACGAGCCACCGTGGAACGGCGAGCTTGGGCAGCGTATCTACGACAATGTCTCGCAAGAAGCCTGGGAGCAGTGGCTGAGCTACTTAAGGATGCTCATCAATGAGTATCGCCTGGCCCCCGCCAGCAAGGAAGCCCAGGAATTGATCGCTGAGCAGATGGAGCGGTTTTTCTTTGGCGAAGGGTCGGCCCCTCCTCCTGGGTACGTTCCACCCCAACGGTAAAAACCTGTGAGCACGACAACTACTCCTGCCGAGGCCGCGCCTCGCCTCAAACGCGTACTGACGCTGTGGGATCTGATCCTGTACGGCATCGTGCTGATCATGCCCATTGCGCCTGTACCCCTGTTCGGTGTGGCGCAAAAACTCTCGGATGGCCACGCCGTCACCACGATTGTACTGTCCATGTTCGCCATGCTGCTGACCGCCTTTAGCTACGGCCGCATGGCGGCTGTTTACCCCTCAGCCGGTTCCGCTTACACGTTTGTCGGTTACGGTCTGAACCCACACCTGGGTTTCCTGGCGGGGTGGGCGATGTTTCTCGATTACTTGATCGTTCCCCTGATTTGCACTGTCTATGGCGCATTGACGGTCGAGCGTCTGGTTCCGGGGGTCCCTTACGTGATCCTGGCCGCAGCCTTCGCGGGCGCGATGACGCTGATCAACCTGCGCGGCATTCGCACCACGGCTCGAACCAATTTTGTGCTTGCAACCGTCATGACCGCCGTCATCCTGGTATTCATTGCCCTGGCCTTGCGCCTTCTCTTTCACCAGCAGGGCTGGCACGGCGTCTTCTCGACCCAGCCTTTTTACAATCCGTCGACCTTTCACGTTTCTTCCATCGCATTGGGAACTTCATTGGCCGCCCTCACCTACATCGGATTTGACGGGATTACGACTCTCGCCGAAGACGCGATCAACCCACGCCGGAACGTTCTTTTGGCGACGGTGAGCGTCTGTCTGTTCACGGGGCTCTTCGGCGGTCTTCAGATTTACTTGGCGCAGCGTGTGTGGCCCGATTGGCATACATTCCCGAATCTCGAAACGGCCTTCATGGACGTCACTCAAGTGGTGGGTGGCAAATTCCTGTTTCAAGCCCTGGCTTTCGTCCTGATCCTCGCCAACCTGGGCTCCGGGCTGAGCGGGCAGGCGGGCCTTTCGCGGTTACTGTTCGGCATGGGCCGCGACAACGTTATCCCTCGCCGCTTCTTTGCTTATCTCGACCCCAAGCGCAACACTCCGAGTCTGAATATCATTATGATAGGTGTAATTGCTTTCCTGGGAGCTATCGTTCTGAATTATGAGCGGGCCGCAGAGCTGATTAATTTTGGGGCCTTCCTTGCCTTCATGGGCGTCAATGCCGCAACGTTGCGGGAGTTTTACCTGGCGCCTTCGGCACGCGCCTCCAGGCGCTTGTTTGGAGACGCGATTGTGCCCGTTCTGGGCATTATCTTCTGCTTCGCCATCTGGGTGAGTCTGGCTACACCGGCCAAGATTCTGGGCGGCTGCTGGTTTGTTGCCGGCACCATCTACGACGCGGTCAAGACGCGCGGATTCAAAGACAGCCCCGCCCGCATCGATTTTCGAGAGTCCTGATGTCTAGGTTGGCCAGCCGTTGTCGCGGCCCGTGGCAACCATTAGATAACCACCTGAGTGTTACGTGTGTTAGATTGTTGTTCGAGGGGCGTGCTTTACATGCCCGACGGGCGTGAGGATGAAAGAAGAACCGCAAGACCCTGCACTCAACGAAATCGTCCGCCGTCTGGTGGATTCCTACGCGCCGCTCCAGGTGTACCTTTTCGGATCCAAGGCCCGCGGCGACTCAGGACCCGATAGCGATTACGATTTGCTGGTGGTCGTACCCGACGAAGCGCTGCCGGCACGGAAACGAAGCCGTTTGGCCTACGAGGCTTTGCGGGGCACGGGAATTGCCGCTGACGTGCTGGTCTGTACCCGCTCTTACTTCGAGCCCCGGAGATCCCTTAAGGCGTCGTTACCGGGCACCGTGTTGCGCGAAGGGAGGCTGCTGCATGGCGCCTGATGAGGCTCGTACAGAGGATGTTCGAGCTTGGTTGAAGAAAGCGGCGCTGGATTTACGGGCGGCAGAACACGGTATGTCCGAACCCGAGGCAGGATTGCAGTCGGACGTTGTTTTCCACGCCCAGCAGGCGGCCGAGAAGGCGTTCAAGGCGTTCCTGGCCTGGCATGATCTGCCGTTTCGGAAGACGCACAACCTCGAGGAGCTTGGCCGAGCGTGCACTTCGATCGATGCCACACTCGACTCGATTGTCGATCGCGCAGCCTCGCTCACCGAATACGCCTGGAGATTTCGCTACCCCGGCGAGCCCAGCGAGCCTTCGCTCGACGAGACGAATGAGGCCCTCAGTACGGCTCGCGAGGTTCTGGCAGAAATAACCAGCCGCCTTCCTAAGAATGCCTTGTCCTGAGCAAAGCCCATCTCACACCAATGGAGTCGTTCCGTTGGACGGCACGGAATAACCTATGAAACAGCTAGTTCTTGCTATCACTTTGGTTTTATTTGTGGCTCCCGTAAGAATTTCCGCCCAAGACGGTGCCCTCGAGTCGATGACGGGAAAGACTGTGCTTGTATTCACGCCCCATCCGGACGACGAGCTGTTCGGCGCCGGCGGGACCATTGCACTGCTGAATCAACGTCACAACAAAGTCTATATCGTTATTTATACGAATGACGATAAGGGCTCCTACGATCCAGAGATGAGCTCCCAGAGGCTGGCGCGCATTCGCAAGGCGGAGGAAGAGGCGGCTGAAACCGTACTGGGAACCTCGACGGAGAACATCCAGTGGATGGGCTACGACGACGGCATGTTGGAATACGCTCCCCAGCCGAAGTTGGTTGAAGAGGCAACGGCGATCATTCGCCGCATCCGTCCCGACGCGCTGTTGAGCATCGATCCGGGGAACTGGTACGCGCGCTGGCACAAAACGGACCATCGCATGGCCGCTCTGAATACGCTGGACGCGATTCGCGCCGCGGAGTTCTGGCTCTACTTTCCCAACCAGCGCCTCGAGCAGCACCTCGAGCCCTACGCCGTGCCCGTGACCTACTTCTACTACACCGCGCCCGAGGAGGCCAACTACTGGGTCAACATCGATTCGGTGGCGCAATTGAAGCTCGAAGCCGCAACCAAGCACGTGAGCCAATTCGAGCCTTCCATCCACAAGTACCGACCGGACTGGGAACCTGCCGATCTTGCCGGACTCAAGGCGGGATTGATGAGCCAGCAGCCGAAGAAAGACGGCCACAACGTGGAAGCGTTCCGGAAGGCGGCAAGCTTCAATGAGATGTAGAGCGTCCGTTATCGTGGGAGGCACGTTCTTGATGCAAAAGCGCCACGTTAGACTCCTACTGGTTCTAACCTTTGTTGTTCTTGCCTCGCCGGGCGAGCGCCTTCTGGCGCAAGAAAGTCGACGCCAGCTTCCGGATCATATTCCTCCCAGACGCTCATCCCAGATTACCGACGGATTCGGCATCAACTCGGACCTGCCGCGCGATCCCTACTTGCCCTGGGAACGCTGGTGGTGGAGCCGGATGTTTGACGCCGGGGTGAAGTGGATTCGCATTGGACAGTATGAGAACAGCTCCGACCTGACGAGCTGGGATTACGTGGAGCAGAAGCGCGGCGTGCTGGCAATCAATCCCTTGTTGGATGAGTACGTCGATTCGCTCCGCGACAATGGCATCCAGATTCAAGTCCAGCTCATGTACGGCAACCCGATGTACACTTCTCCCTCGGGCAAACGCCCTGACTCGATCGAGCCTGAGCCTGGCACTTTTCATAACGACGACCGAAGCCTGTATTCCATCTTTTGGGCGCCGCGCACACCAGAACAGATCGAAGCCTTTACGCGCTACGTTCGCTTCATGGTGAATCATTTCAAAGGCAAGATTCACTACTGGGCGCTTTGGAACGAGGAGGACATCGGCTACTGGAATCCCTGGGGGAATCCGGAAGAGTACGGGCATCTGCTGAGGGCAATGGCCAAGGCAGTGCATGAAACCGATCCGGACGCGAAGGTGATTTACGGCGGCCAGGCCGACCCCATGCGCGACTTCGCGAAGCGCGCCCTCGACGCCTGCAATTGCGCCGCCGACATCGATGTGTTTGCCTATCACACCTACCCGGGTTACGGCCAGAACTTCAACCCCGAATCGGAGGACTACGGCGCGTATGGCCCCGAGTCTCCGGCGAAGCTGCGGGACCTGGTGCGCCAGTATCCGGGCATTCGCTCCGGCATTCAGTTTTGGGATGACGAGTTTAACTCCATCCCTTCCTGGGAGGGTTCGGATGAGTCCGTGCAGGCCAAATACATTCCGCGCATGTTGGTGTACAACTGGGCGGCCGGCGTAAAAACCTTTGTCTGGCTCATCGCCGCAGGCACAGACGGAAATGAATACGACGATTTCGGATTGATTCACGGACTGCGCAACGTTGCGGAAGACTTTACTCCCCGTCCGGTGTTCTTCTCGCTGCAAAACACCAACGCGCTTTTTTCCGATACCAAGATCGACCCGTCCATCAATATCGACAGCCCTGGAATCCCTGCTCTCCGCCGGAAGTCCGGGTTTCCGTTCTACGCCTATGGCTTCCGCGCCAAGAACGGCAAGGCGATCGTTGCCTACTGGCTGGGGGCTCACAGCCTCCCCGGAAATGCCTTTCCTCCCTTCTACGAAAGTTTTACCCTGGAGAATACCGGGATCGAGCATCCGGTGCTGATTGACGTAGTCTCGGGCGAGATCAGGCCCCTCGAGTGGAAGGAAGGCACCAGCAACGTGCTCGCGTCGGTCCCGGTTCGCGACAGCGTTTTGGCCATCGCCGATGCGAGCTATTTCGATTGGAACGTGCTGCCGGAAGCTCCCAGTTCCTTGCGCGCGCAGCACGGCGCGGAGGGAGTAAGGCTGACTTGGGAAGTGCACGGCGGGAATCCGACCCAAACCGCAGTGGAGCGCCGCATGGCGGATGGGAGTTGGGAGAGAATCAAGACCCTCCCAGCCGCAACGACGGAATTCACCGACTCGCTGCCCAGTCGTGGCTTGGTTTCATACCGCGTCCGCGCCCTTAATGATGCTGGCGAGTCGGCTTACTCGAACGTGGTGCGTGTGAACTAGGACATTCGAATTTGTCATTCTGAGCCCGCAACGTTTGCGGGCGAAGAACCTCTGTAGTTGCAGCTTCCGGCCCAGGCGGCGCAAGCGAACTGCAAGGGATCCTTCGCCCCGCTCAGGATGACGACGTTAATCTTATCGGAGGTCATATTATGGGAAATCTAGCCATCACCGGTGGAAAGCCCGTTCGCACGAAGCCCTTTTCTCCCTGGCCGGTTTACGACCGCAAGGAAGAACGGGCCGTTCAACAAGTTCTTAAGAGCCGCAATTGGGGCGGTTACCCTTTCCCCAATGCGCACGCGGGCGCCTTCGCGAAACGCTTCGCGGAGTTCCACCATGCCAAATACGGCATCGCACTTTCCAACGGCACGGTCGCTATCGAAGTCGCGTTGAAGGCGGTGGGAATCCAACCGGGCGATGAGGTTATCGTTCCTGCCTACACCTGGGAAGGCACGGTAGGCCCCGTGCTCCAACTCAATGCGGTGCCGGTTTTCGTTGATATCGACCCCGCAACGTATTGCCTGGACGCGGGTCTAATCGAGAAGGCGATTACCAGTAAGACTCGAGTCATTCTGCCAGTCCATCTGGCGATGAGCTTTGCTGACCTCGATGCCATCGGGCGACTCGCCCGGCAGCACAATCTGTTAGTGATCGAAGATTGCGCCCATGCGCACGGAGGACAATGGAAAAAGAAGGGCGCCGGGGCCACAGGCGACATGGGCTGCTTCAGCTTCCAGTCGAGCAAGCTAATGACGGCCGGCGAAGGCGGCGCGGTGATTACCAACAAGCTCGAGTATTGGGAGCGCGCGCAATCCTACGTCAACTGCGGGCGCGCAAGCGAAACGGATAAGTTTGGCCACCGCATCATCGGCTTCAATTACCGCATCACCGAATTCCAGGCCGCCATCTTGGAAGTGCAGCTCGATCGTTTGGCGCGGCAGGCCGAGACGCGGCAGGCCAATATGGAATACCTCGAGAGCCGCATCACAGGCACGCCCGGGCTTGCCTTCCTGAAACGGGACCGCCGCATCACGCGCGTGGCGGCTTACCAATATGTCTTCAAGTATCTTCCCGAACACTTCGGGGGCATCCCGCGGGCCGCATTCCTGGGTGCGCTCGAGACGGAAGGCATCCCCTGCGACGGCTTGTTCTATGAGCCGGTGTACAAGAGCGCGTTATTCCCCGTGAAGGCAGCGGATTATCCGGCGCTGTCTTGGGGCAGGGAAAACCCGCTCGACCTGCGCAGCCTCTACAATTGCCCTGTCTCTGAACGCGCCGCCTACGAGGAGTCCGTCTGGCTGCCTCATCATTTCTTCCTCGGCAGCCGCAAGGATGTGGACGACATCGCAGCGGGTGTACTCAAGGTCTGCAAGAACATCGAGGAACTTCGCGGGCTCAAACACGAGGCCATCGAGACGAAACAGATGAGCCGGGCAGAGCGACCCAGGGTGGAGAAGAGGCAATATTAATAGCCGCCTCGCTTTGCGGCCACGGCGTTCTCCGCCCGTCCGCCGCGAATCCAATCCAGGATTGTCCTGTACTGCCAGCTTGACTCGTTTCCGGGCCAGCGCTGGCCGCCGTTGTGGGTGGCCAGATAATCGCCCACGTTGCCGGCGCTGTCTGTGGGACGCGTGGGCTTGATCAGCATGAGACTATGCGCCGGGTCGTTAATATCCACGACGCGCATCGCATACTTGTAATTCTCTTCGCTGTCCTGGGGCGAGAAGACGCCTTGTTCGTTGGGAGGCTGCAACTTGAAAATTACGTGACTGGCATGGCAGAAGACGCAGGCCTTACCATCCGCTCCCGGCGTGGCCAGAATGGGTTCGATCTTCGCGACGAAGTAGTTGAAGTCGAGCACCGAGCCGGGCTGCACATCCTTCAGCGCCTCGCTGAGCTTGTTTCCCTCCAACACGCTTTCGGCGATGAGTTTCAAGCGTGGGTTACTGTCTTTTTCCAACTGGCTCAGCGCGGCGCGGAAGTCCTGCCGCTCCTCAATCCCTTTCACTTTGCGCAAAACGTCGAGTGAGCCCGCGCGCACGTTCGGATCACTGGAGCGCAAACAGGCCAACATCGTGTCAAGAACGATCGGGTTATCCAGAAGATCCGGCACTATCAAGTAGGCGAGGTTTTCGCCCAGAAAGTACTGCTGGTCCTGCGAAACGGCCCCGCCCGCGATCCCCAGGTGCCTCCGCATGAATCTCGGATCGCCGACTTCCTCAACCAGAATAGTCTGTCCCGAGACGTTTAGTTTGGCGAAAGCGGACTTGACCAGGGGCGCAGTTTCCGGGTCATTGAGAAAACGCTCCAGGGACACCCGCAGGGCGGCGCGCTGCACCTCGGGGTCGCGATCATCCAATCCCGCCAGAACCTGCCGGCGCAGTGCGGGCACTTGCATCAGGGTTTTGAAAGAAGAAGCCGCATTGAGAACCTGCGCATAGTTCGCCGGCCGTGGCGCCGCCTCGAGCAGGAAGCCCAACGCCGCCATCACTTCCTCCTGGCGTCCCCAGGGGGAATCGCCGGGCAGCGCCGCAAGCAGCGGCAGCACTACAGCCTGACTATCTGGATTACCATGCTCGAGGATCTCGACGACCTTGCTGACCAGTTGAGGATTCGGCGCGCTGGGAGCGTCGAGATTGAGGATCCCGCGCTGCCCGTCCTCGTAGACATATCGAACTGTCTTCCGGACATCTTCACTGGGATCTTGCGAGAGGTTGAGGGCGGCTAGTGTGAAGCGCTCATCGCCGGCTCCGCTCAAAGTGCTCCCTGCTTTCAGCACTTCGATCTTCATCGGGTCGTCGGCCCCCTGGAGGCAAGCGAGCAGTGCGTCTTCCAGTTCCGGCCCCGAACTCTTGAAGAAGTGGATAAGGTCGCTGTCGTTGCCGATGCGTGTCTGGAAGAACCCGTTGTGCACGTCGTACTTAAAATTCACAGTATCGCGATAGGGCGGGTATTCATAGCCAGGAACGTGCAAGTCCGGAACGCCCCGAACGTACTGGGTGAGAACCGCCGGCAGGCCGATCGCCACGGTGTTCTCTTTCACGGGCGGCAGAGCGTAATGCCGAATGTGAAAGTCCCATAAGGCATTCAGAATGCCTTCACGGCCCAACGGAGTGCCTTCGCGCAAAACCTTCGCGAGCACTTGGGCCTGCTCGCGCACCACGGCCTCGTAACCTCCGCCAATGCGGCGCTTATCCACGTCCTGTGAGCTCGCCCGGACCCAGGCGGTCAGGTACCCCGTATTCTCGTCGAGCAGATCGTAAACGCTCTCTTCGAGGCCCCGCCGGACCATGGGATCGGTTTCGGTGTTGAGATGAGTGGCCAGCGCCTCGAGCGTACTCCGGCGCACGCTTGACTCATCCACCTGCCAGTAGTACCAACGCCACAGGCCGGAAGCGGCTTCGAACCGCACAAAAGGAACGGGGTCGTCGAGGTCGCGCTCCAAGGCCGCAAGCAACTCATCATGCCCAGTCAGATCTTTGAAGTGTTGATTGAAAAGGCGCGCGGCGCCCCAGCGGGTGCGGGCATCCGTCGAGGCGAGTGCGGCGGTCAGCAGTTTGCGCCCTTCCGCGGCAGAGCTCACTCGTCGGGACAGTATCATGCGCAACGCGTATGCGGCGCTCGACTGCACCATTTTGCTGTGATCGCCCAATGCCTTCATCAAGGCCGGCATCGACTCCGGATCGGCCATATGTCCGATGGCCCGCGCCGCAGCCTCACGGGCGAGCGGCTGGTCGCTCTCCGTCAGCACCTTTCGAATCTGCTTCAAGACGGGCTCCGGCTCGAGGTCCCAGTATTGGTCAAGCTGGGCCAGCAGCATGGGCAAGTTGTTGGTGGCAAGCTGAGTGGGCGGCGTAGGAAAAGCAGCGTCCCAGTTCTTCGCCTTGGTCGTTCCCGGGTAGAGGGTTGAGAGCGCCATCACCGCGAACTGTGTGGCGCGGAAGGGCGTGTTGAAGCCTTGATAGACCGGGTCACCTTCCCAACTCCCCTCCTGTCGCTCGGCCGCCAGCATTGCTTTCACCGCGCGCTCCATGCGCTCGTCGGACTCAGGCCTACGCCCTGCCACCGCCAGCGCATAAACGGCATTGTAGGAGATGAAATCCGCCGGCTTGGCTTTCTTGTCAAACGGATAAGGCCAGGCGCCATCCGGTGTTTCGTAGCTGTAGAGCTGTTCAATCAACTTGTCGATCTGCTCGGCGTACTTTGCCCGGTCAATCGTGGCCAACATGATGATCTTCCAATTCAAATCGATCATGTTCTTGGGCTCGGCGGCCACTGCCAGGCGCTCCACCGTGTCGCGTTCGGCCAGCCACTCATCTGCGTGTGTCTGGTTATAAACCAGGTTGAAGGTCTGCCAGCTCTGCGTCCCGATCTCGAAGGGGCTGACGTCGGGCTCGCAGCCGTCGGTCTCGTCGCCGGGCATGGTGGTTACGCCCTTATAGTGAATCTTCAGGAATCGGGCATAGGGCAAGTCGAAATTCCTGCGCGGCGGGTCGTGGGTTACATTGTCCTCGAAAGAGTGTTCGATCAGAGGCAGGCGGCTCGCCACCGTGCGGGCGGAGTAGATGACGCGCACCCAATTGGTGTTGGCCTCGCCGTACAACGGCCGGGCGTTGTTATAAATGCGATCGGTGAGAAATTCGAGCGCTGCCCGCTGCGTGGGCGGGTAGCCATTGCGAACCGCCGTCAGATACCCACGAGTGGTGAATTGAGTGGGGTGGCACGCGATGCAGAGCTGAGTTTCGGAATGCTGCATGGTGGTGCGCAACGCAATAGCTCCGCGCCGCGGCGTGTTGGAAAGCCAGGTGTCTCCCATGTTGATGAGGAAGTCCATGCCCGCGCGTACCGCCTGATGAGGATCTGTGTAAGGCGGAACCGGGTAGTCATAGGTGTGAAGCTGGAATGCGGGGTGATTGGCGGCCACGCGCACGTAGTATTCCTGGCCGGGGCCGAGGATGCGCGTGCGAAACTTATAAAGTCCCGGATAGTTCTGTGTCGCTTCGATCTGGTAAACAAACTCGCCCTTGTCGTAGGGAACCACATCGGGCTGCCCGGCGGCATTCTTGCCCGCTTGGAAGATGTCTACGTCGAGCGGCACATCGCGATCCGCAACGTTGAGCACGAAATAGACGAGCCGCGGTTCCTTCCCCCGAAAAGTGAACTTGAACCATTGGAAGCCCTTCAGCATTGCCTGGTAAGCGTCTTCGACTCTGGAGGGAGCGTAGGGCCTTTCGTCATTGCTGCCATAAATGGTCTGCCCGAACTCGAACCGTTGAGCGGCCTGCCAGTTCCCATTCGGCAAAGCGGCGATGAAGCCCGGCCGGAGGTCCCCGGTCTGGCTTGGCGAATGAGCCGCAGCCATGGGAATGCGGCTTAAGGCGGCGCCGATTTCAGGAATGTGCCCGTTCGAGGCGGCGGATAGACGCACCGAAATTGGGCCCGGCCCGCGAGGCCGCAGGGTAAGATAAAAATCCAGGTCGGCGCTGTGCAGCCACTTGGATTCAACGTTTCCTCGGCCGTCTCGCACCGTGGCCAGGACAGCGTCGTCTCGACGAAGCGCCGCGGGATCTTTCACCCACACTGTCAGCGCATACAGAGTATCAGGATGAGCGCGGCCGAGCTGAATCTCACGCATGCCCGGGGGAGTCGTCTGATTGGCGCGGCCGGATTGGCCTGTCTCGATCAGCAGGCTGGTTATCAACAATGTGCCTGAGACAAGGATGAATCCCCAACGCAGAATCCGCGTTTTTTCGCGAAGTGCCCCCATGGTTTGAACCTCCTGGAGCCCTGAACGGAGTTTCTTGCAAGCACCCTGAACCAATTTTAGTATAAGTTTTCGTACGGGCATTTCGCAACCGCAACTTTGCGGCCGCTCGTCGTCGTTTACCGGTAGCGCTGACCTTTAGGTCAGCAGGCGCCGATCGTTCGCCGTGCTTAGGGCAGGCTCTAAAGGTCGGCGCTACACCGACTTGAGAATGAATCCGTTAAGTAAACCTGTTTTTCTCTCAAGGGCTCGCACGGTGTAGCCCAGGGCATAAGGCCCTGAGAAGCTATTCGCAATGTGTCATCCTGAGCGCAGCGAAGGATCCCGGCAGTTGGTCGTAAGTCGTTGAGCCATAGCAAACTGCGGAGATCCTTCGCTTCGCTCAGGATGACAGCAGGACACGAGAAAGCTGTCGAGTGCTTAGCGCCGACCCGATGCAGTTTTTTCGCGCTCCTGCTAATATGGAAATGTAAATTCAAGACGGCCCCTCCGGCTTCACGACTATTTGGCAGACACCGGAGGCGGCGGGCTACACATTCCAGGACTCAGGAGACTTATGAAGACCAAACTTGGCCTTACTTGTTTGCTGGTTGGCGTTGGCTTGTTTGTTTCTTCTCTCGCCTTCCACGCCGCAGTTCCGGCTGACAACGGGGAGACAGTTTTCAAGAGCAATTGCGTGATGTGCCACGGAGCTGACGGAAAGGGATTCGCGGCGCTCAAAACCCCAGACTTCACCTCTCCGAAGTGGCAAGCGTCGATGACGGACAATCAGATGAGGGTCGTCATCAAGAACGGCAAGAAGGGGACGGCTATGGCCGCCTTTGGAGAGAAGCTGAGTGACGAACAGATTACCGCAGTTATTGCTTATATCCGGTCGCTGAAGCAGAAATAGGAGTCAGGATCCAGGATTCAGGAGTCAGGATTCAGGAGTCAGGATTCAGGAGTCAGCAGTGAGAAGAACCTTCTCCTACCTGTTTCGTGAATCTCGAATACAAACGGTCGAAAACAAACACCAGTGTCATTCCGAGTGGTCATGGGCCTGCGGCTCACCCTAAGGAATGAAAACCACATACCTTGTCGCCCCCGCGAAAGCGGGGCCCATCGTTGGTCGGGAACACGATGGATTCCCGCTTTCGCGGGAATGACGCGATTTTCGAGAGAGCAGAGCGAGGAATCTTGACGCGAGCGGGGACAGAGCAGGATTCCTCGATTCGCTCGGCATAACAGCTATTGGCATTTTCCCGAATCCAAATGCCGGTTTCCGTCTTCTGACTCGTGACTCCTGAATCCTAAATCCTGAATCCTAAATCCTGAATCCTGACTCCTGACTCCTGCTTTTCACTGCCCTCCCGCCAACTCCCGCACGATGTCGCCCACGAAGGCCTTCGCATCGCCAAAAAGCATCAAGGTTCTGTCGAAGTAGTACAAAGGGTTATCGATGCCCGCGAAGCCAGGGCTCATGCTCCTCTTGATCGCCATGACAGTTCGGGCTTTGTCCACTTCGAGGATGGGCATGCCGTAGATGGGGCTGCCCTGGTCTGTCTTCGCGGCGGGATTGGTCACGTCGTTCGCGCCAATCACCAGGGCCACATCGGTCTGGGGGAATTCCGGATTGATCGCGTCCATGTCGATCAGCTTGTCGTAGGGAATGTCGGCCTCGGCAAGCAGAACGTTCATGTGGCCGGGCATGCGTCCTGCCACGGGATGGATTCCGAACTTCACATCCACGCCGCGTTTGATCAGTGTATCGTAAAGCTCGCGGACTTTATGCTGCGCCTGTGCGACAGCCATTCCATAGCCGGGGACGATTACGACGGTGTTGGCATTGCCGAGAATTGCAGCGGCTTCTTCCGCGCTGGCGCTGCGCACCGTCCGCTCTTCCTTCTGCCCGCCGGCCGAAACCTGCACCTGCCCGAAGGCCCCGAACATTACGTTGGTGAATGACCGGTTCATTGCCTTGCACATGATCACTGAGAGGATGAAGCCCGAGGAGCCATCGAGGGCGCCGGCGACCACCAGCGCCTTGTTGTTAAGCACAAAGCCCAGGAGCGCGGCTGAAAGTCCGGCGTAAGCATTCAGCAGCGAGATGACCGTGGGCATGTCTGCGCCGCCGATGGGGGTCACCAGCATTACGCCGAAGATCAGCGAGACCCCTACCATCACGGGGAACAGGCGCGCGTGCTCGGGATGGAAGATCAACCAGAGCGCCAGGAGCACGGCAGCTCCCAGTACGGACAGGCTGACGAAATTCTGTCCTTTGTAAGTAATGGGACGCCCCGGAAGGATCTCCTGGAGCTTCCCCGCCGCAATCAAGCTGCCGGTGAAGGTGAGAGACCCGATGATCACCTCGAGTGAGATCTCAACCATCTCAAACTTGTTCACGTGGGGCAGGCGCACGTAATACTCGGCGATACCAATCATGGCCGCAGCCAGCGCCCCACAAGCGTGGCTTAACGCGGTTCGCTGGGGTACTGCGGTCATGTGGACCAAGCCGAGTGGGACGCCCACCACTGCCCCTACCACCAGAGCGACGATGATCCACTTATAGTCGATAATCTCGTAGTTGCAGAGTGTGGCGACCACCGCCAGAACGGCGCCAATTTCTCCCGCCAGGACGCCGCGCTTCGCACTCGCCGGCGAACTCAACCATTTGAGCGCCAGGATGAACAAGGCCACGGCGATAATATAGGCAAGATCGATGAGTTGTTGTGCAGTGAGAGGATTCATGGCTTTTTGGTCCTGGTCGTTTTGAACATGCGCAACATGCGGTCAGTTATGAGAAAGCCGCCGACCATGTTGCTGAACGAGGCGGCGACGGCGACGGCTCCAAGCACCGTGGATAGGGTGCTCTTGTGCCGTCCGCAGATGATGATCGCGGCCACCACCACAATGGCGTCCAGCGCGTTGGTGAGCGACATCAGCGGCGTGTGAAGCAGCGGCGAGACGCGTCGTATCACCTCAAATCCGATGAACGCTGCCAGCACAAAAACCCAAAGATTGTTGATGAGATCAGAAGTCATGTTGTTCTCCTGCCCGAAGTGAACCTACAGCCCTCTCCCCTGGGGAGAGGGTGTCCCGCTGCCGGCGCTTTCACCGGCCGGAGCGGGACGGGTGAGGGGTCATTCCGAACGAAGCAAGACCAAGAGTATTTCAAATGGCAAAGGTCAAATGGCAAATGGTTTGCGACTGAGCAAATGGCAAATTGTAAACCATTTGAATTTTGCCGTTTGCCATTTGCCATTTGAATTCGCCCTTCCCTTTGTATAGCGGAGAACGGAAGGAACCCCTCACCCGTCCAGCGACAGTTGGAGAAAGCACTGTCGCCGGACACCCTCTCCCCAAGGGAGAGGGCTACATGATTGATTCTTCCTCCGCGTCCAGGCATAGGCTGCCTTAAACCTTCTTCCCGTCCAGCCCAAAGAACTCCCTCACCCGCGCGTTGACCACTTTCCCGCCCTGTGTAATGAGGGTCTCACGAGTGATTTCGTCGCTGGTATCGATCACGATTTTTCGGTCTTTGGTCAGGTGGGTGAGAAACGCCGCGACGTTTCGCGCGTACATCTGGCTGGCATGATAAGGAACGGTACTCGCCAGATTGATATAGCCGATTAGGGTAACATCGTGCTCGACAACGATCTTGCCGGCCTGAGTCAGTTCGCAATTCCCGCCGCGCTCCGCCGCCACATCCACGATAACTGAACCCGGGGCCATCTTCTCCACCATGTCGTGCGTTATCAGCAGCGGCGCGCGCTTGCCCGGGATGACCGCGGCGGTGATCACCACATCGCTCTCCGCCACCACGCGGCCGAGTAACTCGCGCTGGCGCCCGTAAAACGACTCGTCTTGCGCCCGGGCATAGCCACGGGCATCCTGGGCATCCTGGGCCTCAACCGGCAGTTCGACGAAGCGCCCCCCCAGGCTTTGCACCTGCTCCTTGGCCGCAGGCCTCATGTCGTAGGCGGAAGTTACGGCCCCCAGCCTTCGTGCCGTGGCGATGGCCTGAAGCCCCGCCACCCCGGCGCCGATAATGAAGACGTGCGCCGGAGTGATGGTTCCCGCGGCCGTGGTAAGCATGGGGAACATGCGCGGCAGCCTGTCCGCCGCCAGCAACACGGCTTTATAACCGCAGATCGTGGCCATGGAGGAAAGCGCGTCCATGCTCTGGGCGCGAGTGGTGCGCGGCATGAGCTCAATAGAGAACGAAGCGACCCCGGTCGCCGCGATCTCCTGAACGGTCTCGACTGAACCCATGGGACGCAAGAAACCGATCAATACTTGACCGGGCTGCAACAGAGGCAGGTCGGCTTTGCCGGTCACGTCGTTCGATCCGTAACAGAGGACCTGAAGGACTGCATCGGCGGCCTTAAACACCTCGGCTCGCTGCGGGAGAATCTTGCCGCCCTTGGCGGCGTATTCCGCGTCCGGATAGCCGGCCGCAGCCCCCGCCCCCGCCTCCACAACCACTTCGAAACCCACCTTGAGCAAACTCGGAATTACCGCCGGCGCCAACGCCACACGCCGCTCCCCCGGAAAGCTCTCCTTAGGAATTCCGACGATCATGCCGCTTCCTCCCCCGGTTGTCTTTGCTACTTAAACTTTGCTGGATTCTTGCCCGGGCGACTATTCCCTAGCAGGCTGGGAAAAACCTCTCCCGGCACTGTCATTCCGAGCCCTCCGCTTGTCATCCTGAGCGAAGCGAAGGATCTCGCTCTGCCGCTCAGGGTAAACTCCGCGAGGAATCTTGCCCTGAAAACAAAAGGCACTGCGAGATTCCTCGTCGCTTATGGCTCCTCGGAATGACACGGTTTTCCCGCTGCCTGCTAGACATTTATCTCCCTTTATGATTCTCAAACAAATTCCAGTTCCGCTGCAAGGGTATTTCTCAAGGCGTCTCAGGCCGCAGCCGCGCGATAGCTGTTATTCACGCATCACACCAGACACGTCTGCCCTGTTACCCAGACACAGCCCGCGGAGCGGGCGGCAGCCTGTAGCCCACGGCGCAAGCCGTGGGTCGCGGGGTTCCGGCCCTCTCCCCCGGCCCCTCTCCCGCCGGGCGGGAGAGGGGTGGCCGGAGGCGGGGTGAGGGCCCTTCAACCCAGGGCTTGCGCCCCATATGCGCTAACCTAAAGATGCGAAGGCTACGAGAGCCGCGGAGCGGCGCCAGAAAGTAGCCCACGGCGTAAGCCGTGGGACCCCCTACGGCGTTCATATCCGCAGCCCCGGAGGGGCGACAGACATAGTGCCGGGGGATCTGTCGCCCCTCCGGGGCTAAGACAACCGGGGCCGCTCCTTGATCCCACGGCTTACGCCATGGGCCACTCTCTGTCGGCCCTCCGGGCCTCTGGAAACGGTCAGTGAGTGCTACGTAGCGCGAGCTGAGCCATTAGGTTAGCGCTTATGGGCTCACGCCCTGGGCTACTCTATACCGCCCCTGACGGGGCTCTAAAAACGAGCGTGGCGGCGACCTGGCTTTTTATGTCGCTGGCCCTAGCACGCCACCCTCGACACACGGTTCGATTTCCCTGCCCGTCGGACGGTGAATCAAAATATGTCCTGATCGAGCCATTTTGGACGTTAAGTCGGCCCGTTTGACTCAGGATCATAGAGCGTGGGCGGGGAAGAATCGGAAAATCAGGGGATTAGTCGATCGGCGGGTGCAAGATGTGGGAGGGTTGCCCGACGAAGTTCCTACGGCGCCCTATGCGCAAATTTCGAGGCAATTTTGGGCTATTTCCTCGGGGAATTCCGAACCGTCTGCCAGAGTACCAAGGCAGTGGGTTCAAGCAGAACCCTCACCGAAGAAAGCGGCGCAGCCGAGCTGCTAGACGGGGTTCGTTCTTGACCTCGCATTCCCACACTACCAGTGCGCGCCAGCCTTGCTTTCTTATCGCCGCAAGCTCTTCGGAGTCTCTGGACGCATTGCGTGCGAGCTTGGCACGCCAGAAGGCGCGGTTGGATTTCGGCATACTGGCTCTCCGGCATCCCTTGTGCCGGTGCCAGAAGCAGCCGTGAACGAAAATCGCCTTTCGCCGACCCGGGAAAGCGAGGTCGGGTTTACCGGGCAGCTTTCGGAAATGAAGCCGAAAGCGGTAACCCAAGGCGTGTGCGATCTGACGCACGCGCACCTCCGGCTGTGTGTTCCGGCTGCGGACAGCGCGCATGTTCGCGCTTCGCTGTTCCTTCGACACCTTGTCGGTCATTCGCCGAATTTCTTGCGAAGCCAGCCCAACACGGCGCGTTGCTCTTCCTGTCCGGCGCGGCGGACTTGAGACAGCAGCCAAATAGTGGTGGGTTTTTCGCCAGTGATATTCTTCGCACCCTGATTGCAGGTTGCACACAACGCCCGGAGATTTGAGAGCTCGTCTTTGCCGCCGAGGTTTCTGTCCACGATGTGGCCGACGTGCAGCCGAACCTTGCGCTCGGTCATCGGGTCGATCTCACCGGGAGTAAGTCCGCACATCTGGCACGTGAAACCGTTGCGGTCAAGCACTTCAGCACGGAGCTTCGCCGAGATGCCTTGCGCGATTACGACCGCGCTCTTTGTAGGAGGTTTTTCAGTCAGGCGGTACTGGCCCGGCTTAAGGTCCGCACTGTCATTATGGGTAATGATCGGCCAGCCTTCCTGCTCACGGAGTTCGCGCACGCGCCGCGCCCACTCGCTGACATCCGTGCCCACAGCGTCCCGAATCTGAATCGACGTGACAATCTCGCCGACATGGGCGAGAAGAAATCTTCTGATGCGCTCTTTAGAACTCGGCTTACGCATACGTGCAGGACCTTGCTGTTTCTTCCCAGATGCAGGAAAGGTAGCGCAGCAGTTGCTGGCCGATGAACAGTGTATAGGCGGGAGGGATTGCTTCGTTGATTTCGTCTTTCGTCATCCAGTCAATGCCCATCGCATCGCGGGCAGCCGCTACCGTGCAATTCCCTCCACCGTTCACTGAAACAAAATCCTTCCACTCATCGGTTTTTCCATAGTGAGATTTCCGGCGGTCAAAGGTGTGGCACTTCGGGTGCCTCTTGTGGGGCGGCGGAACTATCTCGAAGTTGGCCTCAAAGAGCCGATGGCGAAGGACACGCAACCCAGGGAACATTGTTCCGCAAAGGACAACGGGATGGAGCAAAGGAGCACCCGAGACGTTCTCGATGACGTAGGGAAGACCGCTGCGGATAAACATCTCCCGAACCGGCTCGATCAGTCGCGGCCACTCATCGGCATTGCCGTTTCTCTTGGCAAGGTCGGAATACGCCTGACAAGGCGGTGAAGCGTGAACAGCATCGAAACGTGCGACGAACTTCGGATCGAGTGTAAGGGCGTCGGCCTGAACGAACGTAAGCGGGTAGTTCGGCTGGGGCTTAATATCAACGCCTACAACCTCGAATCCGGCCCGATTGTAACCTAGCCCTGCACCGCCTGCACAGCAGAAAAGGTCTAGGAGCCTTGGTTTGCGCATTTGTGACGGGAGACTCCCGGCCATAAGCTTTTCGCCCAGATATGTCCGACAGCCTTCGAAAGGGAGACTACCCGAATTGTTTGCCTCTGTCAAGAAGAACCCAATCCCTTGATACCTAAGCCTCAGCTACCACAACCTATTGTGGAAACCGCTATCCTCGCCGGAAAACGCACGGTTCATGGCAGACCCATAAGCGTTATCGGATGAATTCGGGAGCGGCAAGAGACTCTTTCCAGTTACTTTAGCTCACCACCCAAGAAAGGCGAGAAACGCGCCAGGAAGTAGACACAAAGCGAAGTCCCAGCGACCGTATGCCCACGCATCAAACAGGCGTGCCGCCCAAAGTTGTTTTATTAGTGGGACTTGCCGTAGGCCGGGTGCGAGTTAGAACCAAGTCAGTAGAAGTGTCGGGCGAACGCCGCCGACTCTACGCCGCCCTTTGCCGAACTAAACTTGCCGCTCCATCGTCAAATTGCGCCACTACAGGTTTTTCGCTTGACAAGCCCAGCCCGATATGGTAGCCTATCGGAGTGTTCATTTTGTGGACACCTTGTCGTAGCCGAGCGCCGGTGGGCCGCGAGACGCGGGGCATGTTGCAGTCGTCCCGGCCTCTCGGGGAAGGCCGGATAGCTCAAATAAACAAAAAATCGTGGGAACGAAGCTAAGAAGTGCTTGAAAACAAAAGAAGTCACCTTTTTCAATGCCGCCAATTTCGCGCCTTTTGCTTGCAAAACAACAGCAATCAGCCCAATTGTCGGCTCCCTCCTCGGATGAGGAGGGTCGTGCGAGCTTGCAGCCCTAGAGCCAAACGGGGTTTGGGTAACAAAATTGAGGGAACAAAGCCAGAATGTATATGAAAACAAAGGATCGGCTCGAAAATAGACCACCCCTAACCCCTCCTTATCCAAGGAGGGGAATTCCTGGCGGACTCCCCTCCTCGGATGACGAGGGGTGGGGGTGGTGCGAACTTGCAACCCTGGCGTCAAACCAAGTGTAGGTAACAAAATTGAGGGAACAAAGCCAGAATGTATATGAAAACAAAGGGTCGGCTCGGAAATCGACCACCCCTAACCCCTCCTTATCCCAGGAGGGGAATTCCTGGCGGAAAAACAAAAAGCCTTCTCTTCACGTCTCAGCGCCTCTGCGGTGCGGGTATTGATTACTTCGCACCTCGGAGAATCTGCCCCGCGTGAGCAATGTTTGTGGTACGCTTCGGAATCCGGAACTGCCTTCAGGTGGAGGAACAGTAATCCTATGAATATTACGGTTATTGGAGCCGGCTATGTGGGCCTAATCACTGCCTCAGGCCTGGCTGAAACCGGCCACAGGGTCATCTGTGTGGATGACGACCAGGGAAAGCTTGACACCCTCACCGCGGGAGGGATGCCGTTCTACGAGCCGGGCTTAGGCGACCTGGTCAAGCGCAATCGGGAGGCGAAGCGGCTGGAGTTTATTTCCCGGATCGAGGACGCCGTAGCGCAGTGTGAGGTAATTTTCATCTGCGTGGGGACACCGCCCCTGGAGAACGGCGAGGCGGACCTTTCCTCGGTGGAAACGGTGGCGCGAAGAATCTCCGCCTGCGCGCGAGGCTACCATCTGGTGATTGAGAAGAGCACCGTCCCTGTGCAGACCGGCCGCAGGCTCCAGAAGCACTTCAGCATCTATGGTGACAACTCGCAGTCCCACTACGACGTCGCCTCCAATCCGGAATTCTTGCGGGAGGGATCTGGGGTGGAGGATTTTTTCCATCCTGACCGGATCGTGATTGGTGTGGATTCGGAGAAAGCGGCGGGGCTACTTGAGGAAGTGTATCGAGCGGTGCTTGATCAAAGTTTCGTCTGCCCCGTCCACGAGAACTGCAGCAAGCGCTCGCGCGTGCCTTTTGTGATTACGGACATCAACAGCGCGGAATTGATCAAGCATGCCTCGAACTCTTACCTCGCCATGAAGATTTCCTTCATTAATATGATCGCCGACCTCTGCGAAGCGGTGGGAGCGGACGCCGGCAAGGTGGCCGAGGCGATCGGCATGGATAGCCGGATTGGAGGCAGCTTCCTCAGGCCGGGAATAGGATTTGGCGGTTCCTGCTTCCCGAAGGACCTTCAAGCCTTCGTCCGAGTCGGCCAAAGTGCCGGATGCGACTTCACCCTGCTGCGCGAAGTGGAGCGGATCAATCAGCACCGCATCGATCTGTTCGTCGACAAAATCAAGCACGAACTCTGGGTGGTGCGCGGAAAGCGCGTTGGCGTTTGGGGCCTGGCTTTCAAGCCCCGTACGGACGATGTTCGATCTGCTCCCGCGCTGGCGATTATCCGGCGACTGGTTACGGAAGGGGCTGTGGTGCGGGCTTATGATCCCCAGGCGATGGAAAAGTCAAGAGCCCAGATTCCCAACATTGAGTATTGTGCTGACGCCTACACGGTGGCTGAAGGCGCGGACGCCGTGCTGGCCATGACCGAGTGGGAGGAATTCCTGCGCCTGGATTTGAACAAGGTCCGCGAGATTATGGCCCGGCCCCTGATCTTCGATGGCCGCAACATGTTTTCCCGCATCGCCATGGCCGAGCGGGGATTTGAATATGTGGACGTCGGAAGCGGGTCGCGCGGGCACAAACACGTCCCTGCTGCGAGATAGGGAAGGGACATGACGTGCTGTCCTGATTCGGCCGTAGCGCCGCCATCTTGGCGGCTCCAGTGCCGGCTGGAAGCCGGCGTTACGACCCAAGTCGGGGCACTTCCGCAATTGACGGTGGCATTTCGCGGCCCGCCGAAGTGAGCTCGCGGCTCGAAGAAAGGGATTTCCGTGAGGGTTGTCATTACCGGCGGGGCAGGGTTCCTGGGAAGCCATCTCTCGGAGCAATTGCTTGCCGCAGGGCACCAGGTTTGCTGTGTGGACAGCCTTATTACGGGCCGCCTGGAGAACCTGTCCGCCTTCGAGCGCCATCCCGGTTTCACGTTTGTTCGCCACGATGTGACCAAGACGATCGAGGTGGAAGGAGCCGTTGATGCGGTGCTTCACTTCGCTTCTCCGGCAAGCCCCGTAGACTATCTACGCCTCCCCATCCAGACGCTTAAAGTGGGATCGCTGGGGACGCACAATGCCCTGGGGCTGGCCAAAGCCCGCGATGCCCGTTTTCTTCTGGCCAGCACTTCAGAAGTCTACGGTGACCCGGAAATGAGCCCGCAAGCGGAGGACTACTGGGGGCACGTGAACCCGGTGGGACCTCGAGGGGTTTATGACGAAGCGAAACGCTTCGCCGAGGCTTTAACGCTCGCGTATCATCGCTATCACCAACTGGATACGCGCATCGCCCGCATCTTCAATACCTACGGCCCTCGGATGCGGCCTCACGACGGGCGTGTCATCTCAAATTTCATCGTCCAGGCTCTCGAAGGCAAGGACCTCACGATTTACGGAGAGGGGACTCAGACCCGCAGCTTTTGCTACGTCACTGACCTTGTGGAAGGCATTCTCCGGCTGCTCTTTCACGATGCGGCGGAGGGTGAAGCACCGCCGGACGGCGCTCGGGACATTCACCTGCCTGTCAACCTGGGAAATCCTACCGAACTTCGTATCGCAGAAGTCGCCACGCTGATCATCCGGCTTACCGGAAGTGCCAGCCGCATGGTCCGCCATCCCTTGCCTGTGGACGACCCCAAGTGCCGCCGGCCGGATATCTCCCGCGCTCGACGTCTTCTTGGCTGGGAGCCGCACGTCGGCCTGGAAGAAGGCCTTGAGCGGACCATTAATTACTTCCGCAATTTGTAAGACAGCATGAAAGTGGTGGGCTTGTCATTTTGAGCGAAGAATCTCGCTCTGGTCTTTTTGGTTCGGTCTGCCCGACGCAGAGCGCGATTCCTCGCTGCCCTGAAAATGGAGAATGCACCACCTCACCCGTCCCTCGACGGCTGATGAATGCGCCGTCGCGGGCCACCCTCTCCCCCAGGGGGGAGAGGGTTTTCATTTTCATGCACCGTGGTGAGCCGGAGGATCATGCAATCTTCGCTCGGAATGACGTTTCATGGTTTCTGGGTGTCCGTGAGCCGAGGGGCATGAGCGACTGCCATGAAGATGGCTCCCCTCCTTCGAAGGAGGAGGGGGTAAGGGGGGGGGTGGCTCGAGGCTCAACCGCCCCTAACCCCTCCTTATCCAAGGAGGGGAATTACGCGCCATTTTCATGCACGGTGGTGAGCCGAAGGATCACGAGGTCTTCGCTCAGATTGGCAGAGGGCGTCACTTGCGCGCCTCGCCCTCTGGTTGGGTTTTCAAGTTCAAGACAATCTGAAACCACCAGTTCGGCTGGTAATTGATCTGCACTGGAACTCCTCGCAACTCGCCCGTGGTCCCCAGCAAAACACTGAAATCAGTTTTGGCGCCGGACTCCCCGTTGCGAATCTGGAACTGTGATTCCTGGAGGTCTCGATACGATTGGTGGATCTTCTGCCCTCGGTCCTTCAGGGCAATCTGGACATCTTTGGTAGGCACTGGAATCACGTGCTCGAGCGTCAGTGTGTACGGACGGGCGTTGTACACATAGCACAATGAGACCGGAGTCTTCTCTCCGGTCAGGGATCGCTCCAGTAATTCTTCGGTTGTGGAAAGGAATCCCCCACGGCGACCGCACTCGCCGCGCTGGGCGCCATTTAAACTGCGGAACTTCCGCGCTTGGTTATCGCCCAATTGGTCCAAGGCCATGGTCTGGGCGTTCGCGAGTTGGCTCATGTCGTAATCCTTGTCGCTGGAGAAGGGCACCGTGGTGGAGATGGCCCGATCGCCGTCCACTCGGCTGATGATGGCTTCGAAACGATGCTTTCCCGCGGTCTTTTCGTGGGACAGTTCCCGCTGCATCGACGACACCGATTCGCCCTGTGAAGACTTCATGAAGCCTACAAAGGCGCTCGACTCCGGGGTCTTACTGCTGTCTACTTTATCGACCTCCGTGCCCGCGCCCCAACGGTTGATGGCCCGCGGAGTCTTGGCGGGATCGGAGCCAAAAAGCAACTGGATCATGCGGAAACTCGGATCATCTTCCGCTTGGCCGGTCTTGATGTAGCCACCTCCCAGGTCATCGTTGCCGACCCAGAAGATGAGCAGCCTGAGGCGGCAGGTGAGGATGTATTGGTAGTCGGCGCGAATACTGGGCATCGCCTGAATCCATCGCACCGCCTCCTTGATCGCCGCACTGTCACAGGTGTCGGGAGCGGAGGGCGTGGCAGAGCAAGTCCCTGCCAGGAGCAGGAAGCAAGCCAATAACCGCCAATAATTCACGGAGTCCTCGAAAATCGGCAATCAACAATCAACTGACGGCCACGCTCGTCTCGCAATCTACTTTCTCCCCGGCCGCAGTCAATTCGAAAAAGTGGTGGCCCATGATGGCGAGGGTGATGGCCTTGCTGAAATGGTGGCGATGCCGGCGCAGGGTCTGCGCCAGGAACTTCCAATACTCCTTGCGATAATTGTGGACAAATCCCTGCCGCCAAAGCGACCTGCCCAGTGCCATGATGTCGGAGAACACTACAGGCGTTCGGGCCGCCTCGCCGAGTTGCGAGAGGAAGGTGGAGGCACGTTCGAAATACTCCTTGGGGCTGTAAATTGTCTGCAGGATTCGCTGGTACCCCTCGATGAGCTGCTGTTTATCCATCTTGGGAATGAAGTTCAGGTCGAGGAGCGTGTTGTTGCCGAGGCTCTCTTTCAAAAGCCGGCCCTCGGTCTTCAGCCGCCGCCACAATTGGGTGTTGGGCAACGCGGTGAGCAGGCCGACCATGGAAAGGGGGATAGCCGCCTCGCGAATGAATTGAATCTGCCGCTCGAAGACGTTCGCGGGATCGTTGTCGAACCCTACGATAAAACCTGCCATCACCTCGATGCCGTGAGATTGGATCAGCTTTACACTCTCGCGCAAATCTTTGCGCAGGTTCTGGAATTTTGTTGTCTCTTTAAGGCTCTCGGCCACCGGCGTTTCAATTCCCAGGAATACGCGGGTGAAGTGAGCCTCGCGCAGCATGCGCAGCAAGTCCTCATCTTCAGCAAGGTTCACCGAGGCCTCGGTGTAGAGCGAGAAAGGAAACTTGCGGTCACGCATCCACTTCACGAGTTGCGGCAGCATCGCCTTCACGTTCTTCTTGTTGCCGATAAAGTTGTCGTCCACCAGGAACACCGGTCCGCGCCAGCCGATGGCGTAAAGCTGCGCGAGTTCGGCGCAGAGCTGGTCAGGGGTCTTGGTGCGCGGACGGCGCCCGTAGATCTCAATGATGTCGCAAAACTCGCAGGTGAACGGGCAGCCGCGCGAATACTGCACGGCCATCGAGCTGTAGCGCCGCAGTTGGGCTAATTTCAAATCGGGCAGCGGCACACGCGTGACGTCGGGAAGATTCGGTCTGACGTAATGCGCGCGGGCTGCGTCCGCCTCGAGGTCCGCCGCCAGTTCGGCGATGATCTCCTCCGCTTCGCCTTCTACCACGTGGTCCGCCTGCGCGATCGCGGCATCTTTCGCGCTGGCGATAGGGCCGCCCACCACCGTGCGCAGCCCGCGAGCTTTGCAGCGCTCAATCTGCGCCTTCATCGAGGGGCCCTGCACCAGCATGCCGCTGAAGAAGACCACGTCAGCCCAGTCGAGGTCGGAGTCATCGAGGCGCCTGACGTTCATATCCACGAGGCGCCTTTGCCAGCGCCCGGGAAGGAGCGAGGAGACCGTTAAGAGGCCAAGAGGCGGGTACGCTGACCGCTTCCCCTGAAACGGTAGAGCGTGCTTAAAACTCCAGAAAGTATCTGGAAACTCGGGGTAAACCATCAGGACCTTCATGCCGTTGGCCTCCTCTCACTTGCTCGTAGCTGTCAACTCGAGGTACTTTCATTCGCGGCTACGCTTCCTGGACGCTTTGAGCCCTAGGCGTCTGTATGAATTTCAATACGGAAGTCACTGAGATGCTCTGTAAGCTCCGTGGCAGGTTTCGGGAGCCAAGGAGGGCACGAAGAATCTCAATTCGGATGCAGCGGGGCGCCGGGCTCGCTTGCCTCGTTGCAAGCCCGTTGCATCAGGCGAACGAGCATGGTCTCACCCTCGTACAAAACGCCGCATCCTCCACGGAGGAACTTCTCGCCAGGGCGTATCCGTTCCGAATCCCCGAGGTGCCAATAATCTACCACGTTCAGCCTTGGGGTGCCATAACGAAATAAAAATGTCTCGTCATAGAGCGGCATTTCGAATCTGAAATGTAGTATAACTTCTCAATCCTGTGCAGCCGTAGCACGGCCACTCTTGGCTGTGCGCGGGAGTTTCCACGGCTGCTGACGGTTACATAATACCGTGACGGACCAACCCTCACCTGTCCGTCTGCTGACGGACACTCTCTCTCCCAAGGGGGCGAGGGGGTGATGTCACGTAATTCCGCAATCCTCAGTAGGTCGCGAGGAGCGAGCGGATGGACCGGCACAGGCAAGAGTGCCTGTGCTACTTCGGCACGAGGAGAACGGAGAGTATGATCCAAACCAAGCCATTTTCTTTGATCCTGTGTTTTGTAGCAGCAACCTCATGGCTCCAGGGGCGCGTGCAGGAAAAGGCGACTGCCGGCCAGCCGCAATCGGAAACGGCGCGCATAAGCCTCGACGGCAAATGGAAGCTCTTCTATTTTCCCCAAGGCAAATATGAGATCACCCATCCCGACCAACTGCGGACCCAGGGCCTGACTTCGATCGAAGCCTCCGTGCCCGGCAACGTTGAACTTGACCTGTCGGCGAAGGGCGAATTACCGCCCGACCTGTTTTTCGCCGACAACCTCGCCAAGTTGAAGCCTTACGAACTTTATGAGTGGTGGTATCAGCGCGAGTTTCGAAGCCCGCCAAGTGTTACCGGACGCCGGGTGGAACTACGCTTCGGCGGCGTGGATTGTCTCGCGACCTACTGGCTGAACGGGAAGGAATTGGGCGAGACCGCTGACGCCATGATCGAGCAGAATTTCGACGTGACCGGAAAACTGAACCCGGCCGGGCCAAACACCCTGACGGTAAGATTAAGGTCACCCATCAGCGAGGCCGCCGCGAAGCGCTACGACCCGGCAAACACCATCAGCGCGGGAAAAACCAACCAGGAGGCGATTTGGATCAGGAAGCCTGCTCACGCTTACGGCTGGGATATCATGCCGCGGGCGGTTTCGGCGGGCATCTGGCGCACGGTGGAACTTATCGTTCACGCCCGGCACGAAATCGCGGACATGTATTTCACCACGCTGTCCATTGGTCCTGATGAGGCGACGCTCGCGGTCTCTTACCAACTCTCGACGGACCTGGCCCTTCTTCCCCAACTTAGGCTGCGCGTCGAGGGCCACTGCGGCGCATCCTCCTTTTCGCAGATTCACAAACTCGAATTCAGCGCGGGAAGGTTTGAAATCCGTGTGCCCAATCCCTCGCTGTGGTGGCCCAGGGGCTACGGCGATCCCAATCTTTACGAGGTGACGACTCAACTCCTCGAGGGCGATAAAGTGCTGGCGTCGCGCGCGGACCGGGTGGGAATCCGCAAAATCGAGTTGATTCGCACCGAGACCACCAGCATCGAGAAGCCCGGCCAGTTCCTTTTCAAGGTCAACGACGTGCCCATCCTGGTGAAAGGTTCCAATTGGGTGCCCGCGGACGCCTTTCACAGCCGCGACGCGGGCCGCTACGAGAAGATTCTCGCGCTCTTCGTCGACCTCGGCTGCAACATGCTCCGAAGCTGGGGCGGCAACGTCTATGAAGACGACGCGTTCTTTGATATCTGCGACCGGAACGGAATCATGGTGTGGCAGGACTTCTCAATGGCGTGCGCAATCTATCCGCAGACGCCCGAATTTCTCGAGGTGATGAGGCAGGAAGCGACGGCGGTGGTTCGAAAGCTGCGCAACCATCCCTCGCTCGCCCTCTGGTCCGGCGACAACGAGGTGGACCAGTCTTACTTTTTCTCAGGCCTCGATCCCGCCCACAATAAGATTACTCGGGAAGTCCTGCCGCAAGTGGTTTTCCAGTGCGATCCATACCGGCCTTATCTTCCGAGCTCTCCCTACATGGCGCCGGAAGTCATCGCCACCGGTAAAACGGAACTCATGCCCGAGGACCATTTGTGGGGCCCGCGCGATTATTTCAAGAGCGCGTATTACACCCAGCACACCGCGCACTTCGTCAGCGAGATCGGCTACCACGGCTGTCCCGGCCTTTCGTCGATCCGGCGCTTTGTCGACGAGAATCACGTTTGGCCCTGGAAGGCTAACCCCCAGTGGATCTTCCATTCCACCGACATGTCGGGGAATCCGTACCGCATCAACCTGATGGCCAACCAGGTGAAGGAACTATTCGGCGAAATCCCGGACAACATCCGAGACTTCATTCTGGCTTCGCAGATCTCCCAGGCCGAGGCGAAAAAGTTCTTCGTCGAGATGACCCGCCTGAAGAAGTGGCGAAGCACCGGCCTAATCTGGTGGAACGTGATGGACGGCTGGCCGCAGTTCTCGGACGCCATCGTGGACTACTACTTCAACAAGAAACTTGCCTACTCTTATATTCGTCGCGTGCAGGTGCCCGTTTGCCTCATGGTGGATGAGCCCCAGGATTGGCGCGTGCGCGTGGTGGTCGGAGATGATTCAAGGGAAGACGCCCACGGCCATTACCGCGTCTGGGACGCGGACTCGGCAGAGACCTTGCTGGAAGGAAACTACACGGTGAGAGCGAACGAGAACCTCGAGGTGGGCAGCATCCCGGTGTTCCACTCCGGCAAGCGCCTTTTCCTGCTCGAGTGGACCGCCAACGGCCACCGCTACGTCAATCACTACCTTCAGGGAATGCCGCCCTTCTCACTCGCCCAGTACAAATCCTGGCTCGTGAAAATCGCCGCTTTACAAAACGAATTCGACCCGGCAAGTGTAGGGAAATAGATGAATGTGGAGGGCCCACTCCGTGGGAAGAGGGAGTGGGACAGGCACTCTTGCCTGTCTCTCAGGTAGGCGCACGGCGCTCGTCCTCGCAGGCAAGAGTGCCTGCGCTACCTCATCTGCCGGAGCGTGACGGGTGAGGGGTCGGTTCCACGGCTTGAAAGAGGGCTGTCGGTTCCCGTTTACTTCGGAGCAGATCGGGTGGCGCAATTCGCTACGAACTGCTGAGATTCTTCGCTTCGCTCAGAATGACAGGCGAAGGGGGCAGGATGACACGCGACTACGCCGCGAGCTTTTCGGACACTACTTTGGCCTGGGTGAAGAGCAGCAGGTAGTCGCGGCCGCCGGCTTTGGAATCTGTACCGGACATGTTGAAGCCGCCGAACGGGTGGCCGCCGACCACGGCTCCCGTGCATTTCCGGTTGAAGTAGAGGTTGCCGACGAAGAACTCCTCGGCTGCCTTTTCCAGTTTCTGGCGGTTCTTGGTGTAGACGGCGCCGGTCAGGCCATACTCGGTGTTGTTGGCGATCTCGAGGGCCTCATCGAAGTTCCTGGCCTTGAGGACGGCCAGCACCGGGCCGAAGATTTCCTCCTGCGCGATGCGAGCCTTGGGAGCCACATCGACAATCACTGTAGGCTGAATGAAGTAGCCTGATCCGTGATCTTCCCCACCCCCGGCAATGAGACGGCCCTCCTTCTTGCCGATGGCGATGTATTCAAGGATGGACTGCTTTGCCCGGGCGTTAATCACCGGACCCATGTAGTTGTCGGGACGCGTGGCCGGGCCGACTTTGATCTGCGCGACGCGGCGCTGGATTTTCTCGAGGAAGGCCTCGTAAACCGACTCGACCACGATGGCGCGCGAGCAGGCCGAGCATTTCTGGCCCTGGTAGCCAAAAGCGGAAACCGTGACGCCTTCCACGGCCGCTTCCAAATCCGTCTCGCTATCCACCACGATGGAGTTCTTGCCGCCCATTTCCGCGATCACGCGCTTCACCCAAATCTGCCCCGGCGCTGTCTTCGCCGCAACGCTGTTGACCTGAAGACCCACTTCCTTTGAGCCCGTAAAAGCCACAAAGCGCGTGCGCGGATGTCCCACGAGTAAGTCTCCGACTGCGCCACCGGGTCCAGGAAGATAATTCACCACTCCTGCCGGCATTCCCGCTTCCTCCAAGGCTTCGAAAAGCTTGTACGCGATCACCGGCGCGTCGCTCGAAGGCTTCAGGACCACAGTGTTTCCAGCGACCACGGAGGCCAGCGTCATTCCGGTAGCGATGGCGAGCGGGAAGTTCCAGGGCGGGATCACGACACCAACACCCAGCGGAAGGTACTTCAGGAAATTCCTCTCGCCGTGAACCGAAGTGAGTGGCTGCGGCGGATCGAGCCGGAGGATTTCGCGGGCGTAGAACTCTGCAAAGTCGATGGCCTCGGCCACGTCCGCGTCGGCCTCCGCCCACGTTTTGCCGACCTCGTAACACATCCAAGCCATGTAATGATACTTGCGCTCACGGATGATCCGGGCGGTTTCGACGGCCAGTTCCGCGCGCCGTTCCACCGGTGTGTGGCTCCAAGTCTTGAAGGCTTCATCCGCGGCTCGAATGGCGCGCTCCGCCAAGCCGGCATCAGCTTTGGAAACCACCCCGACCGTCTGATCTTTTTGGCTCGGGTTGATTGAGGAGAATTTATCCTGCGTCTTGATCCTCTCTTTTTTGATCACCAGATCGTATTCCCGGCCCAACTGCTCCCCGACTTCTGCTATGGCCGCCTTCATGCGCAGTTCGTGTTCCGGGTTCCCCTTAAAGTCACGCAGCGGTTCATTCTTAAATTCAGCAAGGCGCATTGACGTATCTCCTCGAGAGTGGGCGCGAATCCATCATTATAACGATTCCGGGCGCGACCAAACAAAAAACGGAAGACCCCCTCACCCGGCCCGCGCCAGCTGATGAAAACGCCGGTACGGGCCACCCTCTCCCCCAAAGGCCACCCACAAACCTCGGCACGGCTCGCCCCTCCAAACGTCCAGATATAGCTTCGCTGTCTTCCGCAGAGTAAAATAGCCAGAAGCTGACGGCGGATGGCTGAAAGCTGACAGCTTGAGGAAACCATGCCCAAAGCTCAATTACAATACCTGACCGACGAATTGAACAAGCTGCGTGAGCAGAAGCTTTACCAGAAGCTGCGCGTGCTCGAAACCGAACAGCTTCCGGTTTCCCGCTTCGATGGCCGCGAGGTCATTAACCTTTCATCCAACAATTACCTGGGGCTCACCACTCACCCCAAGCTTCGCGATCGCGCCCTCGAGGCGATCCGGAAATTCGGTGTGGGCTCCGGCGCCGTGCGCACCATCGCGGGAACCATGTCGATCCACCTTGAACTCGAGGAGAAGATTGCCAGTTTCAAGCACGTCGAGGCTTCGGTGGTTTTCCAGTCCGGGTTCACTGCCAACGCGGGAACGGTGCAAGCCATCCTGGGCCGGGAAGACGTCATCATCTCCGACCAGCTCAATCATGCTTCGCTCATCGACGGCTGCCGGCTTTCGCGCGCTGAAATCAAGGTTTTCCCGCACAAGGATCTCGATGCCTGCGAGAGCATTCTGAAGGAGATTTCCGGCCGCAGTTGCCGCAAGCTGCTGGTGACCGACGGCGTCTTCTCGATGGATGGCGACATTGCTCCGTTGCCGCAGCTTGTCGAGCTGGCCGAAAAGTACGGCTGCATCATGATGATCGACGACGCGCACGCTTCCGGCGTCCTGGGGCGCAACGGCCGCGGAACGGTGGACCACTACCAGTTGCACGGCCGCGTCGATATTCAGGTGGGCACGCTCTCGAAGGCCATCGGCGCGCTGGGCGGCTACGTCTGCTCGACTCGCGACGCCATTGAGTTTCTTTATCATCGCGCCCGGCCGTTCCTCTTCTCGACTTCTCATCCCCCTTCCGTGGCTGCCTCTTGCCTTGCGGCCTTCGAGGTACTCGAAGAGGAACCGCAACTGATCGACCAACTCTGGGCCAATACCCGCTTTTTCAAGGAAGGGCTCAAGAAGCTCGGGTTCAACACCGGCGTGAGCGAGACGCCCATCACGCCCGTCATCGTGGGCGACGCCGCACTGGCTCACCAGTTCTCCCGCGAGCTATTTGCCGCCGGGGTGTTTGCTCAAAGCATCGGATTCCCCACCGTCCCCGAGGGCAAAGCCCGCATTCGCACGATCGTTACGGCCACCCACACGCAGGAAGAACTGACCCGCGCGTTGGACATTCTCGAAAACGTCGGGAAGAAGCTGAAGATTATTTGAGGGTCTGCTCCCACTTAGAGAGCGTATCCCTCGGCGAAAGCTTCTGCAGCCTCGGCGCGACCCTTGAGGCGTTTCTTCCAGCCTTGTGAAACGCAATGATTTCAGGCACTATGTATGAGGAGCGAGATTAAATGATTTTCCACGTGACGCTTGAGCAGGCCGAGGACGGCTGGATGGTTGCCGAATGTCCGGCACTTCCTGGATGCGTCTCCCAGGGGAAGGACGAGAAGGAGGCGCTCGACAACATCAAAGAAGCCATCACGGCTTGGCTATGGGCCGAAGACCAGAAGGCCGTCGCCGCACTCGGCCAACGCCAGGCCCAACCGCCCATCGTGGTCGCGCTCTAAAGCCTTCGAGAAAGCGGGCTGGAGAGCGGTCGGCCAAGTCGGCAGCCACCTCGTCATGGTCAAGGAAGGACACCGAGCGAATCTTTCCATACCACAACACAGGGAACTTTCAGTCGGGACAACTCGTGCGCTCATCCGGTGCGCAGAGATGACTGTAGAGGAATTCCTGAAGTTGCTGTAGCGTCCTCAATGACCCCCAGCCCTGTAGATCAACAAGCCCTTCTTAGTCTGCGTGCATCTGGGCAATCTGCGGATTGTAACTGGACCTAGCTCACCGGTTCGGCGAGCGCGGCGGAGTGGTCTGCCAGGCGAGGGGGCTGGATCATGCGATAGAGGTGGTTTAAGGGCACCCGGCCAGGGCCGACACTGTAGGCCTTGCGAACGGCCTCGGTGACGTAGGCTTTGGCCAGAACGACGGCCTCGCGAAGCTGGCGGCCCAAGGCCAGGTGCGCGGCGATTGCGGAAGAAAACGTACAGCCGGTGCCGTGGGTGTTGTCGGGCTTTACGCGGTCGCCAATGAAAACCTCTAGCCCCGAGCCATCATAGAGGACGTCAGTGGCCTTATCCAGGTGGCCGCCGGTCACCACCACGGCGCGCGCCCCCATCTCCACCAGCTTGCGCGCCGCGGCCTTCATGGCGTCCAGGTTTTCCACCCTCAGCCCTGTCATTGCCGAAGCTTCGAAAAGGTTGGGCGTGATTACATGGGCCCGCTTGATTAAGTCGTCGCGCAGATACTCCTGGCACGCTTCATCCATCAGGTCTTTCCCACTCGAGGAACGAATGACCGGGTCGAGCACCGAAGGGATGGCTGGGTTGGATTCCAGAATCTCGCTCACCACTTCCGCATTGGCCCGGTTGGCCAGCATGCCGATTTTGATGGCTTTTACCCGGCCATCCGCGAGCAGGGCGGCAATAGTTTCTTTCAGAACCGCACGCTCAGTAGGGTAGACAGCGTAAACTCCCTGCGTGTTTTGGATGGTCAGCGCCGTAAGCGCCGCCACGCCGTAGCAGCCATGGGCTCCGAAGGTCTTCAGATCTGCGGCGATTCCTGCTCCTGAGGATGGGTCGAAGCCTGCGATGCTGAGGGCCACCGGCCACGCGGCGCTAAGCTGATGATTCATTTTTTCTTGCTGAGCCTCGTTTCTGGGTCACAACTTTATTTGATTATAGAGGCGTGTGCCTGGTTGTCAATAAGGTTTTGCTAACTTCAGGCAGTGCTCTGAATCAAAAGATCGTTAACAAAGTCTTTCTCATCCGCGACCGTTCTTTAGAGCCCCGTCAGGGGCGGCAGAGAGTAGCCCAGGGCGCAAGCCCTGGGTTAAATGACCCTCACCCCGCCTCCGGCACCCCTCTCCCGCCGGGCGGGAGAGGGGACGGGGGTGAGGGTGGGCCCTCGCGACCCACGGCTTGCGCCGTGGGCTACTTGCTGCCGCCCGCTCCGCGGGCTGAATTCTTCGACGAACTTCTGACTCAGGACACCAGTGCCCCAATGTTGAAAGTAGCGCCGACCTTCAGGTCGGCAAATGCTGGCCTAAAGGCCAGCGCTACGAGCGAACCCGGGACACCCCTCACTTCCCAGTCCCCACCACGTCCATTTCGGAATCGGACTGCACCACCAGCTTCATAGTCTTCTTGTCTGTGAACGGAATCGAATCCGAGTTTGCGAGGCTGGCACTCAGCGTCTGGTGGATGGTGGCATGATTTTCGAGGACCCTGCCGTCGTCAAGCGCCAGCAGCACCTTGCCTTGACCCTGCCCGTCGATGTGCATGTCCACACCCATCCCGTGGGAGGCAAGCTGGGAGAGCGGCTCGTTCGGCCCCAGGACCTTCGAGGACGGCCGCACCATGTTCACGAAGCTGAATTCCACAACCGCGGCCTCTATATCTCGCACCTTGGTCTTGCCGACGTATCGCAGCGTGTTCTCGCCTGTGACGTCATACGGATATGCGGCGCTTGCCGGGGAGTTCAATTGACGCTTCCAGGTCGTACCCAGCGTCACAGGGGAGCCAGGGTAGAGCGTACCGCCTCCCACTTGCTCCAGGAAAAACCTCAGGGCCTGGCGAAGCGGCTCGCGGTAGGCCACATCCAAATCCTCGAACAGGCCCTCGCCGCCTTCAAAGCCCAGAAGCTTCCCGTCACGGTCATAGTGGGCGACGATATCCTGACCCGCGACGTGTTGGCTGATCTCCCGCTGCTCGCTTTCGGCGGAATCGCCGGAGCCGGCGGGCGTGTGCGCGGCGAGGTCGGACTGAAATTCGAACTTGTCGAAGTGGTTTTCAATGTCCGCACTCCCGTCGCTGTGTACTTTCTTCACCGTCACGGTGTTTTGCTGCTGCGACGAGAAGTCGGTCGGCAGAGGAGGCAAGAAACTCTGCAGCTCCGGCGGATCCGAATGGACTACTGCCTTGGTGTGCATCTTGGTGGCGTAGACCATTTTCTGGCCGCTTCGGTACCGGCGCGCCAGGTTCACCTCCTGCCCACGAGAAAGCACGGGCGCGCATAACCACAGCAGTGCCAGCCCAGCCACGAGGCGCAGCCGCATGCGCGGCCTTTGTGCCCGCGGAAGCAGCAGCGCCAGCCTTGGAGGCCGCACTAGCACTTGATCATGGAAATCGCCGTCATACGGGGGCACGCTGGAAGGGCGGGGCTTCAGCCCCGCCGCCTCCGGGAGCGCGACGGCTTGGGCCTTTAGGCCCTGAAGCCACTTTGCCTCAGGGGCTGAAGCCCCTGGTGATCGGCCGTTTTCCACGGCGGGGCTGAAGCCCCGCCCTTCCCGGCACTCGGCAATATGACGCACCCTGTCGTAACCAGATACGAGTGTCCCAGGAAGGGAATTCACCTCGAGTAGGTCTTTCGCCTCAAACCGATGCATTCGCGGTTTCCTTTTGGTAGCGCTCCAGGCATTCATGGGAGCAGAAGTGAAGGGTCTCGGAGCCGCGCACGAGGCTGTGGGAAAGCTCCGTAGAAACGAACATACCGCAGACCGGATCGCGTGCAGTCTTGCCTATGCGCACCCGATTTGCCGTTTCCGGCGTACGAGCCGATCCGCGCACCGGAGTGGGAGCAAAGAGAGTTCGCACCGCCCCGCCCAGCAGTTTCCCTATTACGAGGAGGAAGATCAATTCCACCACATATGAGAGCAAGCTTCCCATGATATGTCAGACGACTCAATCGTCCTGCGGGATGCCCTGATTCTACTGGCTGGGCGTAGCGTCGCCGGAAGTACCTTGCGCGGCGTCCAGTTTCTGCTTCAAGCTTTGAAGATTCGGATTCGTAGGATCCAGCTTGTGCAGGCGCTCCCATGCTCGCCGGGCAGCGGCCAGGTTGTGAGTCCCTTCCAGGTTCACCACAATCACGTTCAGCAAGGTGGGCTTGTGGTCAGGGTCGATCGCCAGCGATTGGTTGTACTGCTTCAGCGCCTCAGCGCTCTGGCCAGTGTAGTAGTACGCCGTCCCGAGATCGGTGCGAGCGTTAACGCTGTTCGGGTTGAGGGCCAGGGACTTCTGGTACCACTCAATGGCCTGCTGGTATTGCCGCTGGTCGTAAAGGAAATTGGCGAGCTTGAGCGGTATTTCGGGATCCTTGGGGTTTTGTTGCGCTTCCTCTTGGAGCTGTTTGATGATCAACCCGTTGTCGATGGGAGGATGCCCCTGGGGCAATCCTGACGGCGTCGTTCCGGCCTGGGCCGTTCCCGGAGAGCCGCCATTCTCAGCCGGCATTCCTGAAGGCGCCGTCATCACGGCTTTCTGCCGCCCGCTCCAACCAAGCTGCGCGGCTGTGATGTAGCCCGCCAGAAATCCCACCACAAGAAAAACTATCGCGGTAAGTAATGTCTCTTTCTTCATCCGGTTCCCGCACACCACTCCCTTTTGCAAGTCTAATTGAGCCACATGGAAGCGTCAAGCGCGGCGCCAACACGGCAATCGAACAGTTTGATGTTGTAGCGGCGAGTTTACCTCGCCAAATGGCGGCGTAAAGCCGCCTCTACATCAAACTGTACCGGTACCGCCGACAGCGACTTGTTTGCCCCGATCCCACAAAGCACAGGCACTCTTGCCTGTGACTCGCGCCAACGCATCGGCACAGGCAGGAGTGCTTGTGCTACTTCATTCGTAGCGGAGGGCCTCGACGGGGTTCAGATGCGAGGCGCGGATGGCCGGAGTGATGCCGCTCGCGAGCCCTACCAGGATCAGGATGACCGTGGACACCGCGACGGTGCCAAGTGAAATGTAAAGGTGAATATCACCTTTGCCGGAAGTGTCTTCGTAGAGAGGGCCATAGAGAGGAAGCGTTCCGATGGCTGCGGAGGCGGCGTAGGCAAGGCCGATTCCGATGACCCCGCCAATCGCGGTGATGACCAGGGCCTCAGCCAGAAACTGCAACTGGATTTGCCAGCGCCGGGCGCCCAAGGCTCGGCGCAAGCCAATTTCCCGCACGCGTTCTTCCACCGCCACCAGCATGATGTTCATAAGTCCCACGCCGCCGATGCCCAGGGTGAGCGCGCCGACGAAAGTGAAGAGGCCCTCGAAGCCAATGGTGATGCCATCGATGACGGGCCGGAACTGCTCGCGGCCGAACATGATCACAGCGCGTTCATCCGTGGGGGAAAAGCGCTGCCGCTTGGCCATCTCCGCACGCACCTGGCTCATGGCCTCCTTTTCAAACCGCGGTGCGCGCGGCTCGAAGACCAGCACGGCGGCGTAGCGGGTGTTCCAGAGATCGCCCGCGCTGGAATAAGGTATCCAGACCGATTCGTCGTCGCTCGTGAAGTAATTGCTGTCCTGAATCTTCCGCTCCATGGTTCCAATCACGGTGAAGCGAGTGCCGCTGATGCGAACCGTTTCGCCCACCGCAGGCTGTCCGCTGAAAAGCTTTTCCCGGAGGCGTGCGCCCAGGAACACCACTCGCCGCCGTTCGAGAGTATCTTCGGGGCTAATCCAGCGGCCCGCGCTCGGCACCTCGTTGCGCATTTCGCCGTATTCGGGACAGACGCCACGAATGGCCGTGTTGGCCAGGCGGTCACCGTACGAAATGGGAAGCCACCGCACGGTTTCAAGGCAGGCGGTCTTGACCAACGTGGCGTTCTCACGAACCAAGTCCAGGTCCTCTTTCTCAAGCACCACTTGCTTGCCCGCCCGCTGGCCTCCCGCCTGCTCGCTGGTCTGTTGGGGCCAACAGATCACCGCTCCCTTGCCGAATGCATCGAAGGACGCGACGACCACGGAACGAAGCCCTCTGCCGTAGGCGAGCAAGAGACCCACGGCGGCAATACCCCACATAATCCCCAACATGGTGAGGAAACTCCGCAGCGGCTGGCGGCGAAGAGCGGACCAGGCTTGAATGAAGGTTTCGCGAAACATGTCGGACCTCGGGCGTAAGCTGTCAGCTATCAGCTTTCAGCGTTCAGCCATCCGCACTAGGTTTGCTGACGGCTAAAAACTGACGGCTCAGCGCTAGCGTCTTGAGTGAGAAGATCACTTAGAAAGCCTTTCCCATGCGCGACCGGTTTTTGGAGCCCCGTCAGGGGCGGCATAGAGTAGCCCAGGGCGTAAGCCCTGGGTTGGACGACCCTCACCCCGCCTTCGGCACCCCTCTCCCGCCTGGCGGGAGAGGGGACGGGGGTGAGGGAGAGGTCCGCTTAACCCACGGCTCACGCCGTGGGCTACTCGCTTACGCCCGTCGGCTGACGGGCTGACTTCCTTGAACGAACTTCCGCTACACAAAGCTCGCTGAGAGCTGACAACTACCCGCCAGCCTCATACCGCAGCGCCTCAATCGGATCCACCAGCGCGGCGCGACGCGCGGGATAAAGAGCAGAGAGAATCGCTATGGTTCCCAGAAGCGTGAACGACAGCGCGGCGGATTTCCAGGTGGGCAGCAGGCCGGCAAAGAAAGCGGGCATGGGGAGAAGGTCGACGAGCGCGCAGAATCCGTAGGCGATGCCCATACCCAAGCCGCCGCTCAACAATACGATAACCACGGCCTCGATGAAGAACTGGCTCAAGATCGACCGAGCGCTGGCTCCCACGGCTTTGCGCACGCCGATTTCACGCGTGCGTTCGCGGACGGCCACCAGCATGACGTTCATTACGCCGATCCCGCCCAGCAGCAGTGTAACGATCCCCACGGCACCGAGGAAGAGCTTCATGCTATCCATGATTTTCTGGAAGCCCTTGGCCTCCTCGACCGTGTCCCAGATGGGAGCGGCTTCCTTATCGCGCGGGTCGAAGTTGTGAATCCGCCCCAGCGCGCGCAGCACCTGCCGTTTGCAAGTTTCGTGCTCGGCGAGCGATCTTGGGGCCACCAGCAGGTGATCGAGAGTTGTGGGCAGCAGCGGTGGTTTGTTTGGGAAATCGCGCCGCATAGCGCCGAAGGGTATAAAGACTTTATCGACGTCCCACCCGTCATAACAACTGTTCTGGTCTTTGCTGACCATGACTCCGATGACGGTATAGGGCAAGTTGCTGATCCAGATGGTCTCCCCTACCGCGGCGCGGGTCGAAAAAAGCTGCCTCTTGATGTTGCTGCCCAGGAAGGCCACACGGCGCGCCTGGGCGTTGTCGCCCCAGCCATAGAACCTCCCATCTGAAACGCGGACCGAGCGAATCTCCGCGAACGGTGGAAGCGAACCCGTAACCTCCGGCGAAGCATTGTTATAGAGGCTGCGCACGGATAAGCTGCCTCGCGAAAGTTCCGGCAAGACGTACCGGCAGGCGGTAGCCTCCGCCGCCACTGCGGGCGCATCCTCGTCCTGCCAGCTCACTTCGCGGCCCGCTCGCAGTCCGCCCGCTTGCATGCTGGTCCGGCCATTGAAGAAAATCATCAGGTCCTTGGCAAAAGTCTCCTGCTGCCTTTGCATGCCCACGCGCAAGCCTTCCCCGGCAGCCACCATCAGCGTGATGGAAATAATCCCCCAGGCAATGCCAAACAGGGTGAGGAAGGTCCGCAGCTTGTGTGACCACAAGGTGCGCAGGGTGTCGAGAATGAGGTCGCGGAAAACCATTGTCAAACCAGGAGTCAGAAGTCAGGAGTCAGGAGTCAGAATCACCCAGCTTTCAGCCGTCAGCTATCAGCTTTCAGCGAGCTTCCATCCGTAAACGGCTTGCTGAGAGCTGGCAGCCAAGTCTTTCTCCTGACTCCTGACTTCTGACTCCTGACTCCTTCTTTTCACTGCAGAATCACCTGCTGCCCTTCCTCCAAGCCCTCGATCAGTTCCGTCTTTACGCCGTTGGAAATGCCGAGTTTCGACGAAAGTTTGCGACGGCCGGTCTTGGAGCCGGGATCCGGAGTCTCGAGGAACGTGTGACGGTCCTTGTCGTAGATCACCGCCGCCTCGGGCACCATCAGCACCTTGTGCTTTTCCTCCAGGATAATCTCGGCGTTTGCGCTCATGTTTGCTTTCAGCTCGCCAGTCGGATTCTGGATGGAGACGCGGACCTCGAAGGTGGTGACGTTGTCCTTCTCGACTCCCAGCGGCGAAATTTTCGTGACCTTGCCCATGAATTTCTTGTCCTTGAGCGACTCAACCGAAATTCGAGCCGGCTGGCCCAGATAGACTTTGCTGACGTCGGACTCGTCCACCTTACCTTTAACGTAAACCTCGCTTACGTCTCCGAGCGTCATGATGCTGGTGGCCTGCGAGCCGAGGATCAGGATCGAGCTGACGGCATCGCCTACCTCTACGTCCCGGGAAAGCACCAACCCATCCATGTTGCTGACAATCGTGGAGTTGCTCAGGTCCTCCTGGGCATTGTCGAGAGCGGCTTGCATCTGGGCCACCTGAGCGTTGGCGCGCGCCACTTCGGCGCGACTCACCGCCACATTGCGCTGGGCTGACAGCTGCTTGTTGAGCGCGAGTTGGTACGCCTTCTCAGCGTCTTCCGAAACGGCAGTCGAAACCAGTCCTTCAATCTGCAGCTTCCTCTGTCGCTCGGCGGTGGATTTCAAGAAGGGCAAGTCAGGACCTTGTGCATCCACCACATTGCGCTCGTAAGTCGCCTGCGCCGATTCGACGGAGGCCTCGGCGGCCTGCAGGTTGGCGCGAGCTTCAGCCACCCGGGAGCGCAACTGCTCTTTGTCTAGTTCCACCAGCACCTGGCCCTGCTTCACCCGGTCGCCATAATCGGCAAAAATCTTCTCCACGATGCCGCTGGCTTTCGATTTGACTTCCACCTGTGCCAGCGGCTCGATTTTGCCGGTGGCGACCACTGACCGCGCCAGGTCACCCCGTTCGACCGTGGCCAGCTTGGAGGAATCAATCTGGCGACTCGGCCGTAAGGCTGCGGAAATGCCAAAGCCGCACCCAACGAGAACCACCAAAACAACTGTAACGGCGATCCAACGCCGCCGTTTCTTATGATTGTTATTCGCCATCGCGCTACCTCAATCCCGGACCTGCCCCGGGTGTCTAGTGCCAAATACGCGAATGCCAAGGCAAATGTTCCAGAACAGTTAGGCATGACCTATTGTCATTCTGCGCCCGTAATCGTAGCGCGGGCGTCCCGCCCGCAGTCGCGGGAGCGTCCCGCTCCAGCGCGCGCGCAGAGCCTGTCCTGAACGGAGCGAAGGAATGCCCGCGCTACGATTTTCAAAGGAGTCGAAGATCTCTTAAAATTGGAGTCTTAGGTTCTAACGTTGGGCGGAAAGGAGGGACGGGCGGGACACGACTTCCACCCGGACCCGCGTCGTGCCGGAGTGGTCAAATCCCAGATGCTTGGCGGCTGCCCAAGAAACGTCGAGCAGGCGCTTTCCCAGACGCGGCCCGCGGTCGTTTACTCGCAGCAGTATGTTCTTATGGTTTCTAAGGTTGGTAACTCGGATAGTGGTTCCAAAAGGAAGGGTGTGGTGCGCCGCAGTAAGTCCGTTCAGGTCGTAAACCTCTCCGCTCGCCGTCGTGTCGCCTTGGAATTCTTCACCGTACCAGCTTGCGACGCCGGTTTCGTGTTCATTGCTTGGCACGATGCTCAAGCGAGGCAGGCTGAGCGAACCCGAGAACCGTGCCTCGGACTTCGGCGACAGCGCAATGAGCCCTGCCACAGCACAGCCAATGATGAGCCTTTTCATGCACCCCTTCCGTGCAGTACGCTGCCCGTATTGGCCGAACTCACTTGAATTGCATTCTTTAACTTAGGTTGCGACTCTAGGCACTGCCACTCTAGAGAGCTCAAAATGAAATGTCAAGCGCGAAAATGTGAATCCAGACCGCCTAGGACCAGTTCTTGAAGGTCTCGGACTTTTCGTACCTCTTGGAAGAGCCCCGCACCCAGAAACGCAAGTTGCACTACCGGTTCCAGAGCGCTGCCGGGCTACGAGGAGGGGTGGGCTACAACTTCCACTCGGACAGGCGTCGTGCCGGTTTCGACAAATCCCAAGCGCTTTGCCGCACGCTTCGAAACGTCAATCAAACGCCTCCCAATGTAGGGCCCCCGGTCGTTGATTCTAAGCAAGATGTGCCTACGGTTGCTGAGGTTGGTCACTCTCACGGTAGTTCCGAAGGGCAGAGTGGGGTGTGCTGCAGTAAGCCCATTTGAATCATATACTTCTCCGTTTGCTGTGGTATTTCCCTCGAATTCCTCGCCATACCAGCTTGCCTCTCCTGTCTGAGGTTGTTCCTTGGGTACAACCGACAGGCGAGGTGGTGGACTCGAAACGGACCACCTCGCCTCAGTCATGGCCGACAGGGCAAGTAACCCAGTCACCGCGCATCCAATCAAAAGTTTTGTCATTCATCCTCCAACATCCAAACATCGCCCACCCATTCCTGTGGAATTGGCCTAATCCCAAAAGAGTTGTCGGGTTGGGGATGAGGGTATTGTGGCGGAATACGAACAAAATGTCAAGAACATAAATAGTCTGGCCAGTCTAGTTGATACTAATCTTGGAGCCATTTATAGACTGGCTAGACTACTAAATGATGTGAGCCGTTCCATGCTGGAAAACTGCCTTTGCGAGGTGGCAAGGAATCTGAAGGCGAGCGACGAGAGGGTTGGCCTACTCCCTGGAAGCAGTGGAATGGCCATGCGCGACTCCCCTCCTCAGCGGGAGGAGGGGCAGGGGTGGTGGGTGCTGGCGTCACTGCGGAACCAATCACCCCCGCCCCCTCCTTAGCCAAGGAGGGGAGTCATTTTCATGTTCCCCGCCAGCCCAGTGCCCACTGCCTACTGCCTACTGCCGTCCCCCGCCACCGGGATTTTCACCTGAAACACGGAACCCTCGCCCGGCTTGCTTTGGGCGGCGATCGTCCCCCCGTGCGCTTCGGCGATCCACTTCCCGATGGCCAGTCCCAGGCCCGCGCCCCCGGTCTGGCGCGAGCGTGCCGGGTCGGCGCGGAAGAAGCGTTCGAAAATGTGGGGGAGGTCCTGCGCAGCGATACCGATGCCGCTGTCTCGCACCTCGGCGACGGCAGACCCGTTATTCGAGTACAAGGAGACCGTAATACGGCCCTGGGGCGCTGTGTATTTCACGGCGTTGTCGAGCAGAATCAGGAACAGCCTTAGCAGCGAGTTGGCGTGGCCATTAATCCAGACGGGAACTTCCGGCAACTCCGTCTGCAGGCTGATCTGTTTTGTTTCCGCCAATGCCCGGCCTTCCAGGCAGGCCTCCTGGATGCTTTCGGCCATGTTGATGCGGGTGCGCTCCAAGGCTTGAGCGCCCGAGTCTGCGCGGGCAAGAAGCATAAGGTTTTCAAGGAGTTCGGAGGTTCGCTGAAGGTCCTCGAGGATTTGCCGCAGTGTCTCGCGATATTCCTCTTCCGAGCGGGACCTGCGCAGGATGATTTCGGCCCGGGTGCGCATGAGCGCCACAGGAGTGCGCAGTTCGTGAGAAGCGTCGGCGGTGAACTGCGTTATTCGCCGGAAAGCCTTTTCGAGCCGCTCGAGCATGCCGTTCAGTGTTTCGGACAGGCGTTCGAGCTCATCTCCCGTGCGCGGCACAGCCAACCGGTTGGAGAGGTTTTGCGCGCTGATGCTGCGCGCCTCTCGCGTGATCTGATCGACCGGCCCCAGAGCTCGCCGGCTCAGCCAGTAGCCGCCCGCCGAGGCGAGCAAAAGGAGAAGCGGAGAAGAGAGAAACAGAACCCGCCGGAAACGGTTCAGCGCCTCGTTGAAATCGTCCAGCGGGTAGGCGAGTTGTACTACATAAATCTTGGCCCCCGCCGCGACTGGGGTGGTTCGCACTCGCAAGGGCACGCCGTCCGGCTGCTCGGTCGTGACTGAAGCCCTGGGAATCGGCGCCGTCGCCGGTCCGAAACGGGCCATGGTCTTGGAGCGATAGATCCAGTTGCCGGCAGGATCTGAAACCTGCAGTAGATCGCTTCCGGCCAGTATTTCTTCGTCGCGTTCGAGGTCGCGCGCCAGATTACCGCTTCCGGATTCCCGCTCGATCAGCTCACGAATCCCCTGAACCTGATCCAGTAAGCTCTCATCGACGGTTTCGAGAATGCTGCCGCGCATCGCGTAATACGCGACCAGCCCGAACACGCAAAACCCTGTCGCCAGAACGGCGAAGTACCAGGCCGTAATGCGAATGCGAAGAGGGAGGGAAATCCCTAGTTGGTCTAATGAGCGCAATTCCAGATGACCCATGGAAGGGCGGGGCTAAAGAGTCTGTGTGAAAACCCAGGTTTGCGTGTCATTCCGAGGAGCCGCCGGCGACGAGGAATCTCGCACTGCCTTGAAAACCCTCAGAGCGAGATTCCTCGCTTCGCTCGGAATGACACCCTGAATGAGGTTATCCCACAGACTCTAAAGCCCCGCCCTTCCCCTTTCCACAAAGAACTTCGCCAACTAATTCGGCCAAGCACTGGTCATAGCTTTGCATCTGCTCGCAAGCAATAGCCAATGCCACGCACGGTCTGAATCAGCTTAGGGCTGAAGCCCTTGTCCACCTTGCTCCGCAGCAGCCGGACAAAGGCGTCCAGGGTATTTTCCTTCACGTCGTTCTCGAGGCCCCAGACCGCTTCCACAATCGCGGTGCGCGCCACCACCCGGCCTGCCCGCCTCATTAGCAATTCGAGCAGCCGGTACTCGGTGGGGGACAGCCGGATTTCGCGTCGCCCGCGCAGGGCTTGGCGCGAGGCAGGATCGAGCGTCAGGTCTGCCACTCGCAAGCAGGTGGGCCGGGGAGCCGAACCGCGCCGTGCCACGGTGCGCAGGCGCGCCAGGAATTCCTCGAATGAAAATGGCTTCGTCAAGTAGTCGTCCGCACCGAGGTCCAGGCCCTTGACGATGTCCGGCACGGCGTCACGAGCGGTCAAGATCAGGATGGGGGTCTCGTTCCCGGCATAACGAAGGCGCCGCGCCACCTCAAAGCCGTCCACCCGAGGCAGCATGAGGTCGAGCACGATGGCGTCAAATTCGTAGGTTCTGGCCAGCTCCAATCCCTCCACGCCGTCAAATGCTAAAGCCGCACGATGGTTTTCCTCCTCGAGCCCTTTCTTGAGGAGTTCCGCCATCGCTCTCTCGTCTTCAACAATGAGCACGCGCATAATCAGGAGTGGCAGAGCTGCACGCCTCTATAATAACGCCGCGAACCTGAAGAGACACTGAAAACCCGTGTCGCATTCTGGGGAATGATTGGCGGGACGCCATGCGGGGCTTGGTGCAGGGACGTGAGCAGCGATACGTTTGAGCGGCGGGGCGTCACCAGAATGGGCGTTAGCCTAATGTGTGAAAACGTTGAGAGCCGCGGAGCGGCGGCAGAGAGTAGCCCACGGCGTTAGCCGTGGGACGGGACACGGCCTCAATATCCGTAGCCCCGGATGGGGCGACAGACGCGACCCCAGAGCCTCTGCCGCCCCTCCGGGGCTGGGGGATACGGGAAATTGGCCTCTGTCCCCACGGCTAACGCCGTGGGCTACTCTCTGTCGGGCCTCCGGGCCTAGGGTGCGTTCAGGCCGGAGAAATGCAGAAGCTCCAGGGGAAAACAGCGCTTCAGCTCCGCCCTTCCCGAGCCGTGTCGGGAGATCCGGGCTAGTCCGACAGCCTTATCATGACCGCCGCAGCAATTTGAACGCGTGATCGCCACCCCATCCCTGGTTGACCGCGAGATCGATCCAGAGCATGGCGATCGCTTCAAGCCAACGGGCATTTCGTAAGGGTCCGACATCCACAGGGTTAAGCCCGGCATCCTTATCCAGGTTTTTGACGACCGCTTTTGCGCCGGCGTCATCTCCGCAATAGAAGCCATCGGCAGTTTGGCCGGAGAATTCCGCCCGGCCGAAGTTCCCGGCGCCAATCGTGTTGAAGGCTTTCACCACTCGCGCGCCGGGAGCCCAGGCCGCAACCTGCTCGGCCGCCGAGGTATTAAGCCCCACCGTAAGTCCCTTCAGGTCGGAAGCAAGTGGATTCGTACAGTCGATCAATACCTTCCCGGCAAGATTCCCGCTCGACTCGATGGCCTGCCGGCCTATGGGCCATGGCACGGCCAGGGCGAGGACCTCGCCAAACGCCCCTGCCTCCGCGTTCGTGCCGGCGAGCCCCGCGCTGCCCAGGGCAGCTAATGCCTTACGAGTCCTTTCGTTTTTCGCATCAGGTACGCCGAACAGCACATCGTGGCCCTCGCTCGTCCATACCCGGCCCAGCGCGGCCCCAACATTTCCCGCACCCAATATCCCGATCCGCATTCGCCCTCCCTTGATTTTGATTCTCCCGCACTATTCGTTAAGATGCGAATTCCGCTGGACCGGTTCCATGTGGAGGGCGGCGGGGTGGCGCAGACCTCCGCCGTGCGAGGTCTGCGATTTCGCGAAGCGAGGATGACGGGAACTGTGACCGTTGCACAACCACGGTCCGCTGGCGCGGCCCTCGCAGACATCAAACCCCAGATGTCTGCGCCATCCGGCAGTCTGGGTTGGTATGAAAACCTTGAAGTGGGATATAATCCGCCGCGGTTTGCACGCACGCTAATCTGTCGAGACCGTGCACAACCGGGAGAAGAAAACGTGAGCGGATCAAGCAGGCGCAAGTTTCTACGGAACCTCAGCTTAGGGTTGGGGACGGCCGGAGTCGCAGGCCACGCATCGGGTTTAATCGGGGCAGCGAGCGTTGCTGAAATCGAGCCCGAGGGTGGGACCGATACTGAGAAAAACCCAGGAATCGATGGGGCCGAGGCCGCAGCGCCTGCCATCGACTTCCGCTACTCGCCCCTTTCCTGGCAAACGGCCTATTGTTTTCCTGATGACCACTCGAAGAGCCTGATCGGCGAGCACGGAGAGCTTCGTTGCGGCCACCCCGGGCAGAGTGCAGGCATCGCTTACTTTCCGGAAATCGTGGAGTTTTCCCTGCTCGGCATGGAAGCAAACGAAGTGCGAAGTCAGCGCCTCGAAGCGCCGGGCGTTCCGATCATCCACACCAGGATTGACCGCCCCGAAGCGTACCTCGAACTCACTACTTTTGCCTCCCGGCGCCCCGGGGAAGGCCGCGTCGACAACGTGATCCTCAAAGTCGAGCCGCGCTCCGCACACAGCGAAAGGGCGGTTCCGGTGGTGGTGGTCAGGACGAAACGGGAGATCAAGCTCGAACAATCTGCGGGGTTGACCCTTCTCTGCCTCGCGAGCGAGGCGGGGCCGCCGTTCCTTTTGGCAGATTCGCCGCTCTCAGTCCACGAAGATGGCGCAGTCTTTCGGTCGTATCTGCTCAAAACGGTGACCGCTGCGGAGGGCAGGCCTTGCCGCTGTTTCTTTCGATTCCCCCAGGAGGGTCAGGGGATCGACAAATTAAAAGAGGGTCTCGAGACGCCGGCTAAACTTCTGGCTGAGGCGCGTGACTATTGGCAGAGTTGGGCGCCGTCGGAAGGAGCGGTCAAGTGGCAGTTGCCGGGGCGGCACGGGGAGTTCCTCGCCGCCTGCGCGCGCAATCTTCAGCAGGCTCGCGAGGAGCGAGCGGGAAAGATCACGTTTCAGGTGGGGCCGACGGTTTATCGCGGCCTTTGGGTGGTGGACGGGCACTTCATTCTCGAGGCAGCACGTTACCTAGGCTATGATAAAGAGGCGCAACAGGGGCTGGAGGCCACCTGGAAAGACCAGGAGGCCGACGGCGGCGTCTTCGCGGGCGGCGGGCGCGAGCACTGGAAAGACACGGGCATCGCCATGTTCACGCTCGTGCGCCAGGCTGAGCTCAGCCAGGACTGGACGTATTTCCGTGAGATGCAGCCGAACGTTGCGCGGGCGGCGAAGTTCCTCGCGAACCTCCGCGACAGCGCCCGGGACAACGGAAGCTTGAACGGCCACTACGGACTCCTGGCCCCCGGCTTTGCTGACGGCGGCCTGGGCGGCGTCCGTTCGGAGCTTACCAACACCCTGTGGGTGCTCGCGGGGCTCAAGGCGATTACGGAAGCGAGAGACCGGCTGGGCCTTCCTGACTTGGGCGAGGTCAAGCCGTTCTACAAAGAACTGCGGGACGCGTTCTTCGCCGCGGCTCGCCATGAGATGCGCCGCCATCCCGAGGAGTTCGACTACCTTCCCATGCTTTTGAAGGGCGATGCGCAGTGGGCTGCTGAGAATGAGTGGGATCGGCCCAGACCCCAAACGGCACAATGGGCGCTTTCACATGCGATTTATCCCGGATTGGTGTTCGAGAAGGAAGACCCGATCGTAAAGGGACACATCCAGTTGATGCAAGCCTGCGCGCAAGAAGATATTCCCGCCGAAACCGGCTGGCTTCCGCACGGTGGTGTGTGGAATTACAACGCCGGCTTTGTGGCGCACGTCTACCTCTGGGCCGGAATGCGCGATTGGGCCGGGTTGACCTTCAGCGGCTTCCTGAACCACGCCACGCCGCTCTACTGCTGGCGGGAGGAACAGCCCATCAGGGGCAGCCTGACGGCGGATTACGTCGGTGACATGCCTCACAACTGGGCGAGCGCTGAATGCATTTTGTATTTGCGGCACATGCTGGCGCTCGAAGACGGCTCGACGCTGGGCTTGTTGGCGGGGATTGGAGATTCGGAATTGGCTGACGGCGAGACCCTGAGCCTCGTCCAGTCTCCTACCCGCTTCGGCCGCCTCGACCTCAGCCTCGAACCCCTGGACCGGCGCCAGGGCTGGCGCTTGAAGTTCCGGCGCCACCCCGGTCCGCAACCGGCCATTGTACACTTGCCGGCAAGCATCGCTTCGCGTTTCAACTTCGCCGAAATCCAAGGCGCCCAATCACAGGTGGAAGGTAACACTGTGCTCGTGGCCCCGGACGCGACCTCATGGGAGGCAATTTGGAAGGTGTAGGGGCAACCCTTATGGTTACCCGCGGGAGGCCACGAGTTAACCCCGAATTCCGAAGTTGCGAGGCTCTGTGGGAAGAAACCTTTCACTCGGCTCGCTACTCGCGCCACCCTCTCCCCAAGGGAGAGGGCCGTCCGCGATATTGGTTCTCAGCCCTCTCCCAAGGGGGAGAGGGTGGTCCGCTGCCGGCGTAGTCATCAGCCGGAGCGGGCCGGGTGAGGGGTTACTTCCGAAAACCGGGAACTCCAAATTCAACTTCGGATTTTGGTTTAGGTCGATGGGTCGTCGGGACTCCGTTGGATTGACAACCGTAATGGATTGCCGCAGGCGGCCACGAGGACCGCCCCTACTTTCGGTCGAAGAACGGGCTCTTGCCGGTAACGCTCAGGGGAATTCCGAGAGCTACTTTGACGTCCTCAGTGAACAGTTTCATATCGAGGCACGATCTTCCGACGGAGTACATGATTCGCGTATCCACGCGCAGGTTGGAGGCGACGGCCGCCGCCGAACAAGCGGCGATCCCCAGATCGATGGAGTTGAAGCTGCAGATCCCGTCCTTGGCTCTCAGTTCCTCGCAGGTTGGGTTTCCGCAAAAGCCGCAATTCAGTTCCGCCGGATTGGACCGCACGCCGATCACCACGATGGCCAGCGACGCCGCCACGTTATTGGCATCGCGTTCAAAACCCGGACGGTTTTCCGATCTCGCAATCTCTTTCATCTTGTTGACCAGGGCCTGCCTGGTGCTTTCGTCGTCGATGGCCACGACTTGAATATTGTCAATGCCGCGCGTCTTGGGAGCGGTCCTCGCCGCCCCTGCCATCAAGGCCGCCACCTGATATGTTGCCTGCTTCTCAAGCTCACACGATTGCTTCATATTCCTCTCCTGCAGATTTCTGAACAGGCTGTCGGGTAGCTTCGGACCCCCGGTTTTGAGGTCCGCGGCTTGTTCGCCTGCCGAACCAGGAACCGCGGACCTCCAAACCGCAGGTCCGCGCTACCAATATACGCCGCACACCACACGCAAACTCAGGTCATAAGGTATATACTTAAACCATAGGGGCTTTCAAGCTCAGGTTATCGGCAGCACTTGCTCAGGGAGGTTTGCGATGGCGAAGGGTGCCCTCAACAGTGAACAATTGCGGGAGTACGAAAGCGACGGCTTTGTGCTGGCCAGGAAGATGTTTGACGACGAGGAGACGAGCCTATTGCGGCGCGCCGCCAGGCAAGACCGGGAACTCGACCAGCATTCCTTCGGTCGAGGAGACGGGGAAGGCGGGCGAGTTCGCCTTTCTCTCTGGAACCATCCCGGCGATACGCTATATGGCATGTTTGCGCGCTGCCGGTCCGTCGTCGATTCCGCGGAAAGACTCCTGGGCGGCGAGGTGTACCACTACCATTCCAAGATGATCATGAAAGATGCCAAAGTGGGCGGCGCCTGGACGTGGCACCAGGACTACGGCTACTGGTACCAGAACGGCGTTCTGGCCCCCCTGCTCACGAGCGCTTTCATCGCCGTGGATCCGGCCACGCGGGAAAACGGCTGCCTGCAAGTCATTCGTGGCTCGCATCAACTGGGCCGCATCGATCACGTTCTGACTGGGGAACAAGCGGGCGCCGACCAGGATCGGGTTCGCGAGGTACTGAAGAGACTGGAACTGGTCTACGTTGAGATGGAGCCGGGTGATACCCTCTTCTTTCACTGCAACCTGCTGCACCGCTCGGATCAGAACCACTCCGACAACCCGCGCTGGTCCATGATCTGTTGTTACAATGCGGCGCGGAATGATCCCTACAAGGAATCTCACCATCCCCGCTACACGCCGCTTAATAAGGTACCCGATTCCGCAATCAAGGAAACTGGCCTGCGCCGCTTTGCGGACACGCAAGCCGACGTTGCCTGGCTGGAGGGTGAGAAGGATAAGAGCGCCCGCAGCCTTAAGGAATCTCATGATCGGCCGATAGAATAATTGGGAGAGCAAGTGTCTGGGGCCAGGTTGTCGGCATCAGTACAAGGGGTCTTCGGCGTTCGAGTGAGGCGAGCGGGGGATCGGATGACGGGGCGATCACACCAACTGGGAAGAGCGGGAAGACGAATCGGCGCGGCAATCGCAGAAAGAGATTGTTCACCCGATCATCCGATCACCCGATCACCCGATTCCGCAGTATTCAACCACGTAGAACTGATCCCCTCGGAAATTGAATACATCGACGGCGCCGTGGGCAGGGCAATTGACCTCGTAGAAGAAAGCGGCTGCTGTCAAGATGTGGGAGATGTCCGGCTCGCCCTTCATGAAGCGCTCATGAACGCTATCATTCATGGTAATCACCGCGACCCTGCAAAGTATGTGCGCATGTCAGTGGCAATCGAGGCCGGCGGAGAGCTGACCATTACGGTCGAAGATTCCGGTTCCGGATTTGAGCCGGCCAAACTGCCAGATCCTACTACGGGGGAGAACCTCTACCGCGAATGCGGACGCGGAGTGTATCTGATCCAGCGGCTCATGGACGAGGTCGAATACAAGTTTCAGGAGGGCACGGTCCTCACCATGCGATGCCACCCACCAAAACGCCAACCCTAAGCGAGGCCCTCGCGCGTCGAAGCGGCGGATTTTCTTAGTTTTTCCTCATCTTACTTTCCAATGTGCCGATGAATGAGATGTGCGGCGCGTAATCGGCGTCGGCTCTTGAATAAAAGCGACTGTAACAGCCCTTCCCCGCCCCAAAAGTACCCGGGCGCGAGATTGCGGCAGTGCGTCCGGTCGCTTCAATGGGTGAGAGTCGACATCGCGTTGCGAATCGAGGATCAAATGCTCTACGTATTATTGCTTGCCTTCTTTCTGGTTGAATTCCTGGTGATTATCGGCGTGATCTCGTTTGCAATCTTGTTTTCGCGTCCGGAAGTGCCCCTCACAGGGGATGGCGGGCTGAAACGAATCTCCGTCGACGACGATGAGTGCGCGCTTCAACGGCAGGCCGAGCCCGCGGCTCGCGGGAATGTTGCCTCTGAGAATTCGCACACACCGATAAACCAGCTTTTGGCGGTGCGACCTCCAGTCTTCGTCGCGCTCTCTGTTCCGTCCGTCGGGGGTTTACGTCAGATCGCAGCCCAGAGACCGTCGTGGTTGGCGAACAATTGAGATGGCCGCGACCTCATGCATCCCGTTAAGCGTTGGCGCCGAGGTTCTCATACCATTTCACGTTGGCCGTGGAGGCGCCGATGGCCACTAGATCGGCGCGGCCGTCGCCATTGATGTCGGCCGTTACGACGCCGGAAGCCGCCATCTCCGTATCCACGGTTTGGCGCTCCCATTTGAGCCCGGAAGAGTCCAGAGCGTAGTACACATACAGGCTTGTTCCCGGGCCACGAAATCCTGCCACGATTTCATCATTGCCGTCGCCATCAAGGTCGGCACAGACGAGTGCATGGCCGTCGTGGATGCTGTCGTCAATCACGTGGCGGCTCCATAATTCGCCCGCCTTTTCTGCGGTATAAACCACTACATGCTCGCCATGCCAAGGCTCGATGGTAGCCAGGAAACGGCGGCCGTCCAGTCGGCCCACACCGATTTCGCTCGACCCCCGGCGTGGATTCGAAAGCTGATCGCCCGCCGCGAGGTGAGTTTTTGTCCAATGAAGCTCAGGAGCCACTCCCGCGGAGTGGAAGAGGTGGACGCCCTCGAAACTGGCCGTCAGGATTTCGTCGCGCCCGTCGTTGTCCCAGTCTGTGATCTGGACGCCATGGACAACGGTTAGCGAGTCGTCAATGAGGTGGGGAATCCACTCGCGTTGGCCGGTGTCTGTGGCGGAGACGTGCCCGCGCAGGAGCGGTTCGGGAGTCTCGAACCAGGTGAGCGGCGCAGGGACGTCGTAGCCCGGTTCCTTGGCGCCATACCCCAGCAACGGAACATCTACCAACCCGAGGCGGCCGCTGCCGTCCAGATCTGCCCAACGCAATCGGTGGGAGGTAGGGATGCGGCCAAGCAAGTGTAACGCCCATTCCGAGTCCAACGACTCGCCGGGTTTCCCCCACCAGACGCTTCCCCCAGAGGTGCTGTCATTCAGCGCAAAGTCGCTCGCGAGCGCCAAACCGCGTTCCGGATAATTCCTATGAAACAGCGGCGCCAGACTGATATTGTGACGGGTCACGGTGGTGATGGGCCGAGGTTTCCAGGCAGGATTCTCGTACCATTCCACGATGCTTTCTTCCGAGCTTAATGCCAGGATGTCAGGACGGCCATCGCCGTTAACATCGGCAACCGCCACCTGGTAGCCGCTCGGAATTTTGGCCACCGTATGTTGTTGCCATTTAACCATCGCTCTCTTCTTTTGCTGAGCATACGAGCTGCCGGTTGCCGCGCGGGACGCCAGGCTCCCATAAGCTGCGCAAAGGATGGTGGCTTTTTTCAGGAAATCCCTTCGGCCGAAAGTGCGGTCCGCACGAACGACCGACCTATGATTGGAGTCGCAGGAGGTGGATCTCATCGCACCGATTGTACCTCAGCCCTGATTTGATCGACGTCAATTGTTCGCGTATAATCTCTCGTTCAGGGCGATCGCGCTGTATATAACGCTGGTGAGGACTATGCCTGCACGCACAATGTACGACAAGATCTGGGAAACCCACCTGGTGGCGGAAGAGCCGGGGAAACCCGCGCTCCTTTATATCGACCGCCATCTCGTCCACGAAGTGACGTCCCCGCAAGCATTTGCGGGCCTGAGGGCGACGCAACGCAAAGTGCGCCGGCCGGACCTTACCTTTGCGGTGATGGATCACTCCGTGCCGACCAAGGACCGGAACCTCCCGTTGGTGGACACCGTGGCGGCGGCGCAGTTCGATGCCCTGGAGCGCAACTGCCGCGAGACGGGGATCATGCTTTTCGACATGCAGAACCCCAATCAAGGCATCGTGCATGTTATCGGGCCCGAACTTGGCATCACGCAACCTGGCCAGACTATTGTTTGCGGCGACAGCCACACGGCGACTCACGGGGCTTTCGGGGCCCTGGCCTTTGGAATCGGCACCAGCGAAATTGAGCATGTCCTGGCCACCCAATGCCTCTCACAATTCAAGTCCAAGACCATGCTGGTGCGGGTGAATGGAACCCTCGCCCCGGGCGTGACCGCCAAGGACATCATTCTCGCCGTTATCGGCAAGATGGGAATCGCCGGAGGAACCGGTCATGCGATCGAATACGCCGGCGAGGCTATCCGCGCCCTTTCCATGGAAGGCCGGATGACCGTCTGCAACATGACTATCGAGGGCGGCGCGCGCACGGGCATGGTTGCGCCCGATGACAACACGTTCGCGTACCTCGAGGGGCGTCCCTTCGTTCCGCGCGGCCGCGATTTTCAGGTTGCTGTCGATTATTGGAAATCTCTGGCCACCGACCCCGGCGCGACTTTCGACGACGTGCTCGAACTGGACGCGGCGACGATCGCGCCGCAGGTCACCTGGGGTACAAACCCCGGCATGGTCACGGACGTTACAGGTAAAGTGCCTGAGCCAGGCAGCTTTCGAGACCCCGTGGACCGAGAAGCTGCCGAGCGCGCTCTCGCCTATATGGGCCTTGAGCCGGGCACTCGCATCGTAGACATCCCATTGGATTACGTGTTTATCGGCTCCTGCACTAACTCCCGCATCGAGGATTTGCGCGAGGCGGCCCGGGTTGCGGCGGGCAGGAAGGTTTCGAAGAGCCTCAAAAGTGCGTTGGTTGTTCCGGGCTCAATGCGCATCAAGGTGCAGGCGGAGAAGGAAGGCTTGGATAAGGTATTCCGCGACGCAGGGTTCGACTGGCGCGATGCGGGATGCAGCATGTGCCTCGGGATGAATCCTGACATCCTCCCCAGCGGCCAGCGGAGCGCCAGCACCTCGAACCGAAACTTCGAAGGACGCCAGGGCAAGGGCGGCCGGACGCATCTGGTGAGCCCCGTGATGGCCGCAGCCGCCGCCATCGAAGGACACTTTGTGGATGTTCGGACCTGGAGCACGGGTCGGGCGGAATAAGGTTGAAGGGTAAAGTCTAAAGGGTAAAAGCTATCGGAGGAATTCGGGTCGCGGACAAAGCTATGCAACCTTTTACTAATCACACAGGATTGGTCGTTCCGCTAGATCGCGTTAACGTTGACACGGACCAGATGGTGCCCAAGCAGTTTCTGAAATGGACGACGCGGGAAGGATACGGCCGCGTGCTCTTCTACGACTGGCGCTACTTGGATGGTGAAAAGCCGAACCCGGATTTTGTGCTGAACCTTCCCCGTTACCAGGGCGGAACGATTCTGCTGGCGCGCGCCAACTTCGGCTGCGGTTCCAGCCGCGAGCACGTTCCTTGGGCGATTCTCGATTACGGCTTTCGCGCCGTAATCGCGCCGAGCTTTGCCGACATTTTCTATAACAACTGCTTCAAGAACGGCGTGCTGTTGGTCAAGCTGCCCGATGCCGAGGTGGAAGAACTCTTTCAGCGGACGGAGAAGAATACGGGATACCGGCTAACCGTCGACCTCGAAAACCAGACCATTACGGATGACCACGGGCTTAGCCTGTCCTTTGAAATCGACCCCTTCCGCCGCGAGTGCCTGCTGAAAGGGTTGGACGACATCGGCTTGACCCTTCGTTATGCGGACCGAATCGCCGGCTACGAGCAGACCCGCAACCCCTCCGCTGTCATGTACGAGCCTGTGGATGCTACCCTTGCCAAACCACCGTTGTAATTTCCTTCTGAATGAAGATTGGGTGCGCGTACACCTGATGCTTGGCGAGAGGTGGTGGGGCGATCGATTGACGAAAGGCAGGGTATGACGAATAATCATACCGAGGGTGCGACCTATGCCCAAGACTAAAGTAGCCATCACGCTTGACCAGGCCTCCTTGGGCCGCGTGGACGAATTGGTCAGACGATCTTTATTTGCGAGCCGGAGCCAAGCGATCCAAGAGGCCGTCGACGAAAAGCTCGCGCGCCTTGATCGTAGGAGACTGGCACGGGAATGCGCGAAGCTTGACCCCACATATGAGAAAGCCCTTGCCGAAGAAGGGCTGTCACAGGATATCCCGGAATGGCCAGAATATTGAGGGGTGACATCCGGTGGGCCGACTTGAATCCGGTGCGCGGCAGCGAGCAAGCAGGAAAACGGCCGGTGCTCATTATCAGCCACGACCTCTTCAATGAACGGTCGGGAACGGTCATTGCCTTCGCGCTGACGAGTCAACCCCAACGGGCTGGTTTCCCCTTGACCCTCGAACTCTGCTCTAAAGAACTTCCCAAGAAATCCTGGGTTAAAATCAGCCAAATCCGCACACTCGCCGTGGAACGGATCGGCTCTCGAATCAGCAGAGCAACGCCTGAAGAAATGAATCAGGTGGTGGAAGGCCTGAACGAACTCCTAGGCGCCTGACTTGAAGCTGACGTGTGCGACATCCCTCCTTTCACAGTCAAACAGGCGTATCCTTGCTGCTTCGCCGATCCGTTGATTGATTCAGGCCGGAGGCAATGATGCGATTTGGAACATTCGATTCTTCCCAAGTAGCTGGCGCCTCGAGCCGGGTGGAGCAACGTCGCCGAGGGCCCAGCCGCCGCAGTGTCTTGAAATCACTGGCTGCTGAGACCGGCGCGGCGGGACTGTCGCAGCTCGTCAAAGGGAGCAGTGCCCTGGAGCAGCGACCCGCCACCGGAACGTCGGCCGCGAAGTGGAACGGCCCGAATCCCCGCTGGTATGGCTTCAACCTGTTGGAGTGCTTCTCGACGGACTCCGACTGGATGAAATACTTTCCTTACAAGAACGACGGGCTCTTTCGGGAAGACGATTTCCGCTGGATGAGCGATTGGGGATTCAACTTCGTTCGTCTGCCTATGGACTACCGCTTCTGGACCGATCCGAACGATCCGATGAAGATTGATGAACGGAAGACCGAACCCATCGACCGCGCCGTGCGGCTGGGTGAAAAGCATGGAGTACACGTCAACATCAGCCTCCACCGAGCCCCCGGCTTCTGCATCCTTGATGGCATGGACCCCGTCGCCACGGGCATTCATGTGACCCCTGAGAAAACCAGCTTCTACGATGACCGCCATACTCTCGACGCCTTCATTCATCAGTGGACTTTTTTTGCGCGACGCTACAAGGGCATTTCGAATGAGCGTGTCAGCTTCAACCTGGTGAACGAGCCCATCCCGCACCTAACACCCAATGAACGGGCCGAATTGGCGGAGAGTCTGAAGAACCAACCAGGCGAAGCCATGCAAAGGGAAATCGCGGCACGCGGCGCCAAGGAATATGCCCGGGTGGCTCGCGCGGCAATCGCTGGGATCCGTGGCATTGATCCGCAGCGGCTCATCGTTAGCGACGGCTTTGGAGGTGGAGTCACTCCCGTCCCGGAACTTATCGGCACTGACGTGCTGCAAAGCCCCCACGACTACTATCCTCCGGCAGTAAGTCACTACCAGTGTGAATGGGCTCGCCAATGGTTGAAGGCCGACGAACCCCCAACCTGGCCCCTCAAAGACAGCCAAGGCAAGGTGATAGCCAGCAGGGAGTCGATCGAGAACTACGTCCGTCCCTGGCGAGCCCTGCAGCAACAAGGCGTTCCTCTCCATTTCGGCGAAATGGGCTGCTATAAGCACACCCCTCCGCAAGTCGTGCTGGCTTGGTACGAGGACTCGCTCGACGTGATCGGCGAGCTGGGAAGTGGGTGGGCGCTCTGGAACTTCCGAGGACCATTCGGCATCCTCGACACTGAACGGCCGGGAACTAAATACCAGGATTGGCACGGCCATCAGCTCGACGGGCCGCTTCTGGATCTGCTACAAAGGAAGATGAAAAAGTGAGAGAGCAGCAGGTAGCGCAGAGTTTGCGCTTTTCAAACTCTGCGGCTTTTTTTGTGTTAAATGATTTCATTGTGGTTAACGTTCCCGCTCGTATATGACATCCAAAGAAAACCCGCAGAGTCCCAACCCCAGGGACTCTGCGCTACCTCTCCGTCCCGTTGATGGCGTGCACATCACAGGAAGGCGGCAGCTTCAAATTCCAGTTTCAACCTTCAAGAGACCCCGTAACTGAACTCCATTTGCGAGGTTAGCTGCGGTTGTGGCATGATCGCTGCCAGGGCAAGTCCGAACTGACGATTTCGCCTGCTTCATCTTGGGGTCGGGGAGTAGAACAAATTTGCAGGCTGGCGCGCCAGCGGCGCTGCCGGCACCTGTGCGGGGAGTGAACCAGCGTGCTTTCCTACCTTGACGCCATTACGATCTTCGCCAGCCTGGCACTCGTGATTTACGCGGTAACGCGGGCGGCGCGAAAGAGCAGCTCGGGCAGCGAATATTTTCTCGCCGGCCGCGACCTCCGCTGGCCCTTCATTGGCATGTCTCTTTTTGCCTCGAATATCTCCGCCGAACATGTGTTGGGGCTGGCCGGCGACGGTTATCGCATCGGCCTGGTCGCGGGAGGGTACGAATGGGTAGGCGCTTGGGACCTCATTATCCTGGCCATGATGTTCACGCCCCTCTATCTCCGCGAGAAGATCTACACGATCCCGGAGTTTCTTGAAAAACGATTTGGCTGGAGCCTGCGCGCTTTCCTTTCCGTCAACCTGCTGGTCATCAACGTACTCACCAAGAACGCCATCGACCTTTGGGCAGGCTCTCTCTTGTTCGCGGTTCTATTCGGATGGCCCCAGACCCTGGTGATGGTGATCATGTCAGCCTTTACGGCCCTTTACACGATGAAAGGCGGGTTGCGCGCGGTGGTCTACGCAGACATGGTGCAAGGGACCTGGCTCATTATTAGCAGCGCTCTGCTGACGATCCTTGGGCTGAAAGCGGTGGGCGGGTGGTCAGGCTTGGTCAGCCACGTGCCCCATGCGGCGATACAAATGGTCAAGCCTCTCAATAACGACTTCCCCATCACCGGTTTCCTTATCGCCAATCTGCTGGCGGGAATGTTCTATTGGTGCATGGACCAGACCAACGTGCAACGCGTCCTGGGCGCGCGCACTGCTCAGGATGGTCAGCGGGGCGCGATTTTCGCGGGTTTCCTGAAGCTCATGGTGCCGTTCATTCTGGTCCTTCCGGGTTTGATTGCCCGGGTGCTTTATCCGGCGCTGCCTCGTTATGACGGGGCTTATCCTCGAATGGTGCAGGGCCTGTTGCCCGTGGGACTGCGCGGCCTGGTACTGGCAGGCCTGATTGCTATCCTGATGTCCTCCATGAGCGCCTGCTACAATTCCAGCGCTACGCTGGTGGTAAGGGATTTCGTGCTTCGCTTCCGGCCCGCCACCTCGGAAGGCCGCCAGGTGGTGATCGGCCGCTGGGTGACGGTGCTTATGGCAGCACTGGGCGTCCTGGCTGCACCGCTGGTGGGACTTTCGGTGACCATCTGGTATTACTTGCAATTCATCTCCGCTTACCTTTCCGTGCCCATGTCGGCGGTGATTTTCACGGGCCTGGTGTGGAAGCGAGGCAACACGAAAGGGGCGATCGCAGGCGTGCTGGCGGGGTTTTCCGTGGGCCTCGTTTTCTTTCTTGACCAGGTTCTGAAGTGGAAGCTCCCCATGTTGTCCAGCCCTCTGCTAAACTCTTTTATGCACCGCACACTGGTGGCGTGGGTCGCTGCGGCCGCCGTGATGATTGCCGTCAGCCTGCTCACTCAACCTGCCGACCCCTCCAGGGCGACGCGAAATGTGTTGGGGGAATTTAGAGCACCGGGAAAGGGAATCCGCGACTACCGCCTATGGGCCGGCGTGCTTTTTCTGTGTACTGTGGTCCTATGGCTCTCGTTCCGGTAGTCTTTAGGCGTGCCGCTGCGGCTGATTCGACCGCCTGCTGAGAATTGCACCATTGAGCGATATCACCCCTCACCCCCCACCCCCTCTCCCGCAAGGGGGCGAGGGGAGGAACAACCCGGGTTGATGCCCTCGCCCCCTTGGGGGAGAGGGGGTCCGTCAGCCGACGGACAGGTGAGGGGGTGGTGCGTCACTATACTATGTAACCCTCAGCAGGGAGACGCGCATGATCGTGGATCGGAATTGGGTGCCGATGAAGTGGCCGTGCGGGCCGCTTGAAATCGCGCGCCGAAACAAGTCGGGGAGCATCGATGCCAACCTCAAAGAGACGCTTGAGGCGTGGGTGCGGCCCTCCGCATTGGAACTGCTCAAGGATACGCCGATCAACTGCCTTATCGTGGACTGGGCCGATGGACGGCCGGAGGATTCAGCTCAGCAGCAAGCCTTAAAGCCTCTTCTCGAAGCCGGACGCAAGCTGGGGATCAGTTTCGTTGGGAAGCTTGC
>JBEKLY010000012.1:0-47733 GCA_050010015.1 Terriglobia bacterium
TGGTGCCGATCCAGTTAAAGGTCTTGATGGCGGAGGGGACGCCAATGGCCATGGTGAGGATCGAGAAGGCAAACGCCGAATATGGACTCATGCCGCTCACAAACATGTGGTGTCCCCACACGGTGAATCCCAAAATCCCGATGGCCGCCATGGCGTAAACCATGGCGCGATAGCCAAAAACCGGCTTGCGAGAGAAGGTCGAGATGATGTGGGAAGTGACGCCCATGCCCGGAAGGATGGCGATGTAGACCTCAGGGTGTCCGAAGAACCAGAACAAGTGCTGCCACAGCAGAGGCGACCCCCCCGTATGAGGAACAATCTTGTCGCTGATGATCAGGCCGCCGGGGATGAAGAAACTGGTGCCCCCAACGCGATCGAGCAGCAGAAGGACCCCGGCAGCCAGCAGCACCGCAAAGGAAAGCAGTCCCAGAATCGCCGTCAGGAACCACGCCCAGCAGGTGAGGGGAAGCTTCATCAAAGAAAGCCCGCGGGCGCGGAGGTCGAGGGTGGTCGCAATGAAGTTAATGGCGCCCAGCATGGACGCGACGCAGAAAAGCGCAATGGAAATGATCCAGAGATTTTCACCCATGGCCATTCCGGGACCTGCCGATCCGCCGAGCGCGCTCAAGGGGGGATAAGAAGTCCAGCCTCCGATCGGCGGGCCATCGTGGATAAAGAACGTGGCCACCAGGGTGATGAAAGCTGCGAAAGTGACCCAGAAGGAAAGCATGTTGAGCCGCGGAAACGCCATGTCCTCAGCGCCAATCTGAATGGGCAGAAAGTAGTTTCCGAAGCCGCTTTGCGGGGCCGTGGTCAGAACGAAAAACACCATCATCGTGCCGTGCAGCGTCAGCAGCGAAAGATAGTATTCCGGGGAGATAACGCCGTTCGGCGCGCCGATAGGAGAGAGCTTGTCAAGAAGCGGGACGCTCGCTTGAGGCCAGACCAGGTGCAGGCGCATCAGGATCGAAAGCGTCAGCCCGATGAACACCGAGACAAGAGCCAGCAGGTAATACTGAATGCCAATCACTTTGTGATCGAGGCTGAAAAGGTACCTGCGGATGAACCCGGAGGGCGCATGCGCCGCGTGGTGTTCAATCGCCTCAGCGTGTCCCTGTGACATCAATTGCCTCCCAACTGGCCGCATAAGAACATCGAAACTGGAAAATAGAAACTGGAAAATGGGCCCCCGTTTTCGCGGGAGTGACGTTCTACTACTTTGCCAGTTTCCATTTTCCCTACCTTGCTACTTCACTCATCAGCGCCATCAGGTTCTCTTCCGAATCCCGGAAAAACGTCATCCACAAATCATGGTCCGGCATGCGGGCGATCAAGTGTGGCTCGTCCTCGAAACGCACACCGCTCTGTTTCAACTGCGCATGGGCAGCCTGGATGTCCGGTACGGCGAAGTACAAGACCGAAGACGGGTGATCGAACTCCGGCTTCTCCGGGCGGTCGATCATCAGCCGAACTCCGCCACAGTCGAAGAATGCCAGCCCTGGCGGCGCCTTGAAAAGCAACTTCAGTCCAAGCACGTCCTCATAGAACGTAGCCGCTCTTTCGACATCATGCGCGCGTATTTGAACCTGTCCCAGCCGTGAAACGCCAACGTTTAAGCTTGCGACGCTCATGCTTCCCCCTTGAGGAGGCGAAACTCGAAATGCGAATCTCGAAACCCGAACGCCAGGAGACCAGTCATTCCCGCGAAAGGGGGAATCCATCGCCCAGGCAAACTGTAAACCCATCAACCGGCTGTCATCCTGAGCGAAGCGAAGGATCTCCGCAGTTTCCTATGCCTCAACGACCCACGAACAACTGCGGAGATCCTTCGCTTCGCTCAGGATGACACAATGGAATGGGGCGAATTTCAAGTTTCGGTTTTCGAATTTCGGTTCTCCTCACTGTGCTTGCGCCATGTTCTGGAGCCACTTTTGGAAATCCTCGGGTTCCATCACGTTGAGGAAGGCCCGCATCTTGTAGTGGCCCAGGCCACACAACTCCGCGCACGCAAGCTCGTATGTGCCGACCTTGGTGGCGGTAAAGTGGATGGGAATCTCCATCCCCGGAACCAAATCCTGTTTCAATCGGAGTTCGCGAACGAAAAACGAATGAGTAACATCCTTGGAGCGCAAGATGACCTCGACCGGTTGATTGACCGGGATCGCAAGGGTAGCCGTAACGATGTCGTCTTTGGAATCCGGATCGTGATCGCGGTCGAGTCCCAGAAAATTACCCGTGGCATCGTCAACCTTCTCCACATGCACCGGGCCAAACTTGCCGTCGGGGCCGGGGTAGCGGAAGTACCACGCGAATTGCTGCCCCCAAACCTCGATTCGCATCGATCCAGGCTGAGGTCCCATAAAGTGGACGAACGCCCAGATGTGGTAGCCCATCAGATTCAACCCAATGAAGATGATGGCCGCCGCCAGCGTCCAGGTAAACTCAAGTTTGTTATTACCGTGAGAGTAGCCGGCTTTCCGCCCGTCTCCTCGGTCGCGAAAACGCCAGACGGCGTAGGCCAGCGCCACTTGGGCGACAACAAAGATGATGCCCGTAATGACCAGCGTGATCATGAACTGGTGGTCGATGGCGTGGCCGTAGTTGGCGGTGATGTCGGGTGGAAACCACCACGTCTTGGCCAGGAAGAAGTAACCGGAGACAAGCGTGATAAGAACCACCACCAGCGCAATCGCCAGCCCCATAGGTCATCGCTCCTACCGAAAAATCTCCCGCTCCGCCACGCTGCAAGGCGAAAAACTAAGACGGGTCAAGTTTTGGCTGAAAAGAAAGCCCTGTACGATATGTGCGGAACTTTCCTCTAACTTAGATGAAACTCTGCCACTTAAGGTTCGGAAAAAACGTTGCGGCGAGAATTGCTCGCCGCGTCACGGTGCGTTCGGATTGCCGAAGGTAAGGTAAGTAACCGCTCACCCGGCTCGCGACGGCTGATGAATGCGCTGTCGCGGGCCACCCTCTCCAAGAGTCTCTACACAAACCCCATACACGCTGTCATTCCGAGCCCTTCGCTGTCATCCTGAGCGAAGCGAAGAGCCTGTCCTGAACGAAGTGAAGGAATCTGGCTCTGGGTGCTCAGGGTAAACTCCGCGAGGAATCTCGCCTTGAGTGTTTTCGGGCCAGTGCGAGATTCCTCGTCGCCTTCGGCTCCTCGGAATGACATTCAATCCCGGGTGATCGTACCGACTCCCCGCAGGTGGGGGTTGCCCTCGCGAAGGGACTCGACTGTCGACCCTCAACCCTTAAAGCTGAAATCCACGGTCTTCGACTCTTTGGCTCCCACGGTCACTTTCTGCTCTTGCGTTTGGCCCTGTCCACCGCCAATTGAGGTCCACGCCCCGATCGTGTAATCACCTGGCGGAAGGCCTTTGATAGTGTACGTCCCGTCACTGCCCGTCACTGCGTAGAAGGGAGTTTTCAATACGCCGATATAAGCGCGCATCCAGGGGTGCTGGTTGCACTTGACCGGGATCATCACTTCTTCGCGCGCGAATTTCTGCTGGATAGGAGCGGCCCCTGGCGGCTGCGACATATTCCATTCCCGATTATCCTTGGGCATGGGATGAATGTTATGGGTGGTGGCGTCGCTAGAGACGATGTTGAGAGTCTGTCCCACCATGATCCCAAGCACATGCGGCTTGTACATGCAACCATCCTGGTCCAGAGTTACGGGATCGGCAGGCGGCGTGAAAACGTACTTCTCAGCCCCGGCCTTCACGTAGACGAAAACGTTAGGCAATGTGTTGTTCGCATTGACCTCATCATCTTCGGCCGTAACCGGCCCGTTATGCTTTTTCACGCACACGGGGTCCTGATCCATCATGATTCGGTGCGGTTTCGGCTTGGCGCCGTCAAAAGAAGCCTTACCCGTGACTTCGCCCACGGTGGATTGGTCAATGGGAGTCGGCTGAGACGCGGTGGTGCTTTCTGCCGGCTGCTCGGAGGTTTCCTCCGTCTTCTTGCTGCAAGCAACCATCAGCAGGGTGAACGCGGTAACTAATGCGAGCGAATAAACGAATCGTCTTTTCATGATCTTAACCTTTCTGCGCCCCGGTATGTGGCGCTGTAACTGAGCTAATGTGTTCGTAGCGCAGGCACTCTTGCCTGTGCGGCTAGCGTCGGCCCGGCAGACCGCACAGGCAAGAGTGCCTGTGCTGCTTGCTTACGAGGCCTGTCCCGGTTCTCCGTCGTCTTGGGTTTGGCAGAAGCCGGATTCAAATTACTCCCGCTCATCTGGATCAGCCGCTGCTGCTCCTGAGGCGTCAACTCGAACAGGTAACGAACCAATAATTCCGCCTGATCGCCGTTATAACCTCGGAACGAGGGTGGCGTTGGCCCGGCAAAAACGTAATGATCAGCCTGCAGCTTGAATAGGCCCGAAGGCATCGCCGTGCCGGGATCGATCAGGGCTGGGTCGAGAATCCAGTGCCGTGCCCAGTCAGGCTTCAGCCGGTCTGCGGACAGCAGGAAATTCGGCGCCGTCGCGTATTGGTCATGGGACGGCGACCCGATGGCATGACATTTCAAGCACGGCGCACCCGGACTGGTAAACAACGCCCTGGCCATTGCAATTTCCTGCTCCGTAAGCGGATCCTCTTTGGCGGGGATATAGGGCAGAGGCTGTTGGGAGAGCGCCTGGAAGAACTTCACCAGCTTTCGAATCTCGATCGGTGAGAAATAGAACGTGGGCATGCGCAGTTTCAAGTAGCTGCGCACCCCGTCGCGGTCGGTGTCTTTATCATTCAAAGCAGGGTTGGCGAGGAACCGGGTCAGCCATTCCGGGTTGACGCGCGCGCCTTCCGTCAGCAGGCGAGGCGGCAACTGGCTTTTGCCGTCTGGCGTCTGGTATTGCGGCAGGTTCATGAGCACGCTGCTTTGGTCGAGCGCGAACTGGTGGCAGCCCATGCAGTTATATTTCTGCACCAGCCACCAGCCTTCCTGGATATCCCGGCGGTAATCCGCCGGGCGGTAGAAATACCGCTCCGGATACTCGGAGGTGACGCTCCCCATCAGGAAAGTGGTGAGAGCGCGAATCTCACCAGGCTTGTTGTCAAAATCGAAGTCCGGCATTTTCAGCTCTTCGCCCTCAGCCTTGATCATCCCCTCATCGAAGCTTTCCGGCTTGGCCAGTTTGTGCTCGAAGAAACCCTTATGGCTGTACCAATCCTTCTCTTTGGCCTGTTTGATAAAAAGTGCGAAGTCCATCTGCTCGAGGGGCTTGCTGCCCTCGGCCGTCAGTTCAGTTCCGATCCTCCCTTCGTTCTCGAGGCCTGCGATTTCGTGGCAACCGGCGCAGCCGTAGCGCCGGACGATCTCTTCTCCCTGGGCCTTCAGCTTCGGGTCGTTCAGGTATGAAGCGGGTGCATAGCTCGATGGATCTTTCTCTTTCAAAGTCATGAGGTAGCTGGCAATGTTCCGCGCTTCGTCCCAGGACAGCCGGAGGTTGGGCATGGGAGTCATCTGCTCGACCAGCAGTTCGTGCCCGTCGTTAGGGCACTTCGAGTGCTGCGTGTCAAAGACGAAAGGCAAGCCATGCTTCTTGTAGTCTTCTTCCGTCAGATCGCGTTTTTCGTAGGGGCAGTAAGGGTTGGTCCGCTCGCGCGGATTGTGGACCCAACGCACGAGGTAATCGTAATTGTCCTTCTCGCCCACCCGGCTTAGGTTGGCGGCGAACCATCCACCCACTGCATTCGACCCTTCACCCACTGAGTGGCATCCCATGCAGCCGCGCGTTTGGAAGCTCTCTTTACCTTTGACCGGGTCGCCGGCCGGCTGCTTGGGGAGTTGTCCGCTGAGGCCGCTTTGCCAGATGAAGGCAGAGACGGCCGGCAGTTCGTCCTCATCCAGACGGAAACGTGGCATTTTGGTAGTGGGCCGGAAAACGTGAGGGTTTTGGAGCCAGACCGGGACCCACTCCGGGCGAAGCTTCATGCGCACTTCTTTGAGATCGGGCCCCACCTTCTTCAAGTCCTGCAGCAGGTTCTTGACGCGCCGGTCGTCCTGGTCCATCTGCAAGTTGATTTTGCTGATCGTCACTTGAAGCTCGTTGGCCTTCAAATAAAGCTTCTGCGCCGTTTCGTTGTCCGGAGCCTGGTCGCCGGCCTGGATGCTCTTCTGCACCTCCAGGCGGTCTTCCGCCCGCTGCGTCTCACCCTGTTCAATCGCCCGCTGGGTGGAGATCAAGTCTGTCGGCTCGGAATCATAGCCTTGATAAACATGGCAACCCATACAGCCGCGCCATTCGAAAAGCTGCTTTCCCTTGGATAGTGTGGGAGCCTGGGCGAGCACCATGTCGCTCGCATGGCACTGCTGGCATCCGGCCTCGACATTTTCCATGGGATGGAGGGGCCACAGCCAGTGCTCATCGTGGCCATGCGCTTTTTCCACGTGCGCGATGTCCATGCCATTGCCGTTGTGACAAGGCGTGCAGCCGTATTTGTCGGGGTCGTGGATGGTCAGCAGATCGGGATCAGGATGCGAAGTGAAAGCGGCAGACATGGGGTCTTTGGTTCCACCCATGTCCTTGCGGTTCATCACCACCGGCTCGCGGATGCCGACGTGGCAGCTTTCGCAGCGGTCCACAATCCCGGCGTCGGGGCTGTTGATCTGCTTGATCTCCACCGCGAAGTCTGTGTTTTTTTTCTGCAATCCCTGCAACGCCTCAACCGTGAGTCCATCAATGTGATCCTTCACGTAGGAATCAACCTGGTTTTGCAGCTCCGAAACGGGGTGAAGCAGACTTGCCTTCTCGAGCAGGAGCTCACCCTTCTCTTTTCGCAGATCGGTGAACTTGCCTTCCAATTGGTCGAAGGTCAGGCGCAACGTCTCATCATTGCCTCCCAACTGGGCGGGAGGCAGGCTGACTTGGAAAGGGCCTCTTTCGTAGGCGTCGAGGTCTTTTTGAAGCGATTTCTTACTTCCCCGGCTCGACGTGTGTTCAATGATGTAGATCTGCGATCCAACGTAAGCCCGCGCCGTAGTCAGCAAATTAAGGACGGCGGCAGTGCGGGCGTCCACCTGGGCTGACTTCGCGTCCAGTTCCTGAACCTTGGGCGCCGTTTCCTTCTCCATTGCCTCGAGTTTCTGTTTGAGGGCGAGATAATCCGAAGAGTTCTCAATTGTCTTTTCTTTGGTGCGCTGCAGGGGAATCTGCTTTCTAAGGAAAGCCCCGTAGCGCTGCACAAATGCCCGCTGGTAGTCCTTCCATGGCCGCAAGCCAAAGAACTCATCGTAGAGAGACCACCACAAGGTCAGGAGCAGGAGTACCGAGGATATAAGCAGGTACACCGCCAGAGTTTGGCTTATGACCGGGTCTTTGTCCGGCGAGTCAGGCAAGCTGTGCCTCCTGTGTGTGACTGGCCCTTCCCGCGCCATGGGGAGCGAACGCGATTCCCCTCCTTGATAAGGAGGGGTCAGGGGTGGTTGACCGCTGTGCTGATGCGGGCGCCCACCACCCCTTACCCCTCCTCAGCCGAGGAGGGGAGTCGGTTTCTCGATGGCTTTTTTCAAACGTTCGCGTTTGAGGATGGCGCCTTAGACGTTGAACCATGGGGTAACCCAGATGTACTTGATCCGGAACAAATGACGAATCAGAATCTTGATCGGCAGCAAGAGCATCATGATCAAAAAAACTTGCATGGTGGCGTACTGGAGGAAGCTCATCCGTTCATAAACTCTCCGGTTGAACGCTGTCGACCTGATGATCCTGTGCAGCCCGTATCCCGCCACGGCGAAGTAGAGCCCCATGGCTATTGCCCCCAACACGACTTTCCCCCACATGGCGCTTACGCCGAAAAGATCGGGAAGGTCGCGGTTCACTTCGAATACCACTTTGCTTGGGTCCCAGGTTTGCCCCGGCCAGAACCACATCCATCCCGGACCGCGAATAAAGGTACCGATCACAACCATCAACAGCCACAAGAGCATGAATCCGAAGCAGAATGTCGCGATTGAGAATTTCCTCTGTTTGAGCGTATAGTAGCCCGAGCCCAACGGATTAGCGTCTATGTAGGGGATGATCATTAATCCGACAATAATAAGAGTTGGCATAACTACACCGGCAATCCATGGGTCGAAATACACCAGCATCTCCTGGAGTCCCAGGAAGTACCAGGGCGCCTTGGCCGGATTCATGGTCAGATTCGGGTTGGCCAGCTCCTCGAGCGGGGCATTGAGGGTCAAAGACCAGACCATGAGAATGACCGTGAGAATGATCGCCGCTAGAAACTCGATGCGCATCAGATAAGGCCAGGTTTGCACCTCGCGCGACCAACCGGATTTCCAGGGCTGGGTCTTGCGGTGATGGGTCTTGGCAAGCTGGGGGTCGGCCTCGAGTTGCGCAATCAGCCGGTCGTTGGCGCGGGCTTGCCGGACCGCGTACCAAGTGTAGAAGGGGACCAGGAAGAGGATGGCGACAATAGGAACGTTGTCGGGAGCTGAGACGATATCCCAGAGCTGATGCCAGTCCATGTTTTAAAGGGTAAAGGTTAAAGGATAAAGGGTAGCCGATTCCGTCGTGTACCCCTCGCCCCTTAACGATTCAACCTGTTCCCCCTCACGAACTTTTAATATTCTTTATGCCTCGGTGCGTTCCTGCTCACGAAGTGACGTGTCAAAACCTTTAACTCCATCGCCCGTATTCAAAGCCTGGTGGCGCGTGGATGAAGAGCCATTTATGAACCGCCCGCGAATCCCTTCAGCCTTTACCCTTATAGCCTTTACCCCTTAAAACTTCCTCTCCGGCTTAATCTCATTTTCCAGCACCACAGGCGCCGGGCCAGAAATGCCTCCGTCCTTTCGGACCCGCCAGAAATGAACGCCCATAAACGTTGCGGCGATTAGCGGAATCGCGAGGCAGTGCCAGATATAGGCACGCAGTAACGCGTTGGCGTCCACGATCGAGCCGCCCAGCAACGCAAAACGCACATCGTTGTAAGCGGTCATTCCGAGTTGCGGCCCGAAAGGCCCCTCGTTCCCCAAGAGCGGCGTCGCCCGCGCCATGTTCGTTCCTACCGTTACCGCCCAGAATCCCAACTGGTCGTCCGGCAGCAGATAGCCGGTAAAGGAAAGCAGCAGGGTCAGCACCAGCAGGATCACGCCCACGCACCAGTTGAATTCGCGCGGCTTCTTATAAGATCCCGTGAGGAAGACCCTGAACATATGCAGCCAGACTGCAATGATCATCAAGTGCGCCGCCCAGCGGTGCATATTCCGAAGCAGCCTGCCGAACGGGACGTCGTTCATCAAGTAAATGATGTCGCGATAAGCCTGACCCTTGGTGGGGTGGTAATAAAACATCAGCAGCACGCCCGTGATGGTCAGCACAAGGAAGAGATAGAACGTCATGCCGCCCATGCCCCACGTATAGTTGTAACGCACGGCGTCGCGGTTGATCTTGGCCGGATGAAGGTGGAAGAAGACGTTCGTGAGGACGCTCAGGGCGCGGCTGCGTTCGCTCTCGTCGTGCTTGACCCTGAACATCGACTTGTAGAGCTGAGTCTTGGTGGGCTTCTTGAGGCTCTCGAGGTCCTCCTTAGCTTTCTCCCGCAGAACCTTGACGTCCTCCTGGACGTCTTCCAATAGGCCGGTGAGACCTCGTTTCCCGTTCTTTTCCTTCTGCTCTTCTGCCATCCAGCTCTCCCAGTCGCCCGAACTTAGCGCCGATCTTCAGGTCGGCACCCACGTTTACGAGGTGTAGCGCTGACCTTCAGGTCAGCATCGTGGGTGCTGACCTGAAGGTCGGCGCCACAAGTCCTATACATTAATGAAAGCGCCCGGGTCATCAAAGTGATCCGGGCCGCCCTGGCTCTTGAACCAGGAATACAACCGCGCCGTGTCCACCACAATCTGTCCGTCGGCGCTCAGCTCAACGTGGGCGCGATCCATTGGCCGTGGCGCGGGCCCTTCGAAGTTAACCCCCTCGGGAGTGTATCCGCTCCCGTGGCAGGGGCATTTGAACTTGCCCTCCGCGGGTTTCCAGTCCGGCGTGCAGCCCAAGTGAGTGCACTTGGCAAAAATGCAGAAAAGGCGCGGCGGCTCCTTGACCACCCAGATTCGGTACGCCTGCTTGTACTTCTCATTGACCCCGATGCTGAAGTCGGAAGCATAGCCAATACTATGGACGGTATCTGGCTCAAACAAGGCGCGCGGGAAAAAGAAACGGAGGAACATCAGGAAATTGGCTGCTACGAATCCCCATACACAACTCCAAATGATGCGCCGTCGCAATCTGCCTGGGCCGGCCGGTGCTGCCGGGGCGGCGCTTGCCGGTTTGGAAGGTGCGGCGGGTCTTGCAGCCGGCTTGGGCGGCGCGGCGACAGTACTAGCCGCTGGAGCTTTCACTGAGGTTGTGGAAGGGACATCGTCCGCGTGCGCCATGCCCGAGACTCCTCCGGATACGAATTAGGTTCGCTGAGTTTTTCGAAAAACAAAGCCCGAAATTCCACTATAAGAGAAAGCGCGAAGAGGTGTCAACAGCGAGACAAGAGAAAAAGGACAGAAAAGGGGACGAGCGATAGGGACTTTATGTCGCTCGACGTGAATCTAAAGGTACGCTAGTTATGTACGTTATACGATTCTTTTCGCCCAGGAGGGCAGCTCAAGCGCACGCGAGAGGATCGGCGGCATGCGAGTCTGGGTGAGAATTTGTTCTCGCTGTCACTCCGAGGAGCCACAGGCGACGAGGAATCTCGCAGTGCGTTCACAATACTCAGGGCGAGATTCCTCGCTCTGCTCGGAATGACAGTCAAAAGGAGGCTTTCACACAGACTCAACTACCCCCTTACCAGGTCAGGATCACTTTTCCCGCCTGGCCGGAGAGCATGGCGTCGAACGCCTCCTGATATTGATTGAAGCTGAAACGGTGCGTGATAACGGGCTTGATATCGAGGCCAGAGTGGAGCATCACCGTCATCTTGTACCACGTTTCATACATCTCGCGGCCGTAAATGCCTTTCAGCGTGAGCATGTTGAAGATGACGGTATTCCAGTCGATAACGAACTCCTCGGAAGGAATGCCCAGCAGCGCGATGCGGCCGCCGTTCGACATGTTGGCCAGCATGTCTCGGAGGGCCGAGCCATTGCCCGACATCTCCAAGCCCACGTCGAAGCCCTCCTTCATGCCCAGTTCCTTCTGCACATCTTTCAAGCTGGTGTCGCGCGGGTTCACAGCCATCGTGACGCCCATCTTGCGGGCCAGTTCCAACCGCCACGGGTTGACATCCGTCTGCACCACAAAGCGTGCGCCGGCGTGCCGCACCACGGCCGCCGCCATCAACCCGATGGGCCCCGCGCCGGTGATCAGCACATCCTCGCCCAGGACGGGAAAGGCGAGCGCGGTATGTACGGCATTGCCGAATGGATCGAAGATGCAGGCGACCTCCGGATCGATATTGGCGTGATGCACCCAGACGTTCGACATGGGCACGGAGATGTACTCCGCGTAACTGCCCGGCCGGTGCACACCCAACCCCTTGCTGTGCGCACAAAGGTGGCGCCGTCCGGCCAGGCAGTTGCGGCAACGCCCGCACACGACGTGCCCCTCTGCGCCCACGAGTTGACCGGGGAAGAAGTCGGTGACGTTCGAGCCCACTTTCGCCACCTCGCCCACGAACTCGTGGCCCACAACCATCGGCACAGGGATGGTTTTGCTGGCCCACGCGTCCCATTTCAGGATATGCAGGTCGGTGCCGCAAATGGATGCACGATGCACGCGAATCAACACATCGTTGATGCCGATCTCCGGCGTCGGCACTTCCTCCATCCACAGCCCCGGTTCGGGCCGGCTCTTCACCAGGGCCTTCATTGTCTCGGGAATGTTTTCACTCATTCGTGTCCTCCGAACTCTGTCGGTGGCTTCGATATGCAGAGTTTGCCTCGCGATGAGTCTACCTTGCGAAGCTGCCGGCGTAAAGCCACCCGCCCACGCGACCGCTTGTAGGGGGACGGCTTGCCGTCGCCGGTTGTTATGTGTTCGCCGACTTGAGGTAGACAAGCCCTACCCCTACATCCTCTGCCCCAAGGCAGCCGCATAGGCTTCGAGTAGCGACTGCTTCTCGATTTGCCAGTTAAGACTCTCCTCGATGCGTTTTCGCCCGCACGCACCCAACTTTCGTTGCAAACTTTCGGAGTCAAGTATCCTCAGCATGGCCCGGGCGAAGTCTTCCGTATCACCAGGACGCGCATAAAGCGCTCCACCGTTCGCCGAGCGCCGGCCTTCCGTGAGGTCGTAGAGCACCACTGGAAGGCCAAAGGTCATGTATTCGAGGATCTTGTTCATGGTGGACTTGTCGTTCATCGGGGTGGGCGGGTCCGGCGCAACGCCCAGGTCGGCGGTTGAGAAATAGGCCGCAACATTGTCATCCGAGAGATGCCCCGGAAACCTCACCAGCGGCTCGAGACCCTTCTGGGCAGCAAGGGCTTTAAGCCGCGGACGCTCGGTCCCCGTCCCGATCAAAACGAAGAGGATATCTTGGCGATTCGAGCTATGAACAATCGAGTCAATGGACTCCAGCAGCAGATCAAGCCCATCCTGTGGCCCCATAACTCCGAGATAAACCACCAGAAAGCGCCGGCCTTCCTTGAGTTCGGGCTGCGCCGGCGTTTTCCGCATTCGCGTGAGGTCGGGGCAGCTTCGCACAACGAATGTGTGCTCTCGCCGCATTTTTCCTCGGGCCAGAGCCACTTCGCGGTAGGACTCGTTGGTGGCAATCGAGACATCGGCGGTCCAGAAGGTCAGTCGTTCAGCCCAGCAAACCAGCTTATATCCAAAGTCTCGGCGTCCGAATTTGGCTTCGTACAGCTCGGGATTGAGATCGTGATGGTCGAAAATGAAGCGCACGCCCAAGAGCTTAAAGAAGAGGCCGACCAAGAAAATTGTGTCGGGCGGGTTGCAAGACTGGAGGACGCGGAAGCGTGTGCGCGCGTAAACCCGAATGGACAGGACGAACTGCGCGACGAGCGCCAAGGCATACTCGAGGAGGTAACCGAGCGGCCCGGAGGCTTCCCAGACGCGGTATCGGTAGATCTCGATGTCCTCGAGGGTTTCACGGCCCCGTTCGAAGCCTCGGGCTTTCGGGCAGATCACCGAGACACGGTATCCGGCGTCCCGCAACGCACGAGCCTCCTGCCAAACCCGCCGATCCACAGGAACCGGAAGATTCTCGATGATGATGCAAACGCCGGTCTTTTTCTCTTCCATCTCGACGCCGCCGAAACAGCGTACGGGCGCCTTTACGCCGCCATCGGCCTCCGAGTTCGTCAGACACAGATGGCGGGATAAACCAGCCGCTGCCTCCGCCAATCAGGCCTTCTCGAACCCGTTCCCGCAAGCCGGGTAAAGCAGGTGAAACAGCGTCATCGCCAGGTAGCGAGGGTAGGAACGATGATCCGACAGGAAACCGTAGTCCCGGTACGAATAATCGAAGCCGCCATCCGACCTCTGGTGCGCAAGCAGGCGATTATAGCAGGCGTCGATCAAATCCGGATGAACGCTCAGCCGCGATCGCCGAGCCTCGTGAAGCGCCGCTGCCATCGCGCCCGTGTAGTAATCGACTTCGGGACCTCCACCGGCGGCGTAACGACAGTTCTTTGCGCATGCACCCGTGGGCTGCACTCCCGTCGCGAGGAACCCCGCCAGCTTGGGAATTAACTGTTCCGCCCAACGTCCGGGCCTCACGGCGTTAGACCAGGCGAGGTGCAGAAATTGAAACGCATTGTACTGAAAGCATAGGTAGTGCGGCCGCGACTGCTCGTACTGATTCCCGATGATGTAGGGGAGTTCGCCGCTGGGAAGCTGCGCGGAGGCTGCGAAATCCAGCAGCGCGCCTACGTGCTCGAGGTAGCGCTCTTCTTGGGTCGCCTCCCACAAGCGGAGAAAATACCAGGCGGCGATCACTGAATTGTTAGTGACCTTGCCGCGTGGTTTATCGAAATAGTTGATCACCTTGCCCGCTGTGTGATCCTGGAAGCCGATACGGTTCACGATGAATCTGTAAGCGCGCAACGCGCCGTCGAGGAATTCCGACCGCGCTTCACGGCAGTACGTGGCAAGCAAGGCCGTGCCGCCCCAAATCCCTTCCAGCGTAGCGATCAAGTGGCGGCGTTCCGGCAACGGATATTTCCAATAGCCTTCGTCGGTTTCAAGGGCCAGTGTGGCCTCGCTGCTTCGGATGGCGATTTCGCGATAATGCGCCTCCCCAGTCGCCTCGAACAGCTGCCAGTTCGTGAGCACCCAGTATCCCTGTGTCTGCATGAAGACGTAATCGTCTCCCCAGGGAATGAAATCGAACGCGCTTTTCAGAAACCGCCAGGCGCGAAGGTTGAAACGAACGCCGGGGTCAGGTCCGTGAAGAATTCCATCCCGGTAGTGGGTTCGATAGAGGTAGGAATGCAGGCGTTCAGCAGATCCGATAAGAGTTGCGTTTGTGGGCATTACAGTCAACTCGAAGCTCTATACCCGATCAAAAACCAAGACATCTCTCGCCAAGGCGCTAAGCCGCAAAGAAGCGCAAAGTGGAGGGGCTCAGTTTTTCTTTGCGACCTTTGCGTGCTTTGCGTCTTTGCGTGGAACCGATACTCTTGAACCCCCTCCCGAATGAGGAGACGTGGGGTCATGAGCGCACCACTCGGGAATAAACCTCCAAAATCCTTTTCGCCGTGGCCGGTATCGAGTACGGACCCAGGCGCTCGCGGCCGCGGCTGCGCTCTCCCTGGCGGCAGACTGCAATGATTTTCGCTGCCAAGGCATCCAGCTCTCTCGGCACGATATAATTTCCGTCTCCCTCGCAGATCAGGTCCGCCGCGTCCCCCACGTCCACAGATATGACGGGAAGGTTCGTAGCCATGGCTTCTCTGAGCGCGAGCGGTGAACCTTCGATCATGGAAGCCATCACCAGGAAGTCCGCAGCGTTCATATAGAGGGGCATCTCGGAATGGGGTTTCTTGCGAACCTGAAGGATTTCGAGCTGAGGAATCTGTTCCCGCGCTTTGGCGACCGCGGCTCCAATCAGGTCAAAACGCTTCCGCTGCTCTTGAGGATTGTAAGGAAACAAAACGTACTTCTTCCCCGGGTCCAGGCAGGCAATTCGGCAGGCATCATCGCGGTTCATAGGACGGAAGAGGTCCAAGTCGATTCCACAGGGAATGATCTCGGCCGATTTAAGTCCGAGGGCCCGCCTCATCTGCCGGTTCTGTACGATAACCGCCGAAGCAAGCGGCGCCAACATATAACTCGAAGCCTGAAAGAACCGGCCGACGGGGGTGATATGGCCGTCCGCGGCGGGCCGGCCAAGAACATCGTCACCGTGAAAGGTGATCACCAGCGGCACCCCAAGCTCGAACCGGGCTACCCATCCTGATAAGCCAAAATGAGCGTGGATCAAGTCGTAATGCCTGGCCCGTAATCGGCGCCGCACCTCGCCAATTCCACTCAGGTAATTCCAGCGCGACTGGCGGCCGTTCACAAAAAGCACTTCGTAGTCCACTCCGAGGGGGCGAAGGGACTCAAGCTGGTCCTGGACGAAACTGCCGAAGCTGGGGTCTGCCTCGTTGGGCCACATGTTCGTCACGGCCAGTACGCGATAAGTCCTAGGCATGGCATTTTCCGCGTGGCAGCAGATTATACCACCCTGTGTCTCGCATCAAAGGTGGCTTGGAGTGCGGTAGCGCCAGCTACCGCCTTTTCGCGATGATTCCAAGGCGGCAGCTTCGCTGCCGCACTCCATAACGCCTCGCACCCTTTGATGCGTAACGTTCTTTTTTGTGCCTCTGTGGTGAATCTTCTCTACGCCGGCTTGTTCCCGCGCATCGCGACGGGGCGCGGAAGAAGGGTGATATTCTCGAACCCGGCTTTTTCGAACCAGGCTTGAACCTGCGGATATGTATGTTTCCACTGGTAACGGAGAGAGTACCATTCGAAGGTATCGAGCACGCGCCGCTCGGGGTCCGGATGCATGGCGATCTTCGCCACGAGACGCATCGGGTAACAGATCGGAATACGATACAGATAGTAGAGCGGAATCGCGACGTGGCAAAGAGCATAGAGCCACCGCTTGGGCAGACGGGTAGTGAAGAAGCGTTCGAAGCGACTGGAAGTCTTCCTCGCCCAATCCAGCCCCGGGGCGAGACGAGAAACCAACTTTTGCCTTTTGGCGGGGATTTGATATTCACTATCGTGAGCCAGCAACTCGTTCACCTGATCCGGAAAGTACTCGAAAGCTTCGGCCAGGCGGCGCAGAGGGTAGACCCAGATGGCTGCCGCGCCGCGCGGCTTCACCGTTGCAGCCATGCGTCTGAAACCCTCGCGGCTGTCAGACGTGTTCGTCAACCCACCGATGCTGTAAGCGAAATCGAAAGTGCCGGGGCGAAAGGGCGGGAAAAGCGCATTAGCTTGAATGAAATGGCAGTGCGGCAGGCTGCGCAGGTTTTCCCGAGCGGCATCGACCGCCAGACTGGGGTCGAGCCCCACGGTTTCAGCGCCCGACCGCGCGACGATATCCATGAAACGGCCGCTACCGCATCCTACGTCAAGTACGAGCTTGCCGGCGAGTTCTTCGGGCCTTGTTCCAGTGGACGCTACGAACGTGGACTCGCTGAACTTTCTTGACTCTGTATCGAACGGTGTGCGCCGCCAGCGTTTCCACTCGAAGTTGGAACTGGACATGTAGGCGTCGCTGGGCACGAAGCGCGGGATCCCATCCTGAATGGGAAAGTCGCAGCGGCATTTCGGGCAACCGAGAAGGCCTGCGAGAATCTCTTCCTTGTCACTTTGCTGGATGTCGAGCCGCAGCGGACCTGAACATTCCGGACACGCCAGCAACTCGGTCAAGCGGGTTTTCACGAGAGACGCACCTCAGCAGGCAATAACCGACTACCGGCGAGAATTCCGCAGTCTTAGCGTAGCGCCGACCTTTAGAGCCTGCCCTGAGCGAAGAGAAGCGTCGGGAGCGACCATGCTGACCTGAAGATCAGCGCTACAAGAGGTAAGCGCTACGAAAGGTCAACGCTACGTGCCGAACCCTTTAGACGTGATTGAGTGGCTTTCGGCTCACACAGTAGATAAATGGAGAAGTCCAGCGGTTGTGCGGGAGCCGAACGACGTGGTCATCAACGAACCACACGGCCCGGGAGATGGCAGTGTGGGAGCGGATAGTGAACCAGTAAAGAAGATTCCTGGGCCAACGTTCGACGTTAATGACCTCCAAACATATGGGCATGAAATAGTCGCAGCTTTCAATCTCTAGCCCGGCCTCCCGGTGAGCGGAAGCCAGTTTTTCGCGGCTCATAGGTACATGAGCATCGTACATAACCCGGTCAAGCAGCCTTTGATATCTTCCTAAAACACCCGTGAAATTCGGAATGTCGTCAAACATCCTCCCACCGGGTTTCAGCAACTTCGCCATGGCCCGAAGAGCTTCCGCAGTCTGCTTGAAATGCTCAATGACCCCAAACGAAATCACGACATCAAACCGCCCGATGAGCTCCGGAGGAATTGCGAAGAAATCCGCGCAATAGATTTCCCCTTCGACTCCTTCTCTCTGCAGAATCTTGCGAGCCCTTCCGCAGCCCGTTTCCGAGCGATCGATCCCAGCCACCTTGAACCCATAGTTCTTTGCAAAGTACGGCAGATAAACCGACTGGGCGCACCCGATCTCGACCAGCGCCATTGACGAGGTGTCGTAGCCTTTGAACAGTTGCTGAAAGGCCTGATGAAATCTCCTGACCTCATAATTCTTGAGGCCAGGGCGGTGAGGGTCAAGAGCAGGGGGCAGGGGCAGGCGAGTCCGTTTCCACCATTCCTCCCAGAATTCTTCACCCGCGATGTCGCCGCCGGGTAGATTGCTGTTCTTGGTTTCGATCAATTTCCTGTCCTCTCAGGACATGGTATCACGTTAAATTCAGAATCTGTCATCCTGAGCGCAGCGAAGGATCCCTGCAGTTGTTCGCAAATCACGGAACAATCGGAAACTGCGGAGATCCTTCGCGGCCACGAAAATGACTCCCCTCCTCAGCGGGAGGAGGGGCAGGGGGTGGTGGGTGATATCATCGGCATCGCGCAACCACCCCTAACCCCTCCTTACCAAGGAGGGGAATCATTTTCATGACCAGTAGTGAGCCGGAGGATCATGAAATCTGCGCTCAGGATGACAGTTGATTGATCTTTTCACACCTTCCGAGCCTTGCGAAATGGATTTGCGCTTTTGCAGTAATGACAACCCACCCGCTTCGCCCTCTGACACCTAACACCCGGCACCTGAGACCTGCTTAAGCGCCGAGGATTTCCTCGTATTCTCGCAGGACGGATTTCGCGTCAAACCGGCTAAGAAAAGCGTCCAGACTCTGGTGGGGATGTAATCCGCTCTGCGCAGATTTGAGGGCAGCGATGATCGCCTCCGCCAGCGCCTGCGGATCGGAGGGTGGCACGAGCTGAGCCAAAGGGCAGCCCGCAAGTATTTCACGCACCGCACCCGGGCAGTCTGTGGCCACCACCGGCGTCCCGACGGCCAAGGCTTCGATCGCGACCAGCCCAAAGCCCTCCCAACGTGAGGGAAGCACACACAGATCGGCATGTTTGAAGTAGGGATATGGGTTGGGCTGAAATCCGGCGAACTGAACCACCCCGGCCAGCCCTAGTGTCTCTCGCTGGTCAAGCAGGTCGGACTTGAGCGGCCCGTCGCCCAGAATTGTAAGGTCGGCATCCGAAACCGCGGCGCGCACTAATGGCATAGCGTCCAGCAACACATCGAACCCCTTCTCTCGTGCCAAGCGGCCTGCGGCGACAACATGAGGACCGCTGTGGGAGTAAGGATTGCCGACCGCCTCTGCCAGCCGTCTCGCTAGATCGAAGTCCACGGGGTTATAGATGCGCACCAGCTTGCTTCGAGGAACGGCAAAGGTATCGGCCAACTCATCGAGCACGTGGTCTCCCACGCAGATTATCTTGTCTGCCCGCGGGTACAACCACCGATACAGCCAATTCCAGATCAGCGGATGCTTTCGCCCTTGGGCGTTTAGAGCACTAGGCGAAGTATCTTCCCGCATCAGCACGCGAACCGCAGGCGGAAAGAAAGGCCTTAACAAGACCGTTGCCATATTCAGCTCGACCATAGCTGAATGGATGACCTGCGGCTTCAGCTTCCAAACCAGTCGAATTATGCCCGGAAAGGCGCGCCGGACCCGTCCGGCTTTAAGATCGTGGAGCGTGATATCCGCTGGTAATTCCTTGAGGAGCGGACCCACCGCATCGACCAAAGCCAAATGGGATTCGAAGCGGGAGCGGTCCAGATGCTCGAGGAGCGTCACAGTCACCCGCTCGGCTCCACCCCCGCTGAGGGTAGGCATCAGAAACAAGACTCTCCTCCGGCCGGTTCTCATAGCGCGTACTTATTGACGGAAATCGCCGCCATAACGGTGGCACTCTGGAAGGGCGGGGCTTCAGCCCCGCCGCCTCTGGGAGCCCGACCAGTTGGGCCTTTAGGCCCTGAAGCCAGGGTGCCTCAGGGGCTAAAGCCCCAACGATAATCAGTTCTCCACGGCGGGGCCAAAGCCCCGCCCTTCCCGGCACTGAGCAATACAACGCGGGCTTTCATCAGCAACTATTAGTGTGACTGCTTTCGACGATATCGACGACGCTGCTACACATCCCAATCGAGCAAGCAGGCGCCCGGCTGAAGGCCGGCGTCACACTCCAGTCACGACACGGCCCCGTCCCCACAACGTCTTCGCGATAGAAGCGTACACCAACGCGCAGGAGACCAGGTATACGAACGATGTGGACAGGGCAATCCCTGCCACACCGAGGTGGCGCATGAGGATGAGATTGAAAACTATGTTGACGACCATGTTTACGCCGGCAATCGCCATCAGCACCCAGTTTCTCTTCAAGGCGCTGATGAGTCGGACACCGAGTTGGGCAAGAAAGTAGAAAGGGATCTGAAGCGAAAGGAGAGCTTGAACCCCGCTCACCACCCGCGTGTCCACCGCAGTGAAGGCCCCACGCTGGAAGACGATTCTGATCAGAGGATGAGAAAAAAGTACCAGCCCCGCGGTGATCGGAACGGTGAACAGGACAATGGCGCGCGAGTAGCCTTTCAGGATGTGCCGGCAGCCGCTCCAGTCCTGATTCGCGACCATCTGTGAGAAATAAGGAAGCGCCGCCGTGCCCAGCGGTGTAGCGCCGATCACGATGAAGATGCTGACGATCTTTCGCGCATAATTTAAAGCTGCCACGCTGCCCGGCTCGAGCATGGCGGCCATCGATTGATCCACCAATTCGGTGCTGCCCATGAGCAGCGCCCCGGCCAGCATGGGCGCGTACTGGCCCACAACCTTGCGCAAGCTGGGCTCCATGCCATACCAGTGAGGCTGCAGCCGCACGCCACGCTCCCTCAACAACCACCCCAACACAGCGGCCTGCAAGCTGACGCCGGTCACCGTCCCCGCAGCCAACGTATAGACGCCCCAGGCTCTGCCCAGCAGTATAAGAAAAACAATTATGGAGAGCGGCATGAGAATGGCGGATAAAGCGGGCAAACCAAAGTGTTCCCCGGCATTCAAAACCGCAGTCCACGCCACAGCCAGGCCGCTTAGGGCTATGAATGGCAAGAGGGCGTAAAGAAGATGCCGGGTAAGCATCAATTTCGCCGGACCGAAACCTGACCCCAACAGCGGCACGAAATACGGTGCAAGTATACCGACCAGTAGCGACACTCCTACCAAAAGGGCCAGGCTGAGCACCATGACTCCGGAGAAGAGTCTTTGAGCAGCCTCTTTCCCTTCCCTCTCGCGGACTTCAATGAACGTGGGTATCATGGCCGCATTGAAGGACCCCGCAATCAAGTTGACAAGAAAGGAAGGCAGGAGGTACGCGATCAGAAACGCGTCCAGCGCGTCGCCGCGCCCGAACCAGCGCGCCACGGCCAACTCTTTTGCGGTGGATGCAAGTCCCGCTACCGCCGAGCATGCGGCAACGCTGATGGCGGCGTTGAGAATCTTCCGGCCAGGCGCCACGGGCGGGATCGTTTGTGGCGGTGATGAGGTAGGGTGCATTGCCGTTAGGACGGGATCTTCCGCCACTCGGGAAGTGAGGCTCTCAATGACGGTGGAGAGGTGGGCCGGGGGGCGGCGCTGGGGCGCGTCCAGACATAAAGCTGGCTCGCAGCGTCCTTGATCTCCTTCGCAGTTGGCGTTGGCCGCGTGTAATCTGCCAGTTCGTCAACGTGGTCGCCGAGTAAGGCCCGAATCCACGTTTCGACGTGCCTCTTGGGGATTAACACCACAATGGGTTCATCGTCACGACGGTCGTTCAGACTCGCGGACTTGAGCGCATCGGAGAGTTGCAGCCAGCGATGCTGCGTAGTTTCCATATCGGCGTCAATAATGACGATCAATAGGGCAGCCGCTCGCCTGCCAAGTGCCGAACGGCAGGCTTGGACTTGGCGCGGGTACTGGTCGCGAACATACTTCTCGCCGCTGCCGCCAGGGCCTTTCGCGGGCAGCGGCACGAGCCGGAACGGTCCTGTGTGGCCACACCTTTCCAGGTAGCGTCGCACGAGGTTCTGCTGGATGGTGTCTTCGGCGAGGATGATTTTGTTGGCGATCCGCTCAGGCAAGCTCCCACCCCCGCGCGATGATCTCGGAGGCTTTCAGGCCGCTGTCCTCGGGGGGCTCGAAAGGCCGCACCCTGGTTTCGCCCCCGCCGGGCCTGTCGAGCAGCACCCCGCCTTGGCACGCTAACTGGTCGAGGAGTTCCGGGTGATGGGAAACCAGAATAACCTGCCCGCCTGTCTCATCCACGCGGTCAAGTAACTTCATCAGCCAAGGTTGGATTTCGGCCAGGGCGATGAAGTTGTCGGGTTCGTCGATGAGAAGCGTCCGATCCCTCCCGACGGCACAATACAGTAGTACGTAAAGCGCGATCAGAGTTCGCTGCCCTTCTGATAGGTCGGTAAAAGGTAGCTCAATGGGCTTTCCGTCCGCGCTGCGGACAGTAGCCTGGAGCACCCGCACGTCGAGGCCGGCCTCCTTCGCATCGAGCGCTTCCAAGCCGGGGATGGCTTCACGGAGGCTCGCCATTGCTTCGAAAATCGCGCTGCCACTCTCGAGACGAAGATGCCGGTACCAATCGGCGAAATTACCCAAGTCCGTGGCGGGATCGGGGGACTCGCGCTCGGAGCGGGCTGACATTACCCAGGGGTTGATCTGTACCTGGACTAATCGGCCCAGCCATTGCTTGAACCAGGTGAGCTTCGTGTTGTCCTTCCTACCGATTTCTACGATCGCAAGGCCGGAGCGGTGCCAATCGAACGGAAACTGCACGCTCGGAAGGACCATCGTCCACCCGGTGGGTCGTTGCTCGTCGTTGAACAAGCCGATAGCGCCCTCCTCGAAGCGCGCCAGGGGCTTGCCGTTAAAGTCGAGGGTCTCTTGCTTGACGCCTGGGCGGGGCGGAGTGCCCTTCTCGTCCACAACCAGTGTATAGCGGTACTCGCCCCCGTTACCCTGCACGTCTAATTCGAATCGTTGCTCAGCGACACTCTGCCAGCTCGTACGGGTCTTCCCACCGAGATAGCCTTCCAATGGAAGGCCTCGAACCGCAATGTCCCGGAGCATGGCGAGCACGTCGAACACGGTGGTCTTGCCGGTGCCGTTCCGTCCGATGATCAATTGCTTGGCGGTGGGCTTGAACTCGAAATTCACGAGGCAGCGATAATTGGTGGCGTATAGTCGGGCTAGCATGTGGGCATTGTAGCGTAGTGAACAGGGAACAGGGAATAGGGAACAGAGGAGGCGTTATCCCCAGCTCTCTGCCCCCTAATCCCTGCTCACTGCCCTTACCGGAAGCGCGCGCAAGGCTGCCAGTGCCGCGAGGTAGGCGACGCTTCCTGCGCCGCAGAGTTCGCAAAGATAGACGAAATTCCGGAATCCGGAGGGAGGGGGCGCCACCCAGAGGCGCAAGGTCCATATTGCCAAGGCAGTCAAGACGGCCCCAAGAAGATTCTTTGAAGCAACCCGCACCTCTTCCCGACCCAGGGCTTGACGAAGGTCTCCCAGATTCCGGTGGATAGACAGGGCGCAAACAATGATCGACGCCACCAATAAGCCCAAGGGTATGCCCTTCGCCCCCAACCGCAGAACCCCCACGTAAAGCAGATCGAATCCCAGGTTAAGGCTGTAAAGCAGGATCGAAAGACGCAGAAAGGCTCCGCCCTCCCCGCGCGCGAAAAGATAGAAAGTCAGCAACCGGATGAAAGAGAGGGGAATGAGGCTGAGGCAATAGAAGAAGAAAACTCGCGACATCAGGCCGGTGGCGGTCGCCGTGAAGTTGCCGCGCTCAAAAACCAACCGGATAATATTGTGGGCGAGCAGGAGGCAAAAGACCACTGCGGGCGAGATGAGAAACAGGCTGATTTCCGAAATATCCTTGAAGGTCTTTCGTTCTTCCTCGTGAGCTTTGTTCATCGCAGCCCGCGAGAGGCGCGGCAGAGCGGCCGTGCCCACGCTGCCACCGAGTAACTCCACCATGGTGTAGAGAATCTTCGAGCCATAGGTCACGGCGGTGAGGGTCCCGGCGGGTAGAAACGAGGCAATCATCCTCTCCGCCAGCACCACAACCTGCCACGCTGACGCGCCGGCAACCTGGGCGGCGCCGGCGCCGCGCAACCTGCGAAACGCTTCACCGCTTCCCGTGAGTGTAAGGGAGTAGCGGACTGGAAAAGAACTTACGATCTTCGCGCCCAGCACCAGCACTTGAAAAAGATGTCCCGCGATGTATCCCAGCACGATGCTGAAGGGGCCATAGCGGTTGAACTGCCACAGGATGACCGCGATGACCACGATGTTGCGAAGAAAGCCCGCCGCTGAGGAAAGGACGAAGCTGTGCCGGCTCAAGAGGAACGAGCGAAAGGTCTCTGCGATGCCTGCTGGCACAATGATCACGAAGAGCCATCGGCTAAGCTGGGTGGCCAATTCGATTTCTGAGCGCGTGAAGCCCGGGGCAATCCCGCGCATAAGCCAGTGCGCCCCCAGAGCGCCCACGGCTGCAAATAATCCCAGCCCGAGAAACATCAGGTTGACCACATAACTGACGCCCCTCCCAAGGCCCTCTCGCGAATCAGACGGATCCAGCGTCGAAAAGAAGGGCACCAGGGAAAACTGGCTGGTCGTGGAAAGCAGGTTGGTGATGATGTAGGGAATTGTAAAGGCGGCATAGAAGCTGTCGGAGTTTCTCGAGAGTCCCAATTGAGCCGCAATGCTGGTTTCGACGAGGATGCCCGAGATACCGCTGAGCAGGCTGAAAAAGCCCACCACCGCGGAACCCCAAAGTAATTGCCGTTTATGCATACTGCCGTTCCCCGAGCTTCCAGAGTCGCGAACCCGCAAATAGTGACCAGATCAACGATCGGTGTCTGCGACTTTCTCAAGCCGTTCCGCTATGAATGGCGTCGACATCACGAACAGAAAAACCATCAGGACAGGTGTAGTGCCAAAATTGAACTCGAAAAACCCCTCGGCTACGAATGCCAGCCATGCAGCAAAAGCAGCATCCGCCACCCAGCGCCCGCTGGAGAGCCTGCGCCGAATCCTCAGAATGTGCCAGCCAAGAGCCAGCATGAACCACAGCCATGCGATCAGGCAAGGCAGACCCCGCTCCGCGGCCATTTGCAGGGCGTTGTCGTGAAGATGATCGTGGTACCCGAAGATGGGGTTGGCGCCAGGCGGCAGATATCTCATGTAGACCAACGGAATATTGTCAGGTCCGACTCCCACCCAGGGGTGTGCCCTCGCCATCCTTAGCCCGGTGTGCCACATCTCGAGGCGGATCGCCAGCGCAGGGTCCTCCTTGGGGTGGAAGGCCATCGAGACGCGACGCCGAATCAAAGAAGGCCCTGCCAAAGCGACCACGAGCAGTAGAAGCGGCACCGCCCAAAGGGTGCGCGGTTTCCACCTGGCGAGCACGTAAAGAGCGGCCACCAAGCATCCCAGCCAAACACCGCGAGTGAAATTCAGGACCAAAGATATAGCCACGACGGCGAGGATCAGCCAATAGAGCCATCGAGTGATCCCCCTCCTGGTTAAGGAGGGGGTGAGGGGGTGGTTAATGGAATGCCGGTCCTGGTACCCACCACCCCCTAACCCCTCCTCCCGCTGAGGAGGGGGGCCAATGACAGCGCCGGACAATAGTACGAAGGCCAGCAAGGCAGAGAAAACCATCATTTGTTGTCCGCCAAAGTTCATCCAGTGGCCCATGAAGCCATGCGTGCGGGTCAGCGTCATGTAAAAGTAAACACGGTTATGGTGATAACGCAGAACTCGATCATACTGAATAATGAACTGCGCTATTCCTACCAAACCGGCCACTGCGGCCACGAAGAATATCCCTTGCAGCAGGCTGCTGAGGTGCCTTCTGCTGACCACCAGGTTCACGGCTAGCAGCAAGATCAGAAAAAGGACCAGCTTGCGCAGAGCGAATCCGCCGGCCTCCGGATGCTCGGCCCACAGAACGGAATTAATTGTGGCCAGGCAATACACGGCCAAGGGCAACTTGACGGGTGGGAAATCGAAGGCCAGTAGCGCGGGCGTCTCGCCCGCGGTGGCGAGGGCATCTTGCCCGCGCGCGGGAGCGGGACGCTCCCGCCCCCGCGGGCGGGACGCCCGCGCTGCCTGAAGCAAGTGGGCAAAAAAGGCGACGGTAGCAGCGGCAAGAAAAGCTTGCGATGCGGCTACAGAAATCAGCTGCGTCAGGACGTGCAAGCTGAAAAACAACGCTGCCCAGCGCGCTGCCGATGTCCGGGGTAGTTCGCTCCACCAGGATTCGAGAAAGCTGCGTATGGCCGTCATGTGAGCATTCAGCTCTCAGCAAAAACGACGCGCGAAGAGACTCCAAAACCTGTCATCCTGAGCGAAGCGAAGGATCTCCGCAGTTCGTTCTGGCATCGACGATGTGAGAGCAACTACAGAGATCCTTCGCTTCGCTCAGGATGACAGCCGGCCGGTTCTTTAGCGCTTTCTATTAAAATGCGCTTGCTGAGAGCTGAGAACTGATGGCTGGCAGCTTGTCCTCAGCGGTGGATCAGATTCCTGACGAGGCCGTACCCATCCTCTGCTGCCAAAGCAACAAGCCCCGGCCCGGTAATCAGCACATTGCGGTTATAAGCCAAGGCGTCACCAAACCGCCCATGAAAGAAAGCCGCTAAGGCATGCAGGGTGCCGCAGGCGGGGCAGGAGCCCAGGTGGAAAAGGGCTCGCCAAAGGCAAAGGCCGGGACCCCGCGACCACGCCTCGGGAGGCAGAAGGCAGAATCCCGCGACCACGACAGCAACCGCGAGCAATCGTGGCACTCCGCGGCAAAACAGCGCCACCATCACCTCTGTCGCAGGGGCACGCCCTGCGCATCGGGGATCTTGTTCATGGCAATAAGAATAACGTCAACCAGCCACCAGACGCCACAGCCGCCAAAGGTCACGAGCTTGAGAATCCCCAGCCCAATGTAGCCCAGATAAAAGCGGTCCACGCCGAACGTTCCGAGCAGCGCCGAGAGGATAAGCGTCACCGTCCAATCCTTTCCGCCGCCCATTCCCAGCCGCACGCCGCATTTCACGCAGATCTCGGCGGCCGGCATCGTCTCTTGCCCGCAGGACTGGCAATAGCGGCTTCCCTGGAGCGGCCGCTGGCCGCAGTTAATGCAATACTCCGCGTTGTCCGCCAACTGCTTTGCACAGTTTCGACAATACATAATGAGGCCTCACATGAGGGATGCGCCTACGTAAGCGCGCTCATTATAGCTGGAAACTGGGAAATAGAAATTGGAAAATGGAGAACAGAACCTGGCGGATGCGCAGCCCGCGGCGAAGAGATCTGGTGTTTGGGAAGGGAAGCAACCCCTCACCCGTCCCGCGATGGCTGGCGAAAACGCTATCGCGGGACACCCTCTCCCCAGGGGAGAGGGCTTTCGCTCTACGCCTTCTGCTTTCTGCCTTCTGCCTACTGATTTTAGTTGGGCGTTCCGGCCGCCACCGGGGTCAAGGCCACGTCGCGAGCCGGCTTGCCCACCTCAACGGGGGCCGGCTCTTTCTCGAGCGCCAAGTCAATCACCTCGTGAATGGACTTAACGTAGTGGAGCACCAAGCCGTCCAAGAGTTCATCGTTAAGGTCTTCGTGGACGTTCGGCTCGTTGTCGGCCGGCAGGATGATCTCAATCACGCCGGCGCGCTTGGCGGCAAGGATCTTTTCCTTGATTCCTCCCACGGGCAGCACCTGTCCGCTTAGAGTAATCTCGCCCGTCATGGCCACGCGCGGCTTGGCGGGCCGGGAGGTCAAAGCCGAAACCAGCGCGGTCACCATCGTGATTCCAGCCGAAGGGCCGTCCTTCGGGATGGCCCCCGAAGGAACGTGGAAGTGGATGTCCTTTGACTGGAAGAAGTCCGGGTCGATATCGTATTCCACGGAGTGCGAGCGCACCCAGGCAAGCGCGGCTTGCATCGATTCCTGCATGACCTGCCCGACATGGCCAGTCATCGTGAAACCCTTGCCTCCCTTCATGGCGTTGGCTTCAACATACAGCACGTCGCCTCCTGTCGGGGTCCATGCCAGCCCCACCATCACCCCCGGCTGGCGCGTGCGCTCCACCACTTCGGTGTCCAGGCGGAAGCGCTGGATGCCCAGGAAATCGCGGAGATTGTCGGGAGTCACCAGCAGTTTATCCGGGTGGCCCTCAGCGACCTTGCGCGCCTGCTTGCGGCACACGGTTGCAATCTCGCGCTCCAGGTTCCGCACACCGGCCTCCCGCGTGTAGTGGCGGATGATGTGCGCCAGGGCTGGCCGCGTGAATTCAATCTGGTCAGGAGATTTGATGCCGTGCTCCTCGGTCTGCTTGGTAATCAGGTGGCGAATGGCAATCTGAATCTTCTCTTCCTCGCTGTAGCCCTGGAGTTCGAGCACTTCCATGCGGTCGAGCAGCGGAGGAGGAACGGTGTCGAGCACATTCGCGGTGCAGATGAACAACACCTTGGAGAGGTCGAATTGAACGTCGAGGTAATTGTCCCGGAAGTGCGAGTTCTGCTCCGGATCGAGAACCTCGAGCAAGGCCGAGGAAGGATCGCCGCGGAAGTCGCGGCCAATCTTGTCTACCTCGTCCAGCATGAAGATCGGGTCGCGAGTTTCCGCACGGCGGATGCCCTGAATAATCTGGCCGGGCAGCGCCCCGATGTAAGTCCGCCGATGGCCGCGAATTTCCGCCTCGTCATGGATGCCGCCCAGCGACATGCGGAAGAATTTGCGATCCAGGGAGCGCGCGATGGACTTTCCCAAGGAGGTCTTGCCGACTCCCGGAGGCCCCACAAAACAGAGTATAGGCCCCTTCAGCTGGGGCTTGAGCTGCAGCACCGCCAGATAATCCAGGATGCGCTCTTTCACTTTCTCGAGATCCCAGTGATCCTCGTCGAGCACCTGCTTCGCCTTCTGGATGTCAACTTTGATTTCGCTGACTTTCGTCCAAGGCAGGGCCACCAGCCATTCCAGATAGGTGCGCGTCACGTGGTAGTCCGCGGCCGCCGGAGACATTTTCGCCAGCCGGCCCAGCTCCCGCATTCCTTCTTTCTTGGCCTCTTCTGTCATGCCGGCCGCTTCGATCTTCTTCCGCAATTCTTCGATTTCCTGCTGCTCGTCGGCGTCTCCCAACTCCTTCTGGATGGCCTTCATCTGTTCGCGCAGGTAATACTCGCGCTGACTTTGCGAAACCTGATCTTGAACATCCGATTGAATCTTGGACCGCAATTGCAGGACCTCGACTTCCCTCATCAACTGGCGGTTCAGCCGTTCCAGGCGGACCTTCAAGTCAAGACTTTCCAGCAGTTCCTGCTTCTCCGTGCTGGAAAGGGATGGCAGGTTGGCGGCGATGAAATCAGTCAGCCGTCCGGGATCGTCGATGTTCATGACAACCGTTTGAAGGTCGTCCGAAAGGGTTGGCGAAAGCTGCACCACCTGCTGGAAGAGCGCCGTCACACTGCGCACCAGCGCGTCGAAATCGGCTTCTTTGTCCTTCGGCAGGATGTCCGTTAGCGGCTTGGTGCGACCGATCATGTAAGGCTCAACTTGGCCCACTTCCTCCACCGCTATGCGCTGTAAGCCCTCCACAAAGATAAAGAGGCTCTGACTGGGCAGCTTGATGATCTTATGGACGAAAGCCACCGTCCCAATCTGGAAGAGGTCCACGGGCTGGGGGTTGTCAACGCGCGGATCGCGCTGCGTTATCACCCCGATGAACTTCTCCTCCTCCTTGAGGTCGCCGACCAACTTCAGCGAACTATCCCGCCCGATGGTGAGAGGCAGTATTGCATTCGGAAAAAGCACCGTGTCGCGCACGGGTAGTATGGGAAGATTTTCAAACTCGATATTGGTTTTATGTTTTGGGGGCATTCCTATCAACCTCGTCTTTCAACGTTTGCATTTTGACCGTAGCGCGGGAATTGGAACTTTAGCCCGTGTCATTCTATCACGCCATCCGCTCCTCCGTCCGACATGCAAGATACTCTTCCTTCCTGACTTGTCAATCCAAAAAGATGGTGCGGTAATTGTACAAATTGACGCTGTGGCCACCACCCCCGCGCCAGGGATAGCCCTCGGCGGCTATAAGCCGCCTCTCCTACAAACTCTACATCGACCCATTACGCCGTCCAATTACTCCAGGACATTAGATGCTAATCGGGTGCAACTCGGCCACAAGGTCACGGCGGAGCGCCTGCAAGCGGTTCTTCGCAAAGCTGCTTATTCAGCACAACCGTCGGCAGGTTGCTGAGAAATCCTTGCGGTGTGCGACTCCGAGGAGTTCTCATGGGTAAATCACCCACCCGTGGGGATGAAAACCACCCTCGTCGTCACCCCCGCGAAAGCGGGGGTCTATTTAGGTCCGCAAGACAATGGACTCCCGCTTTTGCGGAAATGACGTGATGTTCGGGAGAGCCGCAGGTGGCGAGGAATCCGGCATTGTCTTTGTTTTCAGCGCGAGATTCCTAGCGGAGTTTACCCTGAGCGCCCAAAGCCAGATTCCTTCACTTCGTTCAGGACAGGCTCTTCGCGCAGTTTACCCTGAGCGAAGCGAACGGGCTCAGGATGACAGCGAAGGGCCCGGAATGACAGCGTCGCCGGAGATCTTTCAGTAAGCTGTTAGAACCTGCCCTGAGCGGGGCGAAGGGTCGGCAGATGCTGGCCTAAAGGCCAGCGCTAGGCCGAAACTAGGACACTACGAGATCCCGAGGCGGTTTGCGGAATGGCGTGAAGCAAGTTATCTTGAACGTTATCGCCACCGCAATAGGAGATCAGGAATATGGTCGTACATCTTGCCCGAGTCCTGCACCTCAACCCTACAGTGTTCTATATGCTCTACTTTGCCACGCTGGTGATGGCGTCATTAGCCGTGGGATTTGTCTTGAACCGCATCATCCACTACTGGACCCGGAAGCTCGCGAACACTTGGGGAGAACCGGTTTTCGCCTTGTTTGAATCTCTTCCCATTCCTCTGCTGTTCCTTGGTTCCATTTACACCGGCCTGGAACTCATTACCCTGCCCCATCGGTTCGAGAGGTTCGCCTCGAAGCTAATCTTTACCTTGACCGTGGTCGTGGTCTTCTACTTCCCGGCCAAGGTGCTGGTCATTTCCTTGCGGCGCGTCGGCGAGCGCAATCCTGGCATAAAGCGGGTAACCAAACCGGCCATTCTGGTGGTGCGTACTTTGTTCGCAGTCCTGACTATCATTGTGGTGCTCGAGAACCTCGGCGCATCACTGACCGGTCTTTGGACGACGCTGGGCGTGAGCGGCCTGGTCGTTGCTCTGGCCTTGCAGGAAACCCTCAGCAACCTTTTTGCCGGACTCTATCTGCTGGCGGACCGCCCCGTTAGCCCCGGCGATTACATCAAGCTGGACTCCGGCCAGGAGGGATATGTTGTCCACACCGGCTGGCGCTCAACCACACTGCGGACTCAGTCCAATAACTTTGTGTTCGTGCCGAATTCCACCATGGCCAAGGCAGTTATTACTAACTACTCTATGCCTGAACTGAGGGTTTCCATCACGATCACTTCACGCGTCGCCTATGGGTCCGATCCGCGAGAAGTCGAAAAGGTTCTCCTCGACGTGACGCGGGAAGCGGCGAAGGATGGATTTCCGGGATTGCTTCTCGACCCAGCCCCCAGCGTTGCTCTGAATCCCGGGTTTGGGGAGTCGTCCCTGGATTTCTCTCTCGGCGTCAACGTGCGGCGTTTCGAGGATCAAGTCCCAGTGCAAAGCGAGCTTCGCAAGCGCATCCTGGCGCGCTTTGCCGCACAGGGCATTGTGGTGCCATTCCCGATGCGAACCGTCGGGCTCGACCCGCCAACGCTCGAGTCGCTGCGTGCTGGGCCATTGGAACGAAATCGCAGCGGCTTTGGCCAAGAGGGATCGTGAACGAGTTGCGCAGCTTGCTTTACGTCATCTGTTATCTTGGCGCTTGTGGGGTTTCACCCCCGGCCGCTCCTCGCCCGTGACGTCCGGCTACCCGGCCTATCCCGGCGGCCAGTGAAACACCCGCCCACCCAGAAGGTGAAGGTGCAGGTGGAAAACAGTTTGGCCTGCCCCGGAGCCTGTGTTGAACACCGTCCGGTAACCACGAGTCTCGAGGCCCCGCTCCCGCGCCAGTTGCGTTGCGACCATGAGCATCCGGCCGAGGAGAGGAGCGTCGTCGGCAGTGGCGTCTTTCAATGAAGCCAGGTGCTTGCGCGGCACAATAAGTATGTGAACAGGCGCTTGCGGACGAACGTCTTCAAACGCTAGGATTTCATCATCCTCGAAGACAATCCTGGCAGGCAAGGTTCGTTCGACAATCCGGCAGAAAATACATTGATCCATGTGTCCTTAGCCGTCAGCTATCAGCCCTCAGCTATCAGCAAGAGGCATTGGCTCGCGCCAGCAAATTCTGAGCAGTCGCTCACGCCCGTCAGCCGACAGGCACCTGGAAACCATGAAAGCGATTCCCCTCCTTGGTAAGGAGGGGTCAGGGGTGGTTGACACTTTCGGGCGGCCATCCACCACCCCACACCCCTCCTCAATGAGGAGGGGAGTCATTTTCAGAGCAGCCGTAGCGGCGGGTTTACGGCGCCCAGCCTGATTGCTGATAGCTGACGGCTGATAGCTAATTCACACGCACAACAAAAGTCTCCGTGGCCAAGCTGGCCTGTCGCAGGCTTTCAGCAAGAGAACGCGCCGCATCTTCGTTGTTTTCACGGCCAACTCGGACGCGATAGAAGAGGCCATCGCCGCGATCGAAATTCTGAATGGTGACCGGCCCGAACTGTGGGTATTCAGATTCGATGCGCGCTTTCAACCGCTCCGCATTGCTCTGATTCCTGAAGGCGCCCACCTGCACCGCGAAAATTCCCGGAATCGCGGCAGCTTGCTCGAGGTCTAGAATTTCCAGGCGCACCTGCGCGATGCCGGGCATGTGCATGGCCTGAGCGGCCGCATAGGAGAGGTCGATAATTCGTCCTTCGATGAACGGACCGCGGTCGTTGATTCGCACCGTAACGTCCCGGCCATTCTCGAGGTCGTGAACGGTTACGCGAGTCCCAAAAGGCAGGGTTTTGTGTGCGGCGGTCATCCCGTACATGTTATAGATTTCGCCGCTGGCTGTCGGGCGCCCGTGGTAGGGATGGCCATACCAGGAAGCGATGCCTCTTTCGTTCTGAACAATGGGGACGGGGGTTGACGGTCCATGCCCCGGCGAGGGCGCACCGGCCGTGGCCCGAACGGCGTGATGCCGGTGCAGGCAGGCGGTCGAGACCAACACCATGCTCCCCACCGCCACCATCCGCACCACTCGCCGCAGAGCATGTCGGCTCGCATTGCCCGCCAGGCTATTGGCCACTTTTTGCAGGCTCTTCCTTCTCCAGGTTCTTCGCCAGGTCGTCCAAGTGGCGCGATGCCCTGCGGAGCAGCGTAGCCAGCTCGTTTCGGGTCGAGGGCTTCAGCTTCTTATCGACAAAGTCCGCCAGTTTTGTCACTTCATGATCTACTGCGCGTCCGGCTTCTTCGAAGTTCATATTTCCTCCCACTCTCGCTATCGCTATTCTAATCAACACGCCTGCGCGCGACAATTGATTTTCCTGACCGGCTGTCACCGGCATGGACTATAATTGCACCTGAATGGAACTTCCTCCCAAATTCTGGTTTCAACTGGAAAGACTGAAGAAAGCGATTGGTTCCGCCTTCGGTTCGTCAGAGCAAAAGTACGACACCTCGCACCGGGTGTGCCCGAATTGTCGCGCCCTGATTGAACGAAATGCCTCGGTGTGTGCTTTCTGCGGCGAAAAGCTGCGCTCGCCGCGCGCCCGTTCCTCTTCCGGCACTCCGGGCCGGATCATGGGCATAATCCCAGTTCCATCCACAGCCACCTCAGCGATTGTCGCCGTCACCATCGCCCTTTACGGCGTCTCCTGGTACATGAGTGCCACGTCCGGGTCGACGGGGGCAATGGGCGGGATCAGCGGTGAAGTGCTGCTGCGCTTGGGCGCCAAGAGTCCTTACATCCTGGCAGGGCAATGGTGGAGGCTTGTTACCGCAATCTTCCTCCACGCCGGCCTCTTGCACATCGGAATGAATCTCTGGTGCCTGTTTGATCTTGGTCCGGAAGTCGAGTCGCTGTTTTCGACAGCTAAGTTCATCGTGTTCTATCTGGTCACCGGCGTTCTGGGATTCGTCTTGAGCCTATGGTGGCGTCCCTTCGGGATGTCCATCGGGGCTTCGGGAGCCATTTGCGGGTTGATCGGTATTCTGATCGGCGCCAGCTTTCACCACGGCCACCTCGGCAAGGCGTATCGAGGGCAACTCTGGCGCTGGGTCATTTACATTGCCATCTTTGGCATCTTCCTCCCCATCGATAACGCAGCTCACTTCGGCGGCTTGGCCGCAGGAATACTCCTGGGCTACGTGGTACCGGAAGGTGACACCGACACGCAAGCCAGCCAGAACCTCTGGAACGTCCTCGCTGTTTTTTCCGTCGTAATCATCGCCGGCTCGTTTGCCCTCATGGCATTGCAATTGGGACCGCCGGTTCGTTAGACTCCACCTCAAACGTCTTGTTGGGATCGTTGAATGGACAAACCTGCAGCCAAGCCAAAACCCGACCACTGGTGGACGCTCCTGCCGGATGTGTGGTTCCTGCTCAGGCCGCGGCGGGGCCTGCTGGCCATCGGCTTCGCAATCATGGCCGTGAACCGCGTGGCGGGGCTGGTCTTGCCGGCGTCCTCGAAATTCCTCATCGATGACGTCATTGGCAAGCGGCACCTGCAACTGCTGGTTCCTTTGGTGCTGGCAATCGTCGGCGCCACCGCAGTGCAAGGCGTATCTTCTTACGGGTTGACTCAACTCCTTTCCAAGGCTGCGCAGCGGCTGATTGCCGACTTGCGCTGCCAGGTGCAGGCGCATCTCGGGCGCCTGCCCGTGGCCTATTATGACTCGAACAAGACAGGGGTCCTCGTCTCGCGCATCATGAGCGATGTGGAAGGGGTACGAAACCTGATTGGCACAGGCCTCGTGGAATTCGTGGGCGGGCTGTTGACGGCCACGTTTGCCTCGATCATTCTGCTGCGCATCAGCGTTCTCATGACCGGCCTGGCTTGTACCATTCTGCTCGGCTTTGGGCTCTTTCTCCACTATTCGTTCAAAATGATCCGCCCCATCTTCCGCGCTCGGCCCAAGATCAATGCGGAAGTCACTGGGCGACTCACGGAATCGCTGGGCGGCGTGCGTGTGGTGAAGGGTTACCACGCTGAGGAGCGCGAGGCGAAGGTGTTTGCCGCAGGTGTGCGCCGGCTCCTCGACAATGTGCTCAAGACCCTCACCGCCACTTCCCTGATGAGTCTTTCGGCAACCACGCTGCTCGGCGTGGTGAGCGCTCTCATCATGTTTCTGGGCGCGCGTCAAATCGTGGCCGGGCACATGACGCTCGGCACCTTTGTGACCTACAGCATTTTTCTGGGACTGCTGGTGGCGCCGGTTTTCCAGATCGTCATGATCGGCACGCAGATCACCGAAGCCCTGGCGGGCCTCGAGCGCACGCGCGAGGTACTTCGCGAGCAGCCCGAAGACGACGATCCGGTGAGGACGCTGAGCCTCGACCACATCAACGGTGAAGTGGTTTTCGAGAGCGTCACCTTTTCTTATGAAGCCGGCAAGACGGTCCTGAGCGACGTAAGCTTCCGGTCTGCCCCGGACACCGTAACGGCGCTCGTCGGACCCTCGGGTTCCGGCAAGTCGACAATGATTGGCTTGGTCGCGGCTTTTTACACTCCGAACGCGGGAAGAGTTCTGGTGGACGGAATCGATCTGGCGCAAGTGCGCCTGGATTCCTATCGCAGCCAACTCGGGGTGGTTCTTCAGGAGACATTCCTGTTCGATGGAACGATCCGTGAGAACGTCGCGTTTTCGCGCCCCGACGCGGATGAAGAACACATCCTGGCGGCTTGCCGCATCGCGCGCGTGGATGAGTTTGCGGAGAGCTTCGAGAAAAAGTACGACACGATTGTAGGCGAGCGCGGCGTAAAGCTCTCCGGCGGCCAGCGCCAGCGCGTTTCCATTGCCCGCGCGATCCTGGCGGACCCGCGAATCCTGATCCTCGATGAGGCCACCTCGAGCCTCGACTCCGAGTCCGAAGCCATGATCCAGGAAGGGCTTTCGTACCTGATGCGCGGCCGCACCACGTTCGTTATTGCGCACCGCCTTTCTACCATTCGCCGCGCCCATCAGATCCTGGTTATCGAGGAGGGACGCATTATCGAGCGCGGCACCCACGACCAGCTCTATGCCGCAGGCGGGCGCTATTACGAGTTGTATACTAAGCAGCATGGCGTTGCGACAAACCTCTTCCTGGCGCCGGGTGAAGGTGACAAGGTGCGGGAGGCGGGAGCAGAAGGCGAACCCGCCGCCGCCACGATGCGCGTAGAGACCATTCCCGAGGCCGTGCGCCTGCTGCGCGGGCGAGACCGGTAGCGACATCTTCGCAAGGGGCAGACGATGTGGCCGCCCAGCATTGCACGCCGACATTGCGTTGACCCGTAGCGCTGACCTTCAGGTCAGCACTTCGCAGCAGCCGCCCAGGGCGAGCGCGAGGGTCGCCCCGACATGCACGGGGCTTGACTAACTCACGGGCTTGCCGTGGTTGCGCTGACGTCCCAGGTAGAGTAAGCTTGTCGTCATGAGCACCGTTGAAGAAATCGAGGATGCAGTTCGGAGGCTCTCCTCTGAGGACCTCGCGGCATTCCGGGCCTGGTTCGCCCAGTTGGACGCCGCCGCCTGGGATCGGCAGATCGAGGAAGATGTCGCAACGGGTCGCCTTGATACGCTTGCTGATGAGGCATTGCGCGATTTGCGCGAAGGGCGCTGCACCGACCGTTGAGACATCAAGCCAACCAGAGGTTCTGGCGTCACTATCGTAGTCTCCCTGAAGACATTCAGCGACTCGCAGACGAGTCGTACCAACTACTTCTGGCAAACCCACGGCATCCTGCTTTGCACTTCAAGAGAATCGGACGCTTCTGGTCTGTGCGGGTGGGCCTACACTACCGGGCGCTTGCCGTCGAACACGACCAAGACGTCGTGTGGTTCTGGGTCGGGCCGCACGCAGAGTACGACCGACTCGTCGGCCAGCGTTAGCATACCAATTGTTGAAATCCGCAGCGGCCTGCTCCGGCCTCCGGGGCGACGATCAATTCAGCGGCCATACCGTCTTCGAACCCTTCGCTTGACTTCTTCCCATGTGACTCCTGACGCCGGCTGGTGCAGCAGATTCGCCTTTCGGCGGGCCAATTCCTGCAGCTGCCAATCAAATACTGGGACTGCCCCGGTTGTGGAGACAAGATCGTCCGTCAACGCGAGCATATGTCGCGACGTGACATTTCGCCCTTTCAGGGCTCGCCAAAGACACCGGATAACTTCTCCGACCCAAGCCGTTGGCCTGGGATTTGCTGGCTCGCCGCTTCGAGGCTTATTTCGGCTAACCATAATTCCCTTCCTCATGCGCGGTGTCGATGAGCGCATGAATATTTTCCGGCGGCGTTGTAGGCGGGATTGCGCACCCGGCGTTCAGCACAAACAGGCCGCCTGGTTTCCAGATTGACATCAGTTGGCGCGTTGCCGCTCGAACCTCCTGCGGGCTGCCTCGGGCGAGGACGCCGCTGGGATCGATGTTCCCGAAGAGAACGTGGCGTGCGCCCACGGTGTTCTTGGCGACGGCGGCTTCCGTCTTGTAGTCGAGTTCGAAGCCGCAGAAATCATATTGAGCCAGGAAGGGAAGAATTTTGGTGGTATCACCGCAGATGTGGACGACCGTAAAAATCCCCTCCGCCACGAGCGTTTTCACGAGCCGTTCTTCGTACGGCCGGGCGAACCGGTCGAACATTTTGGGCGAAATGACGTCGGGCCCGGCGAGGCTGTCTCCCAGCGAAGTGAGGTGAGCGCCCGCTTTGACGAGCGCGCGATGCACGGCGAGGTGGCTTTCAAAACAAATCTCGAAAAGCTCGCGGATGGCCGGGTTATCAGGCTCGGAAGCCAGCTCCATCAAGAACTCCTCCGTGCCGCGCACCATGCAGGCAAGGTCGAAAGCCATCTGGTCCGCGTTGCCGCGGATCGCAACTTCGCCGCCGACTTGCTTGGCCAGCAATCGTACGGCTTCGAGGAGGGCGGGGATGCGGCCATCGCACTCCGGGTTGATGACCTTCAGCCGGTCCACCTGCGCGAGACTCTCAATCGCTGGCCGCACAATCCGCCCGGGTTCGTCGGGAGCGCATTCGGGACGCGCGCCCATGGCCTCCGCCAGCAGCGTAGTGTCCGTGTCGATCAAGATGCAATCATGGCCGTATTTCTCCCAGGCTTCGAGATGGACCTGGGCGATCGCCTTGGGATCGACACGATACCTTTCCATGGGAATCCGCGCTTCTCGGGCGGCCATCATGAAATTGTGAAGGCACACGGAGAGGCGGTCCGGAATCTTGCCGGATATCACGGCTTGAACGCGCTCGAGTGAGTTCATAGTCATGTCAGACGCCCGCGAACGTGATGCTGGAGGAATCCCAGGGCGGGGCGGATTGGATGGCGGGCCATACCTCTTCCGGCTCATTTACAACCGACCAGATGGATTTGTGGCGCGGGTCCATGAAGCGCTCGGAGACGCAGCGCTCGAGCGCCAGGAGCAGGTGATCAAAATAAGACTGGGTGTTCAGAAGCACGATGGGTCCGAGGAAGACGGCGAGGCGCTTGAGGGAAATGGCCTCCAGCAGTTCGTCGAAGGTCCCTGAACCGCCCGGCAGGGCGACCACCGCGTGCGCGTCCCGGAGCATCAATCGCTTGCGCTCGTGCAGGTCGCTCACGATGTGAAGTTCGGTGATGCCCTTGTGCCCCCACTCGAGCTTATTCATGAAGCCGGGAATGATTCCGACCACTTTGCCGCCCTCCGCTAAGGCGCCGTCGGCGAGAGCTCCCATCAAACCTACGGCCCCGCCACCGTAAACGATGGTGGCGCCGTGGCGTGCCAGTTCACGGCCCAGGCGCGCCGCCGCCCGGAGATAGGCGGGGTCGCACCGGCGGCTGGAGCCGCAGTAAATGCAAATTCGCAAATTCGACATCGGTATGGAATTAACCACAGAGGCACGGAGGCACTGAGAACGCGAAGCCCGTAAGCACGTCGTGCCGACCTCGGTGTCTCTGTGTCTCAGTGGTGAAAGCCCTCTTCGTTTGCACTATCCCACTTTCAGGAAGATCTTTTGCCGGTAGAGGAAGTACAAGAAAAGCCACCCCACAGCCAGAACGCTCAGGTCGAAGACCAGAGGCTTATAGGGGCCGATATGATTGATGAATCCGCGGACGAAGATCATCGCCACGGTCCCGAAATCAAATTGGCTGCGAATCAGGTAAATCGTAATGGGGTTCAGTCCGATCACCGTGAAAAAGAAAGTCCACCGCCGGTAGCCGCGCACGTCGATGATCCAGTAGAAAAGAGCGAGCAGGAGCAGGCTCCAACCGCCCGCGAACAAGACGAACGAGCTGGACCAGACGTTCTTGATGATGGGAAACCAATGACCCCACGTCCATCCCACCAGCAGGCAGGCAACGCCCGCCAGCGCCAGTCCGGCCGCCTTGCGCGCCGCAGGGCGCGAGGTGCGCAGCCAGTGCCCGGCTAAGGCGCCCAGAAGACAAGTGGACACCGCCGGGATGGTGGAGAGAATCCCTTCGTTGTCACCGAAGATATAACAACAAAAGGGATGCGGCAGCAGGTGCTGGTCGACAAACGCGGAGAGGTTGCCGGCGGGAGTCAGCACGCCGGCGCCAATGCCCGGAACCGGCACCAGAATCATTACCAGCCAATACACCACCAGCAGCCCGCCAGCTACAATCGCCTGGCCGCGCACGCTGGTGTTCATCATCACAATCGCGGCGAGGAAATAGCACACCGCGATACGTTGCAGGACTCCGGCGATGCGAAGCTGGTGGAAGTTGAGATTCAGAAAGCCGTTATAAACGAGGCCCAGACAAAACAGTATCACCAGCCGCCGGACCAGGTGCACGTAAAGTTGGGCCCGGTTTGCGCCCGCTTCCAGTCGCTTGGTAATGGAAAAGGGCAGGACCACGCCGACGATGAACAGGAAAAGGGGGAAAATCAAATCATAGAAACGGAATCCCGCCCAGGTCACGTGCTCGAATTGCGTGCTGAGCCCGAGTGTAAAGGAATTCGGATACAACTTGTAGAGACTGTGGATCACTTCTTCGCCGCCGGTGATCCAAAGCATGTCGAAGCCGCGAAGCGCGTCGATGGAAGCGATGCGGTTGGAAATTGGAGCCTGAGTGGTCGATGCGTCTGCCATAGTCCTCCGTGTGCCCTCTAATGCGGAACGGACGAGATTATCACAGACGAGCGTCGCATGTCAGCGAAAGGGTGAAGGCGAAAGGGTAAAGTCTGAATTCCTAGAGTTCAGCCCTCTCCCCCAAGGGGGGCTGTGTGAGAACTCCTTCCGCATGTCATTCCGAGGAGCCGCAGGCGACGAGGAATCTCGCTCTGCCCTTGAAAACATTCAGAGCGGGATTCCTCGCTTCGCTCGGAATGACAGCCTGAATGAGGTTCTCACGCAGACTCCGAGGGAGAGGGCTGTCGTCGCAGACTACAGACTTCACCCTTTACACTTCACCCTTTCCGCGATGCCTATTCCTTGGACTTCTTGAAGACAACGCAATAGTCCGGTGCGGGCCAGTCGGTGGGTGAGGCCACAACCTGGAATCCTGCGGCCATGAGTTCCTCGATCAGCAGTTGCTTCGGCATGCCATGCCCGCCGCGGTTTTTCGGAACGCCCTTGGGCAGCTTGCTGTCCCCGGGCCCTTCGCCCGGTTGAAAATCTATGACCGCGAGAAGGCCGCCTGGCTTGAGCGATTGGAAAAGGCTCGAGTCCTCCTTCGCGGGCTCAGTGAAGTGATGGTAGACGCGCCGCATGAAGATAGAGTCGCAGCACTGGGGCGGAAGGTTGGTCTCATCCTGGCCTGCCTTGACGGCGATGATGTTCTTTTGTTCCGCGGCCAGGGACTGCAACTTGGCCAGCTTGTCGGGGGCCAATTCCGTCGTGTAAACGCGGCCTGTCGGCCCCACGCGTTCGGCGGCTGCAAGCGTCATCTCGCCATCGCCCGCACCGATTTCAGCCACGACGCTCCCGGGTTGCCAGTTGAGCAGCGTTGCTAACTTGTCGGCGTCTTTCTTGCGCTCCTGCGCTTGCCCGTGGCAGGCCGCGAGAACCAGCACGCCAGAAAGCAGCGCGAAAACAAGATCACGACCCCGCCTGCCGAGATAACGGTTACTTATCATTTCGCCCCCTACATTTCATCTTACCACCGCTCTGAAAGTCCTCGCGCCGAAGGCACCCTGGAGTGCGGTAGCGCCAGCTACCGCCATTCGGTCGAATTCCAGGGCGGCAGCTTCGCTGCCGCACTCCATGAGGCTCTAGGCTTGTTCACGGAGCCGGCTCGCCGTAGCCCCGGCGGGCGCAGGCGGCGCGGAATGACACGTAGATTGCGTCGAAGGCCGGGACGAGATCAGGCGAAGGAGGGTAAGTTTCCAGGATGGCGGACATGGATTGAATGGCTTGAACGATATTTCCGGAAAATACTGTCCCGGCAGCCGCCAGAATCGCCGCCCCGAAGGAGGCGGTGGGGTGGCGAGGCAAGGTAACAGTCTTGCCTAGAATGTTGGCGCGCAGCTGCGAGAGCACCGGGCTTTTGGCAGCCGCCCCGGTTGAAAAAATCCTTTCGCCGACTTTGACTCCGCAACTCTCGAGGATTTCGTAACCCCAGCGCTCCACGAAAGCAATCGACTGCAACTGTGCCGCGTACAACTCCGCCGCATCGCGCGGGCTGCCCTCCACAAATGACGTTGCCTTCGGATGGGCGAAGGGAAACCTCTCGCCTTCGCCGGGAAGCATGTAACAGACGACCGGAGTCGGGAAGTAACCCGCGGCCAGACGATCCAATTCCACCGGCGAGGTTATCCGCCTTTTGCTGTCATTCCGAGCGAAGCGAGGAATCTCGCTCTGACCGCTTTGGCTCACTTCGGAAGCAGAGCGAGATTCCTCGTCGCCTGCGGCTCCTCGGAATGACAGCATGGAAGGGCTTTCCGCCGTAGTGGCGGAAAATCGGACGCTCCCGAGTCCCGTGTTGCTGGCTGCGCCGGGCACCCACAAGCCTCCCGGATGCAGATGCCAGTAGACGCTAGCGTGCGGGGCTGGCTTTGCGCTGTGGAGCACTTTCCACACCAGCGTAGTCCCCAGAGTTGTGTTGGCGTCACCACACGCGCTGGCGCCTGAGGCAACCACGCTGGCCATCCCGTCGGTCGAGCCCGCCAGGACAGGAGTGCGCGCCGGCAGGCCCGTCTCGCAGGCGGCCCGGCTGGACACAAGTCCGGCTATTTCTCCTGGACGGAGAACCATGGGCAGGCGGAATTCGAGCATCTCTACGGCGTTAACGGTTTGAGTCCAGGAGCTTGTCTCCGGATCGTAGCCGAGTTTCAAGGCGTTGGTGAAATCGGAGATCCAAAAATCGCCGCTCAGCTTTCCAGTAAGCCAATCCGCCGGGCTGAGGACATAGCGAATGCGCTCCCACAGCTTGGGCTCGTGCCGCTCGACCCAGGCAGCCTTAACAAGCGAAAATGAAGGACCCAGGCGGACGCTCGGCGCATCGGCGCGTCGGTTTAGTTCCTCCGAAATCTCCACTCCCCGGGCGTCGTCGTAAAGAATGGCACGGCGCAAGGGCCGGCCTTCGGCGTCCGTAACAACCAGAGTCCCGGAAGTGGAGGTCACCGCCACACCGCTTAGGTCGACGCGGGCATGCTCGTGCTTCAGTTTGCTAACAACCGTCTGCGCAACCGAACAGACGGCCCGCCACCATTCGTTAGGGTCCTGCTCGTGGATCCCTCCGGCTGCGCGGTGGTCGTGCCGGATCGGCGCCTCGGCCTCCGCCAGGAGTTTGCCGGTAGGACTCGCGGCAACCGCGCGCACTCCGCTGGTTCCCACGTCGATGCCAAGCAGGGCGCACTCGATTTCGTCGGTCATGAGAACTATTCCAGGCTACTCATGCTGCCGTGTCAAGAGATATTGAGTCCCGGCGCTGGTCTCGTTTGTAGTACCGTTGTTCTTCCCTGAGACGACCACAACCATGCCGCGCCATCGCGGATTGGGTAGTGTCCTAGTTTGCGCGTAGCGCCGACCTTTAGGTCGGCAAATGCTGGCCTGAAGGCCAGCGCTACGATCAAACCAGGACAGTACCGCGGGTTGCACCTCGACGCACCTAAGCACATTGTTGTGGTAGTCTGGAGGTGTGTTTTTCGAATGGGATGTGGACAAGGCGCGTAAAAACCTCGCTAAGCACGGGGTCTCGTTTGACGAGGCAATAACCGTGTTCGGGGATCCATTGGCCGTCACAATTCATGATCCGGATCACTCGGACGATGAGGAGCGACTCTTGACCACAGGTCTATCAAAAGGGCGGCGGCTGATCATTGTCGCGCATATGGAGCGGGCGAAGCGATTAAGGATCATCAATGCAAGGGAGGTCACGCCCGCGGAGAGGAAACAGTATGAGTCCGGAGAATAATGCTGGGCAGGAAGACGAAATGAGGCCTGAGTACGATCTTCGAGGGGGCGTGCGCGGCGAGTACTACAAGCAGTATATGGAGGGAAGCAATGTTGTGCTGCTTGATCCCGATGTGGCTGCTGTGTTCCACGACTCGGAATCGGTGAATCAGGCCTTGCGAGTCTTGATAAACGCCGCACGGCAAGTGGGGGCCAGCGGCGAAGGCAGAGGAGAGGAATCCCCAGGGCCGGGGCGGGTTCGGTAACCAAGAGCCGGCGGCCAATCACAGGAGGGGTGCGTGACTCCAGAGTACGGAAGTGGTCTCGATGTTACGATCGTAGGCGGGGGAATGATCACCTATGATTTACTCCTTCCATCCTTATACCAACTCGAAAGAACGGGCGTCGTCCGCAAGATCGACATCTGCGCTCTGGACAGCTCTCCGTTAAAGGCCTTGGCGGAGAGCGCTGATTTTAAGGAAGCTTTCCCAGGGCAGGGTTTCACACCCCATCCATCACTGGCGGAACTGCCGGAGAAGAAGTTTCCCGAGCTTTACAAAGAGGTCGTCGCCTCGATGGCGCCGGGCAACATGGTGGTGGTGGCGATGCCCGATCATCTTCATAACGAAGTGGTGCGGCACGCCCTCAATTGCGACCAGAACGTGCTGTGTGTAAAACCGCTGGTTCTCAAACACGAACAGGCGGTCGAAATCGAGAAGTTGGCGGCTCGAAAGGGACGCCTGGTGGGCATCGAGTATCACAAACGCTTTGACCGCCGCTCCCTGGTGGCGCGGCGGGGCTATGGCCTGGGGCAGTTCGGGACGTTCGTTATGGGCGAGGCCAGGCTGATCGAGCCCTACTATTATCGCCACTCGAATTTTCAGAACTGGTTTACCTCTAATAATACTGACCCTTTCACTTATATCGGTTGTCATTATGTTGATCTTGTTTACTTCATTACCGGGCTGAAGCCGGTGGAAGTCTCCGTTCAGGGCGTCAAAGGAGAATTCCCTAACGGGAACGAAGCTTACATGTGGTCGCACGGGCGGGTGACCTGGGAGAATGGCGCCCTGCTCTCCGTGGTCAACGGCCTCGGCTACCCTGACGCCGCCGCGGGCAGCAACGACCAGGGATTGATCATGTACTGCGAGGGGAACGACCAGACCGGGCTCATCTTTCACGACGATCACAACCGTGGGGCGGCTTACTCCTATCTCGAAGGCATCGGCCCGGGAGGATCGAAATACAATTACGTGAGCCCGGATTTCTTTCGATTTGTGCCATGGGAAGGCCCGGGCTATAAACCGATCGGATACGGGTATGAATCCGTCGCGGGCATCACAGAGAGCGTGCAGCGCATGGCCAAAGAGACGGCGGGGTTGGGGCCCGAGGCGGCCTTGGAGAGGCGCAGGCAATTCCTGAGCGAGGTGGATGCGCGGGGCCTGATCGCAACGCCCGCCAATAGCTCCATCAACGAATTGGTGGTGGAATCGGCGCGCAAGTCCATCACTCACAGCGCGGCGCCCGTGCGCATTGTTTACGGCGAGCACCCGCACATCGAGTAACACCAGATCTGCGCGAAGGTAATCGGAGTGTCTTTATTCGTGTAAATAGCATTTGCGGCTCCGCCGCTCTGTCTTGCAGAAAGGCTCTGCCTTTCCGCAAGACGGGGCGGCAAAGCCGCTTCCGGAATCCACACAGTCGAGCACGAATGATCAAAGGAGAAACATGGCTGTTTACGATTTGACACCTGTCGAAGTCCCCGCGGTGGAAACGAAATACCGCCGCATCAAAACCAAGCTACCGGTTCCCGAGTCGCTGCCGATTTTTGAATCGCTGGCGCAATCGGAGCCGCGTTCCATGGCCGGGCAGCCGCCCATCGTGTGGGACAAGGCGGAGGACTTCATCATCAGCGACCCGTGGGGCAACCGCTGGATTGACTGGTCGTCCGGCGTGCTCATCACCAACGCCGGGCATGGGCGCGAGGAGATCCGCGCCGCACTGCGGGAAGTGATCGACCGGGGGCTCCTGGCTTCTTATGTGTTCGTCCACGAGCGGCGCGCGCGGCTCACACAGATGCTCCGCAACCTTTCCCCTGATCCCGAGAACTACCGGGTCTTCCTGATGAGCACCGGCAGTGAGGCGACCGAGAACTGCATCAAGCTGGCGAAGACCTATGGCCTCGAAAAACACGGGCCGCACAAGAAGTACTTCGTGACTTTCGAATACGCGTTCCACGGACGCACTATGGGCGCGCAGCTTGCCGGTGGCATGCAGAAACAAAAGCGATGGATGGTCGATCGCGACCCGAGTTTCGTGCAGGCGCCGTTTCCCGACGGCTATAAGAATGAAGACACCTCGTTCGAACTTTTCCTCAAAACCCTGCGGGAAAAAGGCGTGCCTCCGGAAAACATCGCCGGCGTGATGACCGAGACCTATCAGGGCGGCGGGCCGGATTTCCTGCCGGTCGAATATGCGCAGAAGCTCGAGAAACTCTGCCGCGAACACGACATCGTGATGTGCTATGACGAAGTGCAGGCGGGATTCGGGCGCACGGGGAAGATGTTTGGGTACGAACATTACGGAGTGCGGCCTGACCTGATCGCCTGCGGCAAAGGCATTTCATCCTCGCTGCCGATCTCCGCCGTCATCGGCCGGGAAGACATCATGGGGCTTTACCCTCCCGGCTCGATGACTTCCACGCATTCCGGGTCGCCGCTACCGGTTGCAGCCGCCATTGCCAGTCTCGAAATCATCCAGAAGGAAGGCCTGGTGGAACGCGCCGCGCGGCTGGGAGAGATCCTCATGCTGGAGTTGCGGCGCATTCAACAGAAACATCCCCGCGTCTTGGGGTGCCTGCAAGGCAAAGGGCTGGTGGCGGGAATTCAAGTGGTCAAGCCTGGCACGAAGACTCCTGACCCCGCGATGGCGCTCGAGATCAACATCGCCTGCCTGCAAAAGGGCCTGCTGATGTTCGCGCCCGTGGGTGCATCAGGAGAGTGCATCAAAATCGCGCCGCCATTGAGCATCCCGGAGGACGCGCTGCGAGAGTCCATCGGGGTTTTGGAAGAAGCGGTGGACGAGGTTCTGGGGAGAGCCTGACCCACCTGTCATCCTGAGCGGAGCGAAGGATCTCTGCAGTTCCCGATCAGCACTCGAAGGTCAACTTTTGCAAGCCAACTGCCGAGATCCTTCGTCGCCCCGGTCAAACCGGGACTCCTCAGGATGACAAGCGAGAGGATCACACTTTGGAGTGCGTGACCCGCACGGCAGGCATGCCGTCGGCTTCGGCGACGATTTCAACGTCGCGAAAAATGTTGGGGCTTTCCTGCTTGAGGAGGCGGCAAATTTCGACGGCCAGCAGGCGAATTTCGGTATCGGCGTGCGGGCTGCCGCGAAGTTCCAGGAAGTGCCGCCAGGCACGGCTGTTGCCGGTAACAAAGATCTTAGTCTCGCAGGCGTTGGGGAGAATCGACCTTGCCGCCTGGCGGGCCCACTTGCGGCGGTCGCGCGGCGCCATCTCCGGATGCTTCCGCTGAACGTACTCGACGGTCGCTTCGCCCAGTTCGAAGTAGGCCTTGCGAATGGCCTCGATGCTCTCCTGCCATTTCCGGCGCAAGTCTTCGTTTTCCTGATAGAGCGGGGGAACTACATAGCTCGCTTCGCTCTCATCCACATACCGCTGTGAAAGCTGCGAGTAGCTGAAGCCTGCCCGGTGGCGGACCAGTTCGTGCGTAAGAGCGCGGCTCACGCCGGTAATCAGCAGGCACCACACGGCGTGCTCGAGCACGCTGCCGTGTTTTGAGCCCAGGATGTTGTCAACGTACTCCTGGTTGGATTTTCGCCCTTTGCCGAATGACATGTAGCAGGTGCGCCCGGCGATTTCCGCGAGCATTTCAGCCGGGGCCGGCGCGTCGGTGGTGAATACCAAGCCCTCGTCCTGGAGAAAACGAGCCATTTCCTCGGGCACTACGGTTTGGCGCCCGACGACGTAGACTTTCGGCTTGGTGATGTAGGGATCAGGCATGGGGTGGAGTCCGACGGTGACCCTGGGCTGCGCGTTAAGCCTAAACAAAACCGCGGACCCCAAAATCGGGGGTCCGCGCTACCTGGTTATAAGCGACACAGCGAGACCAAGCTGCCCTATTTGCTCGACGCCGCGGCTTTAGCCTCGGCGGAAGCGGCCGCAGCCTTTCTGAAGTCCGCGTACTTGCGCTGGAAGCGTTCCACGCGGCCCGCACTGTCCATTATCTTCTGCTTGCCGGTAAAGAACGGATGGCAATGGGAACAGATTTCCAGGTGTAGCACATCGCCCTTATAGGTAGAGCGCGTCTTAAAGGTGTACCCGCAGGCGCATACTACGGTTACAGGGTGATAGTTGGGGTGAATTGCGTTTTTCATGAAGCTCCTTCGCAACAAGTGCAAACCCTCATTATACCTGCCCCTGGGGGAGTTTTCAATCCGAATGAAGGCCCCCCCAGGGTGAATTCGTTCCGGTGCCCTAATGCTATAAGTCTTAAGCGGTTGTAATTTCTTCTGGACAATTCCTCCGCGGCGTTGTATTGTTCCCCGATGAAGCACCTGGAAGCTTGAAGG
>JBEKLY010000013.1:0-58237 GCA_050010015.1 Terriglobia bacterium
GCTACTCCCTGTCGGCCCTCCGGGCCTGAATTTAGTGGCGAACGAGACCCAAATTGCCACCACTTGACCAGTTGAGGCGTTAAGTGAACGCTTATGGGGCTTGCCCTACCCTCGTCGGGGCCGGCAGAAATGCGGGGACGGCAAGCCGTCCTCCTACGGCGGGAGGATGATCAACGGATTGGGGACGGCCCGGAAAGCCTTGAATTCGAGGCCCTGTGGGAATAGGATTGCTCTGACGCACGCGTTCAGCCAGCTCTCTGAGGAGCATGCTCGTGCTTGACGGAAAGAAAATCTTTGTGGTGATGCCCGCCTATAACGCGAGCCGGACCCTGCGCCAGACGTTTCTTGAACTGCCTCACGCCATTGTGGATGGTGTGCTGCTGGTTGACGATCACAGCTCCGACGATACGGTCGCATTGGCCCGGGAGATGGGGCTGACCACCTTCGTCCACAAGTCAAATCTGGGTTACGGCCGCAATCAGAAAACTTGCTACCGCGAAGCCCTGCGGCGAGGCGCGGACATCGTGGTGATGCTGCACCCCGACTACCAGTACTCGCCCAAGTTGGTCACCGCCATGGCCAGCCTGATTGCTTTCGGAGAGTACGATGTCGTGCTGGCTTCGCGGATTCTTGGGCGGGGAGCACTAAAGGGCGGAATGCCGCTCTATAAGTACGTCTCCAACCGATTCTTGACTCTCTTCCAGAATCTGCTGCTCAATTTCAAGCTCTCCGAATATCATTCCGGCTACCGGGCTTTTGCGGCGGAGGTCCTGAGAAGCTTGCCGCTCGAAGAGAATTCCGACGACTTCGTTTTTGACAACGAAATCCTGGCCCAAGTAATCTACATGCACTACCGCATTGGAGAGATATCGTGCCCTACGAGATATTTCCCGGAAGCCTCCTCGATCAACTTCAGCCGTAGCGTGAAATACGGCCTGGGCGTGCTGGCCACATCTCTCAAATTCCGCCTGCAAAGAATGGGCCTGGTCAATTCTCGAATCTTCAATCCCCAGGGCCAAAAGCTCTTGTCGGACTACTACCACGAGGTCGCGGCGGAAGCACGGCAAGTCAAAGAGTAGCAAGGAGTTCTGGGCAAGGCCGGTGTGGGTTACTGTGAGTTGGCATGGTGGCCCTGTCACTGGTGTGCTTGTGACTGTTGCCCAGCAGGCCCAACCTCCAGATTTACGTTCCAGCTCACGCGATGCAAACTCTTTACATGTATGGCAGACCTGATTACGATGGTGGCTTGAGTACGAGGATAAGTTGACTGCTTTGCGTCGAACCTCGTCGACACGCAACTTGGAAGTGCGGAGTCGAGTTGCGAGTGTTGATTCTCGAATTCCGACCGTCGGGCGCTCGACATGTTTTTGTGGATTGAGCTCGGTCTGGTTGCGGTGGCGATTGCGGTTGGGTGCGCCGCTCCCAATTTGGGCTCGAAGTGGCTTGAACGCGCCGAGCGACTGCTCAACCGCGTGGCTGAGAGGCGCGGACTGGCCGTCGTCACAGTGGGGCTTGCGGCCTTGGGGGTACGCGCCGCGCTGCTGCCTGTTTTGCCCATTCCCCAACCTGTTATTCCTGATGAGTTCTGCTACCTTCTCTTGGCGGATACTTTTGCGCACGGGCGATTGACTAATCCCTCTCACCCCATGTGGGTGCATTTCGAGAGTTTCCACATCATCTGGCAGCCGACCTATACCGCCAAGTTTTACCCTGCCCAAGGGCTGATCATGGCGCTGGGGCAGGCAATAATGGGTCACCCTTTCTGGGGCGTATGGTTGAGCATAGGCCTCATGTGCGCAGCCGTCTGCTGGATGCTGCAGGGGTGGCTGCCGCCGGGCTGGGCCCTGCTGGGCGGATTCCTGGTCGTGATTCGGTTCGGCACGTTCAGCTATTGGGCAAACAGCTACTGGGGAGGGGCGGTCGCGGCGATCGGGGGAGCCCTCGTCCTGGGCGCGTTAACACGCACTAAGCGTTCACAACGCGTGGGGGACGTGCTGCTGATGGGGCTGGGCTTTGCGATCCTCGCCAACAGCCGTCCTTTCGAAGGGCTGTTCTTCGGCTTGCCGGTGGCAGGCGCACTCGGCGTGTGGATCTTGGGAAAAAATCGGGTTGCGCTGCGGCTCGCCTTCAAACGTGTTATGGCGCCCCTTTTGCTGGTACTTGTTCTAACCATGCTGGCTATGGGCTACTACTTCTGGCGCACGACAGGCAGGCCTTGGACCCCCCCTTATGTTGTCTACGAACGTACCTACGGCACACCGTTTTTTCAATGGCAAGCAAGTCGACCGCTGCCGCACTACCGTCACGCCGTGATGCGGGATTTCTATCAGGGCTTGGTGCGTGAACTCCAAGAGGCGACGCCGACAAAAGCCATCCTGAACAGAATCTCATCATTAGTTAGTTTTGGGTGGTTCTATCTCGGGCCCGCGCTAGCGTTCCCGCTCCTGGCGGCTCTGGTTACCTTGCCGCGGGGTTTTGCGTGGAAAGACCTAAGCTCGGATACACGTTTCCTATTGCTGGTCTGCGGGACGGTAATAGCAGCTTCGATGATTCCACTGGCTTTCGCGCCGCATTACGCTGCTGCCCTCACGAGTGTGATCCTGGCGCTGGTGCTGAAAGCCATGCGCCGGCTGCGGTCGTACCAGTGGCGCGGCAGGCCAACTGGCCTGTTAATGACTCGAGCTGTACCCGCAATTTGCCTGTTGATGCTGGTGTTGCGGGCGGGTTGGCTTGTTGCCGCCTGGCCTGCCCCCGTAGCGGGCGAGACGGTCCGCGCCAGGGTTTTATCAGAGCTCAACGGACAGCCTGGACGCCACCTCGTTCTTGTGCGCTACGGTGCCGATCATCAGCTCGGGATAGATTGGGTCTATAACGAGGCCAATATTGACGCGGCGAAAGTTATTTGGGCGCGCGACATGGGTCCGGCTGAGAACAAAGAACTCATTGATTATTTCCCGGACCGCCACGTTTGGTTGCTTGAGGCGGATAATACCCCGCTCGCCCTGGCGTCGTATCCCATAAAGCCTCCTGATGCTCCGGTTCAGGGGAGACGGGCCAATCATGAGAGATGAGAATCAACAATATGCCCTCGCTGATGCACCGGTGGAATCCCATGCGGAATGTCCGAATTGCGTTTTGCTGAAGCCCGCCGATGATGTCGTCGAACCCGAATTATCCATCGTGATACCGGCTCTGAACGAGCGGTTGACGATCGGCGACACCGTGGATTGGTGCAAGGAGGGATTCGAGAAGGCTGGGATTGCCGGCGAAGTCCTCATCGTCGATAGCTCGAATGATGACACGCCTGAAATCGCACTGGCCCATGGCGCGCGCGTGTTGAGGACGCCGAAACGGGGGTTGGGCCGCGCCTATATCGACGCGATACCTTATATTCGCGCCAACTACATCTTGATGGGCGATGCCGATTGCACCTACGATTTTCGCGAGTTAAGTGGCTTCGTTGAGAGATTCCGAGCCGGGTTTGAGTTCATTATGGGTTCACGCTTTCGCGGTTCGATTGAAGAGGGTGCGATGCCCGCGCTGCACAGATATTTTGGCACCCCGTTGACCACTTGGATTTTGAACTTCCTGTATTCAAGCCGGTTTACAGACATCCACTGCGGACTGCGAGGAATCACGAAAGCCGCCTTGCTACGCATCGAACTCCAATCTCAGTCGTGGGAATACGCCTCTGAGATGGTCCTTAAATCGGTCTGCTATTGCCTGCAAACTGCTGAAGTTCCCGTTCGGTTTCTTAAGGACAGAGAAGGCCGGAGCAGCCACCATAAGCGCAGCGGACTTCTGGAGCCGTGGCGGGCCGGTTGGATCAACTTGCGTGCCATGCTGGTTTATCATGCCGATTTCTTCGTTTTGAAGCCAGGCGTGTCCCTGTTTGTGCTTGGGTTGTTGTTGGTGCTCCCGGAGACTTTCGGCCCCGTCACTCTCGGCCCTCTTACCCTTTCTTTGTATTGGGGCCTGGTGGGGATGACGCTGGCGGTCGTAGGACTGCAGAGTTTCTATCTGGGCTGTATTTTGCAGGTGATTTACCACTACTCGGACTGGGCAGTCCGCCGTTGGCTATCTTTGTTTTCGTACACTCGCGCCATTGTTGTCTCCGCCATCTCGCTGATCGCCGGACTCGGGATGGCCACGCCGCTCGTCCTTGAGTATGCGCGGGGTGGGATGAGGTTGCCGGAGGAACCTGGACCGCCGAATCATATGGCCGTGTCAGGGTTGCTGTTCATGATTGCCGCTTTTCTGACGTTTGGCTCCGCCCTGGCAGTTCAAGCGGCGGCCCTGTATGCCGGACGCGCGAGAAGTGGTGCTTAGTCGGCGGCTCAAGGGCCCGTGGAAGCACAAAGCACTAAAAGCCCTATTGGACAGAAAGCCCGATTGTGCCTTGCAATTAGAGGAGGGGCGGTGTACATTTGCGGCGGAGTAAATACTGAGAACCGAAATGCTGGCTAATAGGAGTTTGGGACCCGAGACATTCTCATGATTGGCAAACGATTCCTCATCGTTGGGGGGGCGGGTTTTATTGGTAGTCATTTTACCGATCGCCTGTTGTCGGACCCTTTGGTGGAAGCGGTCACGCTCTACGATAACTTCTCATCGGGAAGAGAATGGCATTATCAACACCATCTCGGTGATCCACGCTTTCGGGTCGTGTGCGCTGATGTGAAGGAGTTCGACCAGCTTAGAATGTGCATGGACGGACACGAAGTAGTTATCCATCTCGCATCCAACCCGGATATTGCCCGTGCGGCATACGAACCTGACATCGATTTTCGCGAAGGCACGTGTCTGACTGAGCGAGTGCTGGAGGCTATGAGAACGTCGACCCCCAAGCGCATTCTCTACGCCTCAGGCAGTGGCGTTTACGGGGATATGGGCTCGCGCGAGGCGCATGAGGACCAGGGTGCGCTAGCCCCGGTTTCCACCTATGGCGCGAGCAAACTGGCTGGGGAGGCGCTGATCAGCTCCTATTGCCACATGTTTGAAATGAGGGGCTGTGCCTTCCGATTCGGGAACGTGGTGGGGCCGCGGCAAACTCACGGTGTAGCACTCGATTTTGTTGGACGGCTGCTAAAGGACTCCAAGCGTCTTCGAATCCTCGGGGACGGCCGGCAGAGCAAATCGTACATTCACGTTCGGGATGCCGTCTCTGCCGTCTTACTGGCTCATGAAAGCTGCTCCAAGAAATTTGAAGTGTATAACGTCGCAACCGGCGACTACCTCACGGTGCATGAGATCGCGACACTCGCCTGCGAATGTGTGGGGCTTGTTCCCGATGAGATGCACTTCGAGTTCACAGGCGGAAGTCGAGGCTGGAAGGGCGACGTACCGGTGGTCCGGCTCAATACGGATCGAATCCGCGCCCTGGGGTGGAAGTGCTCCTTGTCGTCCCGCGAGGCTCTACGCCAAACCATGCTTGCGATGTTAAGTGATGCTGAACGCCTGTACAAGGGAGCTGCCGCATGATCGTGGTACGCAGTCCCATGCGCATCTCTCTCGGCGGTGGTGGCACGGACCTGCCTTCGTATTACCGTGAACATATTGGCTTTGTGATCGCCGCGGCAATCGACAAGTATGTCTACATCACAATCAATGAGGCGTTCACGCCAAGATTTATATTGAAGTACTCGAAGCTTGAAAACACGGATGCCGTCGATAAGGTGCAACATCCCATCATTCGGGAGGCGCTCAGGCTGACGAATGTGACAGACCCTTACCTCGAGATCGTCAGCATATCCGACATCCCCGCCGGCACGGGACTTGGTTCCTCCGGCAGCTTCACCACCGCTCTCTTGCGGGCTCTTCACGCGTTCAAGAGGAACTCCGTCCCGCGACAGGATCTGGCGGAGCAGGCTTGCCACATTGAGATAGACATCTTGAAGGAGCCCATTGGCAAACAGGACCAATACATTGCGGCTTTTGGCGGAATCACGTGCTTTCGGTTTCTGTCTGACGACCGGGTAGAGGTGGAGCCTCTCCGTCTGGACTCAGAGACTATGGCTAACCTGGAGGACAATCTGTTGCTTTTCTTTACGGGGTCCACGCGCTCCGCTTCCGAAATCCTGAGAGACCAGAACGTACGAACCCTCTCGAAAGACGGCGAGATGACCGCCAATTTACATTTCGTCAAAGAATTGGGATATGCGAGCAAGAAAGCACTGGAGGATGGCGATCTGAGGCGATTCGCAGAACTGATGCACGAGCATTGGGAGCACAAGAAGAAACGGTCGGACGGCATGAGCAATCCTCAGATCGACGCCCTCTACCAACTAGGGTGCCAGAATGGCGCTCTCGGAGGCAAGCTGATTGGCGCTGGCGGTGGCGGCTTTTTGATGTTCTACACCGAGGATAAGACCCGATTGCGGGGGGCGATGAGGAAGGCAGGCTTGCGAGAGGTTAGAATACGTTTTGATTTCGCCGGCACCTCGGTGCTGGTTCACTCGTGAGGCTCATGCTGCCCGTCGCTGTTGTTGCCGGCGGACTGGGGACCCGCTTGCGGCCGATTACCTCCACGATCCCCAAGTCCTTGGTCGAGGTTAACGGTGAGCCCTTTATCGTTCACCAGTTGCGATTGCTGCGAGCTAATAAGATCGAGCACGCTGTGGTATGCGCGGGCTATCTAGGAGAAATGATCCAGGCGGCAATTGGTGACGGATCGGCTCACGGCGTCCGTATCGACTACGCCTTCGATGGGCCCACCCTGCGCGGCACTGCCGGTGGGATCAAGAACGCACTCCCTCTGCTGGGGGAGGCTTTTTTCGTCCTCTATGGAGATTCTTATCTGCCTTGCGACTATCGTGCTGTTCAAACGGCCTTTTTGGAGAGTAACGAGCAGGGACTGATGACGGTCTTCCGGAACGAAGGACAATGGGACAAGAGCAACGTCGAATTCGGGGATGGAGCCATCATAGCCTATGAAAAGAACAATCCCACTGCCCGGATGCGCCACATTGACTATGGTCTTGGCGTTTTCAAGTCTTCGGCATTCCGTGAAATACCCGAGGGAGTGACTTACGACCTTGCGGCGGTATACCAAGACCTGTTGAAGCGCGGTCAATTGGCCGGCTTCGAGGTAAAGCAGAGGTTCTACGAGATAGGTTCTTTTCAGGGCCTGGAGGATACGGCGAAATTTCTCGCAAAGCAGACCGGAGAGTCCTGATGGACGGGGATGGTTTTGTCCAGCGGTACCTTGCTGAGGCTAGAACAATCATTGAGCGGCTCGACCCGACCGCGATCGAGAGGGTTGTTGCCATTCTGGCGGAAACACGCGCTCGCGGAGGGCGCTTGTTTATTTTGGGAGTTGGAGGCAGCGCAGCCAACGCTTCACATGCGGCCGCCGATTTTCGGAAGATTGCCGGCATTGAGGCGTATGCGCCCACGGACAACGTTCCGGAGCTGACGGCGAGGACAAACGACGAGGGCTGGGCCGGTGTTTTCGCCTCCTGGCTTCGCGTCAGTCACTTGAGGGCCGATGATCTGGTGTTCGTCCTTTCGGTGGGCGGCGGGAATCTGGCGAACAACGTGAGTCCGAACCTTGTTGTGGCGCTGCAATTGGCGAAGACCGTGGGGGCGCGGATTGTCGGCGTCGTGGGACGTGACGGCGGTTATACGGCTGAAGTGGCTGAAGCTTGCGTGGTTGTGCCCACCGCGAACCCGGTGCATGTTACACCGCATACGGAAGCGTTCCAGGCAGTGATCTGGCATCTGCTGGTGTCCCATCCGAATTTGAAGCAGTCTGAAACCAAATGGGAATCCATACGGTGACCGAATTATCCCACAGGAAACTGAGAGGGGTGTTTTTGGACCGCGACGGTGTGATCAACCGAGCCGCGGTCCGGGACGGGAAGCCGTACGCACCCGCGACTTTCGAGGAGTTGGAGATTTTGCCGGACGCTTCGTCGGCTCTTTCGGATTTGAAGCGAGGCGGATTCCTTCTGCTGGTCATAACCAATCAGCCGGACGTGGGCCGGGGCCTGATACCACGCGATGTGGTGGAACGAATGAACCGGTTCCTTGCCTCGGCGCTGCCGTTGGATGGAGTGTTCGTCTGTTATCATTCTGATGAAGATGCGTGCGACTGCCGCAAGCCGCTCCCTGGGTTGCTGGTTCGGGCCGCCCGTGACCGGGGCCTGGATCTCGCGCGGAGTTTCGTGATCGGCGACCGCTGGCGGGACATCGAAGCCGGCCACAACGCCGGCTGCGTTACGATTTTGATCGATCGTGCCTACAAAGAGAAGGCGCCCGCTTGTGAGCCGGATGTGAGGGTGAAGTCCTTGCGCGAGGCGGCAGACTGGATTCTGATGTCGGACTCACACTGAGGTGGGCTATGAAATTGGTCTCCGACCTTAAGGTAAAGATCTTCGCGGACGGCGCGGACAAAGCCGCGATGCTTGATCTTTGCCGGAGGCCGTACATCAGCGGTTTTACGACTAACCCTACCTTGATGCGCAAAGCGGGCGTCAGCGACTACGAGGCTTTCGCCCGCGAAGTATTGGACGCTGTTCAAGACCGCCCGATATCTTTTGAAGTGCTTGCTGACGACTTCTCGGAAATGGAGCAGCAGGCGAGGAGAATTGCGGGCTGGGGCAGAAACGTGTACGTCAAGGTTCCGGTCACCAACACTCGGCAAGATCCGGCCCTCGATCTTATCCGGCGCTTGGCCAAGGCGCAGATCCACGTCAACGTGACGGCGGTCTTGACCCTGGAACAGGTGCGCGACGTCTGCCCGGCCCTCCAAGGCGGCGCGCCGTCGTACATCTCGGTATTTGCGGGAAGGATCGCCGACACTGGCCGGGATCCACTTCCCATTATGCAGGCGGCGCTTGAGTTCGTTCGCATGTACCCGAGCGTCCAGTTGATTTGGGCCAGCCCCCGTGAGCTTTTTAACGTCATTCAGGCTGATACGATCGGCTGTCACATCATCACCTTGACGACTGACCTTCTCCAGAAGTTGCCTCTGGTTGGAAAAGACCTGAACAATTACTCTCAGGAGACCGTCGCCATGTTCTACCGGGATGCGTTGGAGTCGGGTCTTGCGCTGGAGTGCGATGAAAGCAGAGAAGTGGAGCCCGCTCTTCGTCTTTCGCACTAAGGTTATCTATGTGGATGAGAACCAGTGGCAGATCGCCAGATGCTTAAAGACTTGAAGACCGGCGCAGAATGACTCCTGATACTTCCACCACTCGGGTGAGTTCCTACGGCGAACACGGCAGCAGACTTGCCGACCGGATTCGAACCGCCCTGGTCGGCAGAAGTATCCAGCGGAGCCTGCGCAATCAGTCAAGACTGGTGGCGCTGGATCTTGGCTGTGGATACAATGCCGGTTACCTTCGGGCGATTCATTCCAAGCTCGTGAGAGGCGTCGGCGTTGATGTGAGTATCGCGGAGGAATGCCGCACGATCCCTCGCCTGGAGTTCATCTGCGCCCCTATAGAGTCGGCGCTTCCATCGCTTGCCTCGGACCAGTTCAACCTGGTCTTGTTTATTTCAGTGCTGGAGCACCTTGACGAACCACTGGAGATGCTGACGCACTGCCGCCGGGTTCTGCAGCCGGATGGCTTGCTCATACTCAATGTCCCGACGTGGTGGGCCAAGCCTATACTGGAACTCTCGGCGTTCAAATTCGGCACGAGTCCTGCCTGTGAAATGGACGAGCATAAAATGTATTACTCCAAGCGTGATCTTTGGCCTTTATTGGTGAAGGCTGGTTTTAAACCCAGCCGGATCAAGCTGAGTTACCAGAGACTCGGCATGGTTCTGTTCGGCCTGGTGCGCAAGTGAGGACAACATCGACGTGAGTGGCTCGTCCCAAGATAACTGGGATCAGCATTGGGAACAATTCGCGCAATCGGCCGAACTAGGCCCGACGCCGCGATACCGGCGCCGAATCGTCCGATCGCTCTTCGACTTCCGGCCGCCTGGAGAATCTGTCAGGTTCCTTGAGATCGGCAGCGGAACAGGCGAGTTCGCCAAGGAGTTCTGTGAGTCGTTTCCAGCCGCGGATTATCTTGGTCTCGAACTCAGTCAAACCGGTGTCTCGATCTCCCGGCAACGGGTGCCACAAGCGCAGTTTTTGCAGCGCGACCTGTTGAAGGACGCCGCACAAAGCGACCGCATCGATTATGGTGCGACCCATGGGCTGTGTTCCGAAGTTCTGGAACACGTCGATGATCCTTCAATCTTGTTGCGGAATGCGGCAGCCTACTGTTCGCCGGGGTGCCGACTGGTTATTACCGTTCCCGGCGGGCCGGTGAGCGCGTTTTCCCGGCATATCGGTCATCGGCGGCACTATAAGCCGGCCGAGATTGCCTCTTTGCTGGAGCGGTCGGGGTTCGAGGTGGAGACGGCTCTGGGCGTCGGCTTTCCGTTTTTCAACCTCTTTCAGCTCCTGGTAACACTCCGGGGTCCGCGATTTATCGGCGACGTTTCCGGCCGGCCGAGCGCGGCGGTGCGCATCGGCAGCCGGTTGTTCGCGGCCCTGTTTCGCTTGAACTCACGACGTTTCGGCTGGCAGACTATCGCCATAGCACGGCAGGGCGGCGCAACGCCAGCGCGGTAAGCCCTACCATCAGATCATTAAGACTACTATTCTGGGCTAGCTTGCCGAAGAGGCGTTCGCACCTTTCAAACCGGCGCGTTCCGGCTCGAGGAAACGCGAAGGCCGCCACCAGCGCAGCAACTGCCAGGCCGCAATCGATTAGGAGCACCATCTGGATAAAGAGTTCAGTACTAGCGTCCTGAAACAGAAGTTCGTTGAAGAAGTCAGCCCGCGGAGCGGGCGGCAGCCAGTAGCCCACGGCGTAAGCCGTGGGTCAGCACGCCGCACCCTCTCCCCCTCCCCTCTCCCGCACGAGCGGGAGAGGGGTGCCGAAGGCGGGGTGACGCCCCTGACGGGGCTCCGAAAAACCGGTGCGCAGAGAAGGACTTTCTTAACGGACTTCTTACTCAGGACACTGGAAATCGAACTCCAAAACCAAAAATCAACAGCGGACACTCGGTTCCCGTATTCGCCCTTTCCAGATCTCACCTGCGGTTCGCTCCTGGCCGGCTGTCGACCGGCGTATACGTACTGCGTGGCGTTGACGCTGATTCTCTAGTCTCTACAAACGCGGAAGATGTCGGCGATTCCGGGTACGGTGATATCCTGGGTGGATCCTCATCTGCTTCGACTAGCCATATATGCCGGTCCTTGAAATAATCAATCAGTTCTTGGTTCTCGGAGGGGCCCATATCACGGGCTAAGACCACTTTTGCCCGGTCGATATCGGCGTCATTGTAAACCCACTCGTGAAACAGAATCTCGTGGCGCGGACCGTAGTGGACAATGGCGAGCTGACGTCCAGGGAGTTGCCGCAACTCCGCGAGAGTTGTGGCGCGTTCCGGATTCGTAGGCCCTAGTGTGCACCAGCTTGGATGGGATCCTGCGAGCCACCGTTCAGGTTCAGGAAGGTGCAGGGGCTTCACGCCTATGCGTAGCGCCAGCATCAACATGCAGATCGACGGGACACATCTCGTTATGAACACGCCGGTCGCGCCATCGCGTCCGGGGCGATCTCGCAAGCGACGCATGGCCTGTAAGACAAGCGCCAGGATCACGCCAGTAATCGCGGCGCTGTAATGAGGATAGTACATTGTCGGCAGCATGGAACCCGCGATTGACGACGCCGAGACCAGCAATAGGAAACGTGAATTGGGACTGATGCTTCTCCAGGAGAAGCCGTAGGGAAGGGTCGCCAAGGCCGCCAGCACCGGAAGAGCCAAGGCGGGCCCGAGAAAGAACGCGCACATCCAGGCGAGCGCGATAAAATCGATCTTCAGCATGCCCGTGATGGAGCGTGACTCGGTGTAGTGTTGCAGTATGGTCCGATGATAGAAATGGCTCATGATCTCATGATGATAGGCGGGGAACGGCTTCAGACTTGGCCACGGAAAATACGGCACTGGATTGTAGGTGCGCGCCTCGACGAGATAGGGTGGGACCCACGGACTGCCCGTGGTGCGCCAAAAATAGTAGGCTAGAGCACACCCTGCCAAAACCATCACGATCATAAGCGGCGCCACAATTCGTCCTGCCGAAAGATGGAGCGCAGGCCTGTTTTTGCCGAACATCCATGCTGCCAGCGCAGCCGCCACGGGCAAGCCAACGAACAGTCCTTCGTAAGGGCGGCTGCCGGCCAGAATCGCGAGGCCCAATCCCATGAGTAAGCCATCCCGGGCGCGTGGTGAGCGCTTGATTCGCGGCAGAGCCCCCAACACCAAGGCGCCGCCCGCGGCCGTAACGGCCCCTCCCCAATAGCTGTTGGCCCAATAGCTGAACGACCCAAAGCGAACCACAGCCAGCAGTCCACCGACGAGCGCCCATCCCGGGGGCAGCCATCCCTGCAGCATCCAACAGATGGCGGCACACATCAGTCCCACGCTTATCCACACGCCCCAGAAGGGATGCCCCATGATGCGCTGACCCAATGCCATCACCAGGCCTTGGGCGGGATAAAACTTCGCAGTGTATGTGGGGTGCCAGAAGATGTAGAAGCTCTCGAAATGGACCCACATGGGGTGTGTAGGATTCGTCAGTCTGCCATGAGCGAAGGTGTCGGCGAGCAGAAGATACCCGTACTCATCGTCAGCGGCGGGTTGGGGTATGGGCAGGATCGGCAACAAGAGCGCCCGCAACGCAAGCGCGGCCAGTCCCACGCACACGACGGCTAGACCGCGCCGGCGCGCCAGACGACCGAGTAGCTGCTCCGCGCGATCGAACCAGCGCGCGCCCAGGCTGGGACAGGCGCGCCCAACCGCAATCGCCAGCACCGCTGCGCAACACTCAATCCAAAAGAACATATGAAGTGCTCGTAACTCGAAACTCGAAAATCGAAACTCGTGCAGCGAGTTTGAAATGTGACAAGGGCCTTAAGTTTCGAACTGATGCTTAGGCTCCGATTTTCGAATTTCGACCTTTCCCCGCTGTCCTCCTCACAATAGTCAGGGTCGGTATTGATGGCCCAAATATCGTGGTGGGCTATATTGCGGGCTGCCGCATGTGAGGCGGTCAATGACCACCGACTTGTCGTTGCTCGAATCCATCACGGCTTGCCGTCAGTTGGATGGAGATACGGGGATAACCTCGGAGGGTCTCCGTTCGCATCCAACACCCAAATACTCCTGTCCTTGAAATAGTCAATGAGCTCGGCGTTTTTCGCCGGGCCCATGTCCTGCGCCCAAAGCACCTTGGCGCTGTCTATGTCGGCTCCGTTATATACCCAGGCACGAAAACCACCTTTATCGTTGGGGCCGTACTGAACGATGACAAGTTGACGGCCGGGAAACCGTTGCAACTCCGCGAGAGTCTCGGCGCGTTCCGTGTTGCTGGGTCCCTGTGCGCACCAAGTGGGAGCGCCGCCTTCGAGCCACCGAGGGGGCTCCGGCAAGTGCAGCGGTTTCGCGCCGATTCGCAGCACGAGCATAAGGATGCAGACCAAGGGCACAGCGCGTGTTATGAACAATCCAGTCGGCTTGCCGCGCCATGTCTTCGAGCGGACATACCGCATGGCAAGCAAAACCAAGGCGAGTATGGCACAGGTGATGGGCGCGGCGTAATGCGGCAAGAACCAGATGGGCAGCATCGACCCCGCCACGACCGCCGCGCAGACCAGCACGAGGAATCGCGTGTCGGAGGTCGAGTCTCTCCATGAAAATCCATAAGGTGCTGTCGCTAACGCCGCGAGAAGCGGCAGAGTCAAAATCGGGCCGAGGTAGAAGCTCACCAAGGTCATCAGCACGTCTAACTTCAGCGCCACGAAACCGACGGCGGTTCGAGCCAGTTTATAGCGCTCGAGAACCGGGCCCTCGTAATAGTCCCTCATGATCTGGTGATGGGCCGCGGGCACCGGCTTCAGAGGTGGCCACGGGAACTGAGGCGCCGGACTGTAAGTGCGCTCGTAGATGAGAAACGGCGTGTCCCAAGGACTGCCGGTGGTGCGCCAGAAGTAGTAGCCCATGGCGCATCCGGTTAATACCAGCGTCAGCAAGAGGGGAGCTGCGACGTGCTTCCACCTCCCCTCGGTCCCCTCCTCTCTGAGGAGGGGAGTAAGGGGTGGTGTGCCGGCCGGCGGGGGCGAAGGCCGCTTTTTCCCCACGAGCCACAGTGCGAGTGAGCCCATTACCATCAATCCCAAGAAAAGTCCTTCATAAGGACGGCTGTTTGCCATAATGGCGAATCCCAGGCCCATCAGCAGTGCATTCCGCACCCGTTGCGAACCCTTGATTCGCGGCAGCGCTCCTAATGCCAACGCACCCCCTATGGCCGCTACGGCGCCTCCCCAGTAGCTGTTCGCCCAATAGCTGAACGTCCCCAGGCGGACCACCGCCAGGAATCCGCCCAGTAGGGCCCACTTGGGTGGCAGCCATCCCTGGAGCATCCAGCAGATGGCAGCACACATTAAACCAACACTCAGCCACACACCCCAGAATGGATGTCCCATGATCATCTGTCCTAGCGCCAAAATCAACCCCGGTGCGGGGTAGTACTTCGCCGTATAGGTGGGCTGCCAGATGATGTGAAAAGTCTCGAAATGAACCCACATGGGGTGAGTGGGATTTGTGAGTCGTCCGTGGGCGAAAGTGTCTCCCAGGAGAAGGTAGCCGAACTCGTCATAACCTCCAGGTTGAGGAATCGATAGGACAGGGAGTAGTGCAGCGCGAGCCGCGAGGGCTGCCAAGCCCACTACCACAACAGCCAAACCGCGTCTGCGGGACAAGACATCAAGCAGTTGCTCCGCGCGAGCAAACCAGCGCGCGCCCACTTGCGGAAATGTGCACGCAATACCAATCGACAGGACTGCCAAACCTGATTCAATCCAGAAGTACATAACGGAAACTCGAAATCCAAAAAGCGCAATTCGAGATTCTCCTCACCTTGGAGTGTCGCAGTCGTCCTGCCGGTTCGCACGTCTGAGTTTTGAGTCTCGACTTCTGAATTTCGAGCTTCAAATCACGGCAGTGGGCAGTAGGGCAACACCTTCGGAGGGACCTCGTCTGCTTCGACTAGCCAAACATGCCGGTCACGGAAATAATCAACAAGTTCGCGATTCTCGGCCGGACCCATGTCACGGGCCCAAACGACCTTCGCTTGATCAATGTCAGCTTCATTGTAAACCCACTCGCGAAACAGAACGTCGTGGTGAGGGCCGTAGTGCACAATCGCCAATTGGCGTCCGGGGCGTTGTTGCAGCTCGGCGAGGGTTGCCGCGCGTTGCGGGTTTGTAGGTGTCAGCGTGCACCAAGAGGGCACGCCCCCTGCGGGCCACGGGCTAGTCTCAAGCAGGTGCAGCGGCTTTGTGCCCGCGCGCAACACCAGCATCAGCACACAGATGAGGGGGACAGCTCGGGTTAAGAACAAGCCCGTCGGTTTGCCTCGCCACGTCTGATTTCGCAGACGACGCATGGATACCAGAACCAGTGCTAATATCGCGCCAGTGATCGCAGCGTCATAGTGCGGTAGGAAAAACACCGGCAGCATTGACCCAAGCACGACCGCCCCACATTCCAACAACAGAAAGCGCGTTTGGGGCGATAGGCTCTTCCAGGAAAAACCGTAAGGCACCGTCGGCAATACGAGCAGAAGGGGTAGCGTCAGCACGGCGCCGAGATAAAAGCAACCCAAGGTCAGGAGCACATTGGCTTTCAATGCTACAAAGCCAATGAGGGTTCGCCCCTGCCAATAGCGATCCACTACAGGCCCGTTGTAATACTCCCGAAAGAACGCATGATGCTGTACGGGTACAGGTTTCAAAGAAGGCCAGGGGAACTGAGGAGCGGGGTTGTAAGTGCGCTCATAGACAAGAAACGGTGTGTCCCAGGGACTGCCCGTGGTGCGCCAAAAGTAGTAACCCATCGCACACCCCGTTAATGCCATTGTCACAAGCAATGGCGCGACTACGCGCCTCGTCAGTGACCTTATAGCAGCCCGGTTGTTAACGAAAATCCACAGGCCGAGTGCGCCCGCCACCGGTAAGCCGAAGAAGAGTCCCTCGTAAGGCCGGCTATTCGCCAGAATGGCGAAGCCCAGCCCCATCAACAGTACATCCCGCACACGTTGCGAGCGCTTGATGCGCGGCAGGGCTCCCAATACCAGTGCTCCCCCCGCTGCCGCAATACAGCCTCCCCCACCGTAGTCGTTCGCCCAATAACTAAAGGTGCCAAGCCGAATGACGGCCAGGAATCCGCCCAATAGTGCCCATCCCGGCGGCAGCCAGGCTTGGAGCATCCAGCAGATCACGGCGCACATCAAGCCTACGCTCAGCCACACCCCCCAGAAGGGGTGTCCCAGGACCAACTGACCCAGAGCCAGCATCAGGCCTTGGGCGGGATAGAATTTGGCCGCATACGTCGGCTGCCAGATAATCTGGAAACTCTCGAAATGCACCCACATAGGGTGGGTGGGGTTGGTCAGCCTCCCGTGAGCGAAAGTGTCCGCCAGCAAAAGGTAAGCGTAATCATCATGACCGCCAGGCGCGGGAACAGGCAGAACGGGAAGCAGGGCGGCACGCAGTGCGAGGCCCGCTAGGCCCACCACGGCAACGGCCAGTTTACGCCGTTGAGCCAATTTGGTGAAGGCGCGTTCGCAGACCTCAAACCAGCGGGATCCGACACTCGGAACGACTGCGGCGACTGCCAAAGCGGCAATACAAAGGCAAAACTCGATCAGTAACATTTTTCCGATTTTTAATGGGAACTCGAGGAGCGGAAACCAACAAATGCAAACTGAGACTCCGATGCTCCAACTTTCCGACTCCAAATTCCTGCCTGCAAATGTTTACCGGAGCGCAGTTTAGATGCCAAACGAGGAACTGGGGCGCCACACTGACGGACTTGTTTATGTTCAGTTTGACCAAGATAAAGATTGAACAAAGAGATCGCTGGGCCTCTGTTTTGCCGGTGTTGAGGCTCTTAAGGCACCTAGGGCACGGAGAAACAAGGACTTTCAAAGCGGGCACTCATGCCCCTCGGTTGGCGGGCAACCGGAAACCACGAAAACACGCCAAGCGCCATCAAGCGCGGCAGCAAAACTGCCACCTGGGAATGACAGGGGAAAGCCGTAGCTGTTCCAACCGAACTCCGGCGTGCCATCGGCACACAGAGGTTCGGCCGGGAATTAAGGTTTTAGGAGCAAGTGCCATAATGTCATGCATTAACGGCGGTTTGGCTCCCAGATTAGTAACCTTTTAGGCCAAGATATTCCAGCCATCTGTCCACAATAGGTCACACCTTGGACCTCGACCGATCCCCAACCCCACCCACCCCGGCTCGCGTTTCGGCGAAAACAGCGTCGTTTCCTGTTTCTGGTCTTTGCCAAGTCACTTGGCACCTCGTGTGCACTAAGAGAGGCGACGGCGAAACATATCGCCTAAGCAACAGTATCCAAAATGGAGGGGAATAACCCAATGAAGAATCTACTTGCGAGGCTTTGGAAGGAAGAAGAAGGCCAGGACCTCACGGAGTACGGATTACTCCTGGTTCTGATCGCCTTGGCTGCGATCGCAATGATGCAGAAGCTAGGCAGCGCGATCAATGCCGTATTTTCAACCGCATCAGCCAGCCTTTCGGTTAGCTAGCCTGAGGCGTGACGAAAACCCTGCTGAACGACTTCGACCGCGTCTACCTGGCTGCGGAGCGAGCATTCCCGCCTCGCAGCCAGGAGAACGTCGGGATGAGTGGAGGGTGCAGGTGCAATTGAAGCGTTCGGCAGTGTCCTGATTTGGTCCTTGGCTCCGGCTCCACGCAGGCATTCGGCGGGAGCAGAGGGAGCTTCGGTGTTTTGAGTGGTTACTTAGGAATACTGATAGAGCGGCACCGGCAGGTGGAAGCGAGTGCTTCGGAGGAGGTGCCACTCGACCGACCCAGGCGGCGTTTGCGCCCGCCTGCGGAGGTATATCGGTTTTCTAAGGCCGTGAATGCCTTGTCTCGCTGTGTGCGGAGCAAGAGCGGCGTCCACCACTAAACTACATTTCGTTAAAATTCGGCACATCAGGTTCACAAATACTTTGCTTTCGGAGGGGGAGGCATGAGGAACCTACTGGATCGTCTTTGGAAGGAAGACGAAGGCCAGGATCTGACCGAATACGGTCTGCTCCTGGTGTTGATAGCACTCGCTGCGATTGCAATGATGCAGAGTTTGGGAAGCGCTATTAACGCAGTTTTCTCCACGGCATCTGCTTCTATGAGCGTTTCGTAGAACGGCGCAAGTCAGAAGGTCTGTTAGATGTCAGTGCTTGGGACCGGCAAGTTCGGTCCCCAGCACGGCATTATGGTGTGGTGATTGGGTTTGACAGACAGATCACAGCACATCAGTGAAAGTTTGCGAGATGGCTCCAGGTTCCAACCAGACCCGCCGAGAGAGATCATCCTTCCAGGCAACTGAAGAATGAAGATGAACAGTGAAGTGTGGAATCTCGGCTGGAATGTTGTGCTTGCAAGCTCAGCCCTTGGGCTCGCGGTGTGGGCAGGATGGTTGGATTGGCGCTCCCGGCGCATCCCCAACTGGCTTACGGTGCCAGCGCTCGGTGCGGGGCTAGCAGTCAACGCCTTGGCATGGAGATGGGCGGGGACGAAGCAATCGCTGGAGGGTGCGGGACTGGGGCTGGCAATCTTACTGCCTTTTGTGCTTTTGCGCGGGCTGGGGGCCGGCGACTGGAAGCTCATGGGCGCCCTCGGAGCATGGCTCGGGCCCAGCCGCCTGACCGTGGTGCTGTTTGGGACAGTGTTTATCGCCGGAGTTATGGCTGTAGTGCAGATGATTCGTCACCGGCGAGTGAAGGAGACCCTCCAGCATTTGGGGATCCTGCTTGGCATCATGGCTACGTTTGGAGTTTGGGGACAGCGCCACAATCTGACCCTGGACAATCCGGCGCTCATGAGGCTGCCTTTCGGGGTGGCGGCAGCGGCTTCCACAGTTCTCTTCTTTGGCACGCTATCTGCTCTCCAGATCCTTCACTCGCTGAAGTGAATCTCCGGAGCTCGATCCCGGAGGCCCACGTTGCAGACCGGAAAGAGGAATCACAACCTACCGTCATAAAGGTGAACGATGGACCAGAAACGATTGGTAGTCGGCTTGTTAGTGGCCTTGGTTTTTGGCTTGGTGGCAGCACGCTACGTCTATGTTCAGCTTCGCAACGCCAGAATGGCGGCAGGGAAGGCTGTTGTAGTGACCGGCCGCATCGTAGTTGCGTCGAAACCTGTCATGTTGGGCGAGCGTCTGACCACTGCGGATTTACGCGAGATTCCTTGGCCCGACGCGACGAGGCCCAGCGGGTCTTTCGGGCGCGTCGAAGATTGCCTGGATCGCGCTTTGATCACGCCGGTAGTGGAAAATGAGCTCATCCTCGAGGGTAAGCTGGCGCCCAAGGAGGCTGGGGGAGGGCTTTCGGTAGCCATACCCCAAGGCACTAGGGCCATCTCCGTGCGCGTGGACGACGTGGTTTCGGTGGCCGGGTTCGTGGTGCCCGGGACCATGGTCGATGTACTAGTAACCGGCGCTTCCACGGGTGGCGACAGCGTTACTCGTACCATCCTCCAGGACTTGCGGGTGCTGGCGGTCGGGCAGAAGTCGGAAGCCGACCGGGAAGGCAAGCCGCAAACTTACACGGTGGTGACGTTGCTGGTGAGCCCCGAAGATGCCGAAAAGGTAACCATGGCAAGCACCGAGGGGAAGATTCACCTGGCTCTGCGCAACACCATCGACACCAAAGAAGTCAATCCCCCTGCAGTGAGCCGCGCCAGCCTCTTTACTGGGGCGCCGCCGGTTCACCCCGAGGCGACGACGCACAAGGTCCACCGTGAGGCTGCTCCTCCGGCGCCAAAGCCTCCGGAGCCTTATGTAATCGACGTAATTCGCGGTGACAAGAAAGAGACAACCAGCTTTGCAGGTCAACAGGTCCATCAATAGGCGGCGGCACATGAGAAGCGTGAAGACCAGCAAGGGGCATTACGCATTATTTTTCGGCATTACTTTGCCGATGATCTTGACAGGCGCGGTATTGTGGGCTCAGCAAGCTCCGCCCGCGCAGACGGCCCAAGCGCCACAGGCGCTATCGGGGCCAGGCGAAGCCGAGACGCTACACGTATTGGTGGGACGATCGCTGGTGATAACCTCGCCGGCGCGCATCAGGCGCATCTCGGTCGCAGACCCCACCGTCGTCGATGCTGTGGCGGTAAGCCCCAACCAGATTCTGCTCAACGGCAAGGCGCCGGGGGCTGTCTCCCTGGTGTTGTGGGACGAGACCGGGCAGAGCCAGGAATTCGATGTCAACGTCGACATCGACATCCGCGGCTTGGCCGATCAATTCCGCGAGGCCTTCCCTGACCAGCCCGTGAAACTGGAAGTGCAGAAGGACGTCGTGATCCTCTCGGGACCAGTGTCTTCGAAGGCGGTCGCGGACAAGATGATCGAAATGGCCAAAGTGACGTCGGCCAAAGCCGTGAGCCTGCTTGCGGTTCCGCCTCCCGTGGCGCCCGGCGAGGTCCTTCTTCAGGTCAAGTTCGCGGAAGTGGACCGCTCGGCACTGAACCAACTGGGCGCGAACCTCCTGTTCCCGACCGGGAAGATGATAGGTGCCGTGGGCACGGGGCAGTTTGGCCCGGCGTCGCTTCAGGGCGGTATCTTGCCCACGCCCGGGGCCGGCACCGCGGTTTCCACGTCTTCCGGCGCCACGACATTCACCTCGGCGGGGTTCACTTTGAGCAGTCTGCTCAATATCTTCTTGTACAACCCGCAATTGAACATTGCCACCGCCATCCAGGCACTTCAACAACGCAACCTGCTCCAGATCCTGGCAGAGCCGAATCTCCTGACCGAAAGCGGTAAGGAAGCGAGCTTTATATCAGGCGGAGAGTTTCCATTTCCGGTCGTACAGGGTGGCGGCGCAGGGACTTTGCCAACGGTGACCATCCAGTTCCGGGAGTTCGGCGTGCGGCTTTACTTTACACCGGCCCTTACGTCCGAAGGTAATATTCATCTCAAGGTGCGGCCGGAGGTGAGCTCGCTCGATTATTCAAACGCGCTTACTTTTTCCGGCTACACAATCCCGGCCCTCTCAACGCGGAGAGTGGAATCCGAAATGGAGTTGCGAGACGGGCAGAGTTTCGCCATCGCAGGGTTGGTGGACAACCGGGTGACGGAGATCGCGTCCAAGATTCCAGGGCTGGGGGACATTCCCATACTGGGCAAATTCTTCCAGAGCCGCTCACTGTCGAAGTCGCGAACCGAGCTGCTGGTCCTGGTCACTCCACGGATCGTCAAGCCGTTGCAGTCCTCTCAGGTGCCGGCGCCTCCTTATTACCCGATTCCCTTTATGGCGCCACTGACGGGGGAGAAACCCGTGCCACCGGCAAGCGGGCAGACGACGCCGAAGAAATGAGGAGCGTCGAAGCTCAAGAAGTCATGTTGAGGTGTATGGGATGTTGACAGCATCGGTGGCCAGCATCGTACCCAAGAACGGGAGTTACTTGCGTGCGTGCCTGGAACAAACAGGGTTGGTGAAGTCAATCTCCGAATGGGGGATCGATCCCGCCAAGCATCCGGCGCCGGGAGAAGCGGTGCCCGATGTGGTGATTATCGATCTCACCCGTGAGATGGAGCCCTGTTTCGATTTCTCCGCCCACTTGCGCAAGCTGCGCCCGTCGGTGTGCCTGGTAGGCTATTCCCCCGTACAGAACCCCAGCCCCGGCTTGCTGATTCAAGCCATGCGCAGCGGTATGCAGGAGTTTCTAAGCCATCCCATTGAGGCAAGCTGGCTGCGCGAAATCCTGCAACGCTACATTCAGCAACGCGGTCCGGAAGCCGAGCCGGAGGTGGTCGAGAAAGCGATCATGGTATTGGGCGGCAAGGGGGGTGTCGGCACCACAACCGTGGCGGTTAATCTGGCCGTGCAACTGGCCGCCATTGTCGGGAAGCGCTCGGTTTTGATCGATCTTGCACGCCCCTTGGGCCTCGTATCGCTGCTGTTGGATCTGCAGCCGCGCTTCTCAGTACGCGCCGCGATCGAGAACCTGGAACGCCTGGACAGCTATCTCCTCGCCGGCCTTCTGACGCGCCACAAGAGCGGGCTGGAAGTACTGGGAGGGGTCACGGATCCTGACGAGTGGCAGCATATTCCCGTTGCCGCCTTGCCCCGGGTCGTGAATGTTGCCCAAAACTGCTGTGATTTCCTGGTCGTCGACATGGGGACAGTGTACTCCTCGGAGTGGAGCCCCATGTTACACCTGGCGCGGACGGTGCTGGTGGTGACGCAGGCCGACGTTCCCGGACTCTGGGCGCTCGAGCGTCACTTGTCCGCCTTGGCCTCTTACGGCCTCGATCCGTCGCGCATTCAGATCATCATCAACCGCTTTCACAAGCAGGATGACGAAGCGCTGAAGGCTTTCGAGAAGAAGGCCAAGCGTGCGATTTTCGCCCGCATCCCTAACGACTTTCGCCGCGTGAGCATGGCAGTGAATCTGGGCGCGCCCCTGTCGTGGGACCACAACGATCCTTTAGTGGCAAAATTCCGCCAAATGGCCTCTCAGTTGGTTGGCGTCACTCTCCAGGCAGAGACGAAACGCGGTTCGATTTTCAACTTTCTTAGCTCCATTTCGGCGAGGTGAATGAGCTGTGGCATCAACATTTGGAGTCAAGTCCGATTTCAACACGGTTAAACTGGCCATCCATCGGAAGCTGATCCAGCGCATGGATATGGATCACGTGGTGCAGCTTGGTCGTGAAGGTGTGCGCAAGGAAGTCACCGAGATCGTCGAGAAGCTGGCCGCCGAAGAAAACACCCCCATGACTTTTCAGGAGAGGGAGCGGCTCTCCCTGGAAGTCCTGGACGAGGTCTTTGGGTTGGGGCCGCTCGAACCGCTGCTGCATGACCAGACCATCTCGGACATCCTAGTCAACACCTTCAACAGTGTCTACATCGAGCGTAACGGCCTTTTGGAGAAGACGACAGTTCAGTTCCGCGACGATACCCATCTGATGTCGATCATCGACCGGATTATTTCTGCGGTGGGACGGCGTGTGGACGAATCCTCTCCGATGGTGGACGCCCGTCTTCAGGATGGCTCTCGCGTCAACGCGATCATTCCTCCGCTTGCCATCGACGGACCTATCCTTTCTATCCGCCGTTTCGGGAGGGACCCGTTGACCGCTGACGAACTTCTGCAAAATCGCACCATAACCGCTCCCATGCTGGAGCTCCTGCGTGGATGTGTATACGGCAGGATGAATTGTTTGATCTCAGGCGGAACGGGCGCCGGCAAAACCACCTTGCTGAATGTCCTCTCGTCGTTCATCTCGAATCGCGAGCGCATTATCACCGTCGAAGACGCTGCTGAACTGCAGTTGCACCAGGAACACGTGGTGCGGCTTGAGACGCGTCCTCCCAACGTGGAAGGGAAAGGGGCTGTCCGGCAGCGCCAGTTGGTGATCAACTGCTTGCGTATGCGGCCCGACCGCATCGTGGTGGGCGAGGTGCGCGGCGACGAAGCCTTGGACATGCTCCAGGCCATGAATACGGGTCACGACGGCTCTCTGACCACCATCCACGCTAACAGTCCGCGCGACGCCCTGACTCGACTGGAAACCATGGTGGCGATGGCCAACTTGAACATCCCCGAAAGCGCCATCCGCCGCCAGGTGGCTTCGGCTTTGGACTTGATTATTCAGGTGTCGCGCATGAGCGACGGCACGCGCAAAGTGATTAACGTCTCGGAGGTCGTGGGCATGGAAGGTGATGTCGTCACCATGCAGGACATCTTCGAGTTTAGAAAGACGGGCATCGGAGAGAAGGGCGAGGTGTTGGGAGAGTTCTTGCCGTCCGGCATCCGTCCCAGGTTATCGGAGCGTTTGCTGGCCGCAGGAATCCGGTTGCCGGCGGGAATCTTCGAACGTCCCGGTTATTGAGGCACCAAGCATGGAAATAGGGATAGCCGTTCTGACTTTTGGAATAGTCGCCGTGATACTCCTCCTGGGCTTCGGGTTGGCGGGCGGAAGCCGCAAGAACGTCATCGGACGCCGACTGGAGGCTATCGAACGAGGCACGGGACGCTCAGGTCCGGGCTCTCCTCAATTGAAGCTGCTGCGCGACGAAGTCATGAGCAGTGTACCGAGGTTGAATCGCCTGCTGCTGCGCTCTTCTTGGGCGGTGCGCCTACGCACCTACACAGCCCAGGCGGGGTTGGATATCTTGCCGGGCAAGTTGATTTTGATCACTGCGGTGCTGGGCCTGGGCCCGTACATTGTTGTGCCTTACTTCTATCCCAACGTGATTCTAGCCATCCTTGCCGGGGTGGTTGGGGCTGCGCTTCCATGGCTCTATCTCGCTTTCAAGCGTTCGTCGCGCCTCCGAGCCTTCGAGAAGATTTTTCCAGAGGCGGTCGATCTGCTCGGCCGCGCCGTCCGGGCCGGGCACGCATTTACGACCGGCTTGGAAATGGTCGCAACGGAGTTGCCCCAGCCTGTGGCGGGAGAGTTCAAGCTTGTCTTCGATGAGCAGAGCTTCGGCCTGCCCTTGCGAGACGCTTTGACAAACTTCGCCGAGCGGATACCGATTGTGGATGTGCGGTTTTTTGTTACGGCCCTGCTTATTCACAAAGAGACCGGCGGCAACCTTGCCGCAATTCTGGATGATCTGGCGGCCGTAATCCGGGACCGCTTCCGGCTGCTGCGCGATGTGAGGGTTCGCACCGCGCAGGGGCGCTTGACGGCTGGAATCCTGATCGCGCTGCCCCCGTCGATGATTTTGATCATGCGGTGGTTGAATCCGGATTACGTGAACGTGCTCTTTACCGACCCTCTCGGTCCCTACATGCTTGGAGGAGCCGCGCTCCTGCAGATTATCGGCTCGGTTATCCTCTGGAAGATTGTGAATATCCAAGTGTGAAGCTTGGGGGATGACAAGTATATGATTTGGGCGACGAGTGGCGTGGCGTTTGCGGCGGTGGTGATGATTGTGCTGGCTGTGGTGTACGGTTTTTCCGGTGGAAACCTGCCTGCGGCCGAGCGCTTGACCCGCCTCTGGAGGCCCCCTTCCACGGATGAGAAACTGGGATTCAGGGCCAAGCAAAAACAGAAGGTCACGCAGGTGCTGGGGGACGTGGGCAGGATAATTCCCACTTCCAGCAAACGGATGCCGCACACTCAACGCATGATGGCGCGGGCGGGGTTTCGGCGTCCGGAATCGATAATGGCGATGCAGGGCATGAAGGTGCTCCTGCCCGTGGTTCTGGTGGCCTTGGTTTATTTCACAGGGCTCTACCATCAATCTCCGATCTTCATCCTGATTCTCGCCGCCGTTGCGGGATACATGCTTCCCGAGTTCTGGTTGACTACACGCGTGCGCCACCGGCAAAACCAGCTCCGCTTGTCTCTGCCGGATTGCCTCGATCTGCTGGTGGTGTGCGTGGAGGCCGGCTTGGCGCTCGATCAGGCCTTCATGCGCGTTACCCAGGAACTGCGAATCGTGCATCCGATACTCTGCGAGGAACTGGACTTGGTCAACGCTGAGATTCGCATTGGCAGGACTCGAGTGGAGGCTTTACGCCAGTTGGCCGACCGGACGGGCGTGGAAGACATCAAGTCGCTCGTGGCGATGCTCGTTCAGACCGAGCGTTTCGGCACGAGCATTGCCCAGTCGCTTCGCGTGCACTCCGACGAGTTGCGGACCAAGCGGCGCCAGCGCGCCGAAGAAATGGCTGCCAAGGCGACCGTAAAGATGATCCCCCCGCTGGTGTTCTTTATATTCCCGGCGTTGTTCGTGGTGATTCTCGGTCCGGCAGTTATCACTTTGTTTCGGCATTTCATGTGATTTGGAAATCAACAACTGTGAACGGCACTGGGATTAAGTTGAAAGAGCGACATCAGACTTGAAAAAGGAGTAAACGATGAACGTAACCACGATTAGAATTCTCGCCGGCATCGGCGCGGTAATTGTTCTGTTTATCATTATCTGGAGACGCCGGAAAAAGGCATCCGAGTAGTTGACAGGAGTGACTTCGCGACGCAAGGCGCAGTTCCTGAATGTGCGCCCCTTGGCGGGCCATCATGGCGACTCAAAAACCAAATCGCTTCTATGTTTATAACACGACCCGCGAGACCTTTGTCGCCACTGAGGCCAAGTTGGCAGATGGTTATGTCAGCCGACTGGTGGGTTTGTTGGGAAAGACCCGACGCTGGGCGCGCCCGGGACAGGGATTGTGGATTGTGCCCTCGCACGGCGTGCACACGTTCGGTATGCTGTTCGCCATCGATCTGGTCTTTCTCGACCGTGACGGGCGCGTGGTTCACACTGAGGAGTATCTGCGTCCCTTCCGCATCTCGAGGGTGACCCTCAAGGCCCAGAGCGTGCTCGAGCTTCCCCCTTACACCGTCTTCCGAAGTGGGACCCAAGTTGGTGACCGGCTGGAGATCGGGAAAGTGGATGGGCGGCCGGGCGTCGCGATGGACGACCGGGCGCCGGCGCGGTGACGCCACACGGCGAGACGGCCGGTCGAACGACGGGGGTAAGTGTCGAGTTCTCGAAAGGGTGGAGGCGACCGCGGGCGCCCCAGCCGGATGCTCTCTCGGCTCCGCGGTTTGCCGGGAAACAGAGGTAGTCCTAAGAGGCAAATTATGGCTGGATGGCCATTTCAACGCGGTCGCGAACCGTCCCTGAGGGCGGTCGGCGGCGAAGCCGGGCCGGATGCACAAGAGTCGGAAACTCTGCGAACCCGGATCGCGGGCGAATTGAGAACCGTAGATCGATTGCAGCGCATCGCTCGGCCCGTCGTCTTGATTGTCTTCACGCTGCTGGGGCTGCTCGCTCTTTTGCAGCTCTACACCTGGTCGCGGGTTGAACAGTTGACGGCCTTGAGCCAACGCCGCGAGGAGCGCACGGCGGCCGCACTGGCCTCCATGCAGGAGGCGATCGATAAACAAAGAGTGGCTGTGGATGAGGCCACACAGCCGATGACATCCCCGGGTCGTGGTCATAAGAAGGTTGAGCTCGTGGCGAAAGAAACCCCGGAACGCGCCGCTCCCGCCGCCGTTCGGGAGCTTCCGAAGCCCAGCAAGACGACGAGAGAGCCACAACCGGCGGGGCATGGAACTGCGCCCAGCCAGGCGGCTGTGCGGCCCGCTCCGGAGCGGCCGGCGACGGATCGGGAGGCGGCTGCGCCTCCGCAGGAAGCGCCGCCCGCGCGGCAGTACCCCACCATTGAGTACCAGGCCGTCGCGGCTAACCGGCTGGATCAGACCGTCAACCGGCGGGGCGGAGAAAGTGCTGAAGTCGGGCAGAACGATCCGCATGAAAATGCAGAGCCCCCGGCGGTCCGAGTTACGCAGGCCGACACGGTTATCGCTCGCGACCACAACGAGATCGAACGGCTGCGCAAACTTGGCAGACGGGACTACATCGAGTTTACGCTGGTCCGCTCCGGCAATCGCCAGGAAGTGGCGCCCGACATCCGCCTGGAACTGAAAAAGGTCGATTCAAAAAGGTTGCGTTGCGCTGTAAACATCTATGCGGAGGACTACGAGTATCCCACCGACTTGGGCATCAATGAGCCCGTGGTGTTTCCGGTGCGAGCGATGTGGGAATCCGTGGAGTTGGTAATCAACAAAGTGGGCAAGGACACTGTGGGAGGCTACCTTACGGCACGCAAGGGTGTGCTGGCGGCGAGGTGAAGTTCGGGCCTCGGAATCTCTCGCAGCCCGGCTCCGATCCCTACTGGGGAAAGATTGGTGAAGAATGAAGAGCTCTGGAAACCGGCTACTCTTGTTCCCACTCGCCTTTCTGATTATTGGGTTGATTGTTATTTACCCTGCTCTGCATCTGCCGTCTCTCGGCCAGCTGTTCCAACCAACCCCTACGGCCGGCAGACCGAAGCCGGCAGTCAAAATCTGGGCGACCCGGCGAACCGGATTCTACTACTGCCCAGACAGTAAGTTTTATGGGAAGCTCACGCCCGGCGTTTATATGTCCCAGTCCGAGGCGATACAGAGTGGATATCAGCCGGCCGCCAACCAAACGTGTCGATAGCTCGAGCGGGGAGAACTCGAGCAAGACCGGTAGCGTTCCGGTTTGAAGTAGAGGCGGCTTTAGGCCGCGATGTGGCGAGGTAAACTCGCCGCTGCGAGTTCAAGCGGCGACACTGCCGCAAGACCGAGGTTGCGGGGGAATAAGGTGAATGCATGGCGAGCGAAGTCTTAGACAATAAGGCGATGGCGAATGGGAAGGCGGGCCCGGCAAGCCAGGTTATCGAGTTGCCGCACAGCATAAAAGACCTGGGGATCAGGAAAAGCCTCGTGCAGAATATCGCACTGAAGATCCTGTATCTTCAAGGTGAGCTCATCCTGGTTCACCTGGCCGAGCAAATGCGAGTCAGCTTGGCGGTGGTGACCGAGATCTTCGAACTCCTCCGCAAGGAACAACTGCTGGAAGTGAAAGGAATGGTGGGAGGGATCCAACGCGTCACCACCACCACTCTGGGCAATTCACGGGCCCACGAGTTGCTGAACCTAAGCCACTACGCGGGCCCGGTTCCGGTTTCGCTCGACGACTATACGCGCCAGGTTAGAGCCCAGAGTATCCGCAACATGAGCTTTCACGCGGCGGATGTGGAGAGGGAATTCGCTCCTTTGGTCCTTCACCCGGCAACCCTCGAACAGCTGGGCACGGCGATCATGTCTGGGCGATCGATGCTGCTGCATGGGCCCTCCGGCGTGGGGAAAACGGTGATCGCGCAGACCATTGCCGGCATGTATCGGGACTACGTCTGGATTCCCTACGCCGTCGAGGCCGGCAATCAGATCGTGACGGTCTTTGACTCCAACCTGCATGACACGGCGCTCGAACCCGTCGACGAGCAAGCCGACCGAAGATGGGTTCGCTGCCGGAGGCCGCGCATCTTCGCGGGCGGGGACTTGCGGCTCGAGATGCTGGATTTGCAGTTCAATTCAGTCGGCAGGTACCACTCGGCATCCCTGCAGATGAAGGCGAATAACGGCGTCCTGGTCGTGGACGATGTCGGCCGGCAGCAGGCGCGCTCGGAAGATCTGCTGAACCGGTGGCTGGTGCCGCTCGAGCACGACATCGACTTCCTCAACCTGTTTGGCGGTGGCAGGTTGTTTGTGCCCTTCGATGTGTTTGTAGTGTTCGCGACCAGCCTGGATCCGAGCAAGCTGGCGGATGAGGCATTCCTGAGGCGCGTACACACCAAGGCAAGGCTGAGTTACGCCAGGCCGTCGGAATACCATGAGATCTTCCGGCGGGTGTGCACCGAATCGGGTCTGAACTACGACGCCGCGGTCGTCGACGAGTTGGTCGCCATGCTCGAGAAGAACGGGCGGCCACTCCGGCCCTGCGACCCGGGTGAAATTGTCCAGCAAATTCGCTGGGCAGCCGGGTACGAGGGTAAACCGCCGTCCCTCGATTCATCTTCGGTTGAGCAAGCATGCCGGAACTACTTTTTCTCGGCTTAGTAGCCCGGCATGACCCGTCGGTGCAATCCGTCAGTGAACGGATTGCCCTGGGCGGTCCCGAGGGCCGCCCCTACAAGCCGTTTCGATATTACTTGTTATATGCAGTCGGTCGGAGCCCAAGAAGCGGAGAGTAATATGCGAGTTCGACCATGGCCTTCCAGGCCCTTCAAACTAAGGAACGTGGCTATCGTGGGTTGGTGCCTCCTCGCGGCCGCCCTAGTACAACCCTCAAGGCAATTCGGCGCCCCCGCCGACGGCACTGCTGATCGCACGCCGCAAACGGCGTCCAAGCTCGCCAAACAGAGCCCGTCGAAGGCACAGCAGGCCCGCGCTGTCGCGGCGTACGGCAAGCTTCCCCTCGGCTTTGAAGCCAACGAGGGACAGACCGACAGCCGGGTGCGTTTCCTTTCCCGCGGCAGCGGCTACCTGCTCTATCTGACGCCTGGCGAGGCCGTGCTCGCTCTCGAATCCGAGCGGCCGCAACAGTCGGCGCGCACGTCCAAGCTCCCGCAGGCTGGTGTCGAAAGTGTGCAGCCCAAGCCGGCGTCCGTGCTCCGAATGCAGCTTGTGGGCGGCAATTCTCAGGCCGGCATGGTGGGCACAGACGTGTTGCCGGGCAAGAGCAATTACTTTCTGAGCAACGATCCTTCCCAGTGGCGTACGAGCGTTCCGAACTATCGCAAAGTCGCGGAGCACGCCGTTTATCCTGGAATCGACCTTATCTATTATGGTACCCAGAGTCAACTCGAGTATGACTTCGTCGTCGCGCCCGGGGCTGATGCGCGTGCGATCCGCCTGGCCGTTCAGGGTGCGAGGAAATTGCGGATTGACCCCCAGGGGAACTTGATCGCAAGCGTGGGGAAAGGTGAAGTGTCTTTTGAGAGGCCGGTTGCCTATCAGGAAGATTCACACGGGACCAGACAGCCTGTCGCCGCGCGGTACTCGATTAAGGGCGGGCGCAATGTGGAGTTTAAAGTAGGCAAACACGATCCCAGCCGTTCGCTCGTCATCGATCCGACACTGGCCTACTCGACTTACGTCGGAGGAGGCCTCATTGACGGCGCGAACGGAATCGCCGTGGCGCCTGACAATTCGGCATTCATCACCGGCGAGACCTTTTCCGTCAACTTCCCCGTGGTCGACGCGCTTTTCCCCACGAATGTGGCGCAAAGTGAGGTTGCGTTCGTATCCAAAGTCAGCCCGGACGGTTCCGCGCTGCTTTATTCGACGTATCTGGGATGCAACCAGACCATTGGGTACGCCATCGCCGTCGATTCTTTGGGCGAGGCCTATGTGACGGGCACTACGGACTGTCCGACCTTTCCAGCGACAGAGGGTACACCCCAGCCGCTGTGCGGCGCCGACGGTAAGTGCGGGGCGACGTGGAACGAGCAGGGTTTCATTGTTTACAACGGATGGATCACCAAGTTGAGCGTCGAAGGAACCGCGCTCGTCTACTCGACGTTTATCGGGGAATACTCGCAGTGCGCCGGCCGCGGCATTGCCGTCGATGAGGCTCAGAATGCCTATGTTACGGGTGACATCTCCCAGAACATCCAGGAGACGGTTCCGCTTGTGCCGCCCGAAACACCTCCTCCCTTGTTCTGCACGTATAACGCTTTTCAGCCTTTCTTTGGCGGCAGCGGCGGCAATCCCTATATAGGGATCGCCACGGATGCTTTTCTTGTGAAGTTCGACTCCGCAGGCTCGGAGATGCTGTACTGCACGTACATCGGAGGCAGTGACGAAGATGTTGGATACGGTCTCGCAGTCGACACTAAAGCGAACGCCTACGTCACCGGCATAGCGTACTCCTCTGACTTTCCAACCGGCGGCGGCGCTCTTCAGACCACCTATGCAGGGGCCGGGGACGCATTCTTAACCAAGGTCAACACGAGTGCGAGCGGAACCTCGTCCCTGGTTTTCTCCACTTATTTTGGGGGCAGCGGACTTGACCAAGGGAACGGTGTAGCTGTGGACGCGAGCGGCGACGCCTACGTCGCCGGGATCACTACCTCGAGGGCGAGCACCTTGCTCTTCACTCCTCCTTCCGGCGCTTATCAGTCGGACTGCACCTTGGATACGCTCAAGGTGTGCGAGGGCGATGCGTTCATTGCGAAATTCGCTCTCAGCGGCACGCCCGCCCTGAGCTATTTCACTTACCTGGGAGGCGACCTGGCGGATTCCGCGAATGGCATCGCGATCGACTCGAGCGACAACGCCTATGTGACGGGGTCCACGACTTCTACCAACTTTCCGATCGCCGGCGGCGTTTTCCAGACGACCTACGGAGGCGGCAACGCCGATGCCTTCATTACGGAGTTGAATCCAACCGGTTCAGATCTGGTTTACTCGACGTATCTGGGCGGGAGTGCCACGGACATCGGGAACGGCATCGCTGTGGATACGGCGACTCCTGCCGGAGCCTACGTCGCGGGTCAGACCTGTTCGTTCGACTTCCCGCTGTCCAACCCGCTCCAGCCCAGTTATGGCGGCAACTGTGATGCCTTCGTCAGCAAAGCCAGTTTCCTCGAGGGCATCGCTCTTAATCCTGCCGGCCTCTTATTCCCGACCCAAAGCCTGGGGTCGGCGAGCCAAGCGGAGACGGTTACGCTCACGAACGGTGACAACCCGCTGACGATTAGCAGCATTACGATTACCGGTCCCGCCGCGGGAGACTTCGCCGAGACCACGACGTGTCCGATTGCTTCATCCACCTTGGCCCCGGCGGCACAGTGCACGATCAGTGTGACCTTTACTCCCACGACGTTGGGCATTAGAAAAGCGTCGATCGAGATCGTCGACAACGCGCAGACGGGCAGCCCGCAAGTCATCAGCCTCACCGGCAGCACTTCGACGGTCGGCATTCAGCCTGCCTCGCTGGCGTTTGGGAGTCAGGCGTTTGGCGTCTCGAGCCCCGCTCAACCCGTGACCATCACGAACGTTGGCACCCTCGTGTTGACGATTTCGGCGGTGAGCACCAGCGGCCCCTTCACCCAGACGAATGACTGTACTGCTGCGCCGCTCCAGCCGACGGCGAATTGCGTGGTCAACGTGGCCTACGCACCCATCGCGCCGGGCCACGATATCGGCGCTCTGACCATCACCGACAGCGCCGCGGGCAGCCCGCAGGTGGTGCTGCTGACCGGCACCGGGGGGGTTCCCGGGCCTGTGGTCAGGCTCTCGACTTCCACACTCACGTTTGCAACCACTGCGGTCTCAGTCACCAGCCCCGCGCAAACCGTTACGGTGACGAACACCGGAGGCGCCCCGCTCACGATTTCCAACGTTGGCGCCACTGGGGACTTTGCTCAGACGAACAATTGCCCCACCAGTCTGATTGTGGGAACAAGCTGCGTAATTAGAGTGACCTTCACTCCCACTGCGGCCGGTAATCGTTATGGTACGGTGGTCATCGCAGACAACGCTGCCAACAGCCCGCAGACCATAACGCTCTCCGGCGTGGGCACCGGCGGCACGCCCGACTTTCAGATTTCCGTCTACCCAGCGTCGACCTCGGTGATCGCCGGGGGCGCGGCGTCCTACACGGTCGCGGTGACGTCTGTTTTTGGGCTTGACACCCCGGTCACCCTCAGCTGTATCGGTGTGCCGCAATTGCCGCGAAATGCCACCTGTTCGATTTCGCCGTCCAGTGTTACTCCTAGTGCAGCAGGTCCCGTTACGGCTACAGTGACGGTCGCCACCACGGCTCGAACTCTGGCGCCGCCGCGCTCGGGGCCGAATCTGAACCTGCCTCGCCTGGTGACGCATTTCAGACCTATGTGGTTCATGTGGTTCTTGTTCCTTTTGACTTTGCTGGCAAGCCAGGCGATGGCGCGCCGGCGCGGCGTGTTGTTGCGCCTTGCACTCGTCATGGGCTTGGTACTCCTCTGGGCGGCCTGCGGCACAGGTGGAAATTCGGTCAACCTCGGCGACGGAACTCCGGCGGGCACTTACGAGCTCACGCTTTCCGGATCGGCCGGAACTCCGGCAATCTCGCACTCGACGAATGTAACCTTGTCGGTCGAGTGACGGCTGGCGGGCCGGCGCTCGCCGGGTGGCACAGGAGTTCTTGCCGGTGCCACCATGTCTAGAAAGCCCGGTGGACCGGCACTTACACATGGAGGAAGTGATGATGCAGAAGGCTGGATTATTGTTTGCCCTAGTTCTCTTTTTCTCTGTCGCTGCAGCCGCGCAGGAAACGCCCAAGGTAGAGCTCTTTACCGGTTATTCGCACATGTTCGACAATTTGAATACGACGAGCTACAACCTGAACGGAGTGAACGTCTCCGCCGCCGAGAACGTAAACAGTTGGTTTGGCGGAGTTCTCGACTTCAGCTCCAGCTTTGGATCGAATGCCGGCCTGAATGTTAATACGCAGACTATCATGTACGGACCTCGCATTGCCTACCGGAAGAGTCGTTTCGTCACCCCGTCCGTTCACGCTTTGTTCGGGGGCATCCGGGGAAGCCGTGGCTTCGATGGGATCTCGGAAGCAAACTGGCGTTTCGCCATTGGACTCGGTGGCGAGGTTGATCTTAGAATAAACGACAAGATGGCGTTTCGCCTTGTCCAGGTCGATTACATACCAACTCACTTCCTGGATTTGCGGCAGGATAATGTCCGGGTTTCAGTAGGGTTCGTATTCCGGTTTCCTCGTTGGTAGGAGCTCGTTTTGAGAACCCGAGGGGCGGAATTCCGCCATAATCATAAGAGAGGTTCGGAGGCCTGTGGAGCAGGAGGCACCAAAATTCCTGGCCCGCAAGAGCCCAAGTCACCGCCCGCTCAACCAAGTGCTGGCGATGATCTTGGAGACGGATACGCCGTTCCAGGCGCTTGGGCTCCAAGGCTCGCAGCCCTGGCCTAAGTACCACCGCGTTGTCCCCGGCTTCTTATCATCTTCTCTCCTCCATCTTTCTGTCCTCTTCTTACTGGCTCGCTTTCCCGTTGGGAGGCTGTTAGCTAAGCCCGAGGTTGCGGAGGAGCACCACACTGAGCACTTGGTGTATATGCTCCCTCCTCAGGCCCTCAAGGACCGCCTACCAAACTTGAAGCCGCCCGGATCAGGCGGTAAGCCGGGGCAGGGACACCGCCCGGAGCGCCCCCCGGCGAAAGGTGGCCAGTCGTTCCATCCCACCCTGACCATCGTATCGAATCCGCCGCATCCCGACAACGACCGGCAGACAATCATTCAGACTTCTTCGCCGCCTGAGCTGAAGATTCCTAAGGAGATTCGCCTGCCCAACATCTTGATCGGCAATCTTGCTCCGCCTCCGCCCGTGCCCAAGCCACCTCCTCCTCCGCTGAAGCCGATTGAGACACATGTTGTCGTGCCGCCTCGCTCTGCTGTGACACCGCCTGTGGCTCCTGCGCTGGCTCTCGCGCCTCCACGCAACCCTTTGCCGAACCCTTCGCTGACGGTCCCTTTGCCCGCCGCGCCTGCGCCACCTGCACCACCTGCGCCACCACAACCTGCGCCTCAACCCGCTCCGCAACCGACTCCGCCACCACAGCCCGCTGAGAAGGCCGAGGCAAGAGGCCTGGCTGAACTCGATACGCGGAAGACTTCCGCCGCATCGGCCGGACTACTCAGCCTCAGCGTTGACCCCGCGCCACCGACCGCATCCTTGACCCTTCCTCCGGGTAATCGTCAGGGAGCCTTTTCCATCTCCCCGGAGGGAGGCAAGACCGGCTCGCCAGGCGGCGTTCCGGGCGGGGATCCGCTGGGAGGCAACGCCGGCGGGAATGGACCGCCGGGCGACGCGAGCGCGGGCGTTGGCTCTGGAAAGAAAGGCGGCGGTGGTCCGGGTTCGTCGGAACCGGGCCCGGGACCGAATGTTAGTATCTCGGGCTCTGCCGGTGACGACGCTGATGCACTCTTGCCCTCCTTCTTCAGCGCCGCTGCGGTCTACCCTGTAGCTCAGCCCGGCATTCGGCGGCCGATGATGGTTGTCACCACCGGACCAACCGGAGGCGGCGGCCTCCGAGTCTACGGCGTGTTGAAGGGCAAGAAGATCTATACCGTCTATCTCCCCATGCCCGAAAAAAACTGGATTTTCCAGTATTGCGCGCGCGATGCCTCGGGCACAGGCCAAGAGGCCACACCCACACATCTTAACGTAGAGGTCAAGCTGGAAATCCCCGTCGCCCCGCCCGCAGTCGTGGAACAGTTTGACTTTCGGCGCCCTCCCTTGCCGCCCTCGGAGCCGACCAAGAGAGAAACGATCATCCTGCAGGGCGTAATCGAGGAAGATGGCTCGATTGGCGAGCTGAAAGTTTATAAAGGCGCCGGGGGCGCCGAGAAGTCCGCGTTGGCGGCCTTCAGCCGCTGGAAGTTCAGGCCCGCTCAGCGGGAAAGCAAACCGATTGCCGTTGACTTCCTGGTGGGCATCCCGATCGTTTTGCCGGCGAAGTGAGGGCGCGTTCCATGCCAACTAGTGAGCCTCGCAAATAGGGTGACATATGGAGGACCCCCTCACCCGGCTCGCTGCCCTCGCCACCCTCTCCCCCAAGGGGGCGAGGGTTAATAACGGGAATCGCTGCCCTCGCCCCCTTGGGGGAGAGGGTGCCCGAGGGACGAGGGCGGGCGAGGGGGTTCACTCGTCGCTCTATACTGCGAGACTCATTAGGCGGCGGCATCGGTTGCGCGTTCCAGGCGCGCTGTCTCTCGCCGCAGTGGTCCTTCTTGCGCTGGGCGGATGCAAGCACGCGCCTGCCTCTCCTTCAAGCCACATCGCCAACGATCAACATTCCCAGCCACCGGCCGCGGCGACGGCGCCCGACGCGGCGTCCGCCCCCGTTCAGGTACCTGTCCAGGAGCCGCGCTTCGCCGTTCAAGTCGCGGCATTCGATGACCGGCCCAGCGCCGAAGCCTTGGCCTCAAGGCTCTCCGATCACTTCGGTCTTCAGACGGTGGTCGCTCCGGTGGACTCACACGGCGTAACTCTTTACCGGGTTCGACTTTTGGCTGGAAGTAAGGATGAGGCTGAGAAGTTGGCCGAGACGTTTCTGAACACCGAAAAGCTCAAGGTTTGGATTGTTCCGTTGTAAGGCCGGCTGTTGCGCCCGCCCTCGGTCAGCCGGGCCGTGTTCCCTATTTAGGCCAGCATTTGCCGGCCCTCCGCTGCGCTCAGGGCGGGCTCTAGAGGACGGCGCTAGCTTCGAATCAGAACGCTATTGTAAGGCCTACATGTCTTGCTCTAACGGACCCGCCCCTAAGGGTTGCGGCCGGAAGCCTTTAAAGGCATCAACTCTCCGGCAGCGCGCCGGATCCGGCGCATGCAGTTCTCCCATTCCCCTTCGAAACACTGCGGCTTGCGGCAGTCGAATTCGCAGAGCGCATCCTCGGAAGGAACCTCCCGGGAGACTTGCCCCGCCACCCAACGCCAGACGGTACGAAAAAGGTTCATGCCACCACCTCGACGCGCTCCAGATTCTCTAGCCTATTGGAAATGCACCCTCTCTTGCATCCGCGCCAATCCAGGAAACCGAGGTCCAGCATCCAATTATCGAATCGGCAATCCAGCGCCAAACATGAGCTAAATCTGTTGTTTCTTCCAGCTTTGCGAACATGTTAGCACAACTTCAGGCAGGTCAAGGACATTTTTTCCGCACGACCTTTTTTGCGCTGACTTCGAGGGTCGTGCAGGGAAGACTTGTTCGCGCCTCCCCGCGGGCGTAGCCGTAACGGCGAGGGATTGCCATGGACGCGTTTAGCGAGCCTGGGAGTACGACTCCCGGAGTGCTCATCGTCGACGACGCCTTTCACCATGCCCAGGCGTACGCCTCGACCCGCGGGTCGGCGCCGGCGCTGAGCACGCCTGACCTCATATCCACAATGATCCCCGCGTTCGAACCCAGCGACCACGGACCCGCCACGCCCAGCTTGTGCCCACGCGCCACGAGCGCCTGCCGTGTGGCTTCTGGGATGCGCGCCTCGACGGACGCCGCGCCCGGCTCCATGGTGTGGGGAAACACCGAGGAGGGAAAACTCGAGGTCGACCAGCGCGGTGCTTCGATGGCTTGTTGAATGTTCATGCCGAAATCGACGACGTTGATGAGCGTTTGGATGGTGCGCATCACCTGATCGTCGCCTCCGGGACTTCCCAGGATTCCAAACGGTTCGCCGTCCTTCATGATCAGCGTGCTCTGCAAGGTGCTGCGCGGCCGTTTGCCGGGCTCGAGGGCGTTCGCCTCCCCTCGCACCAGAGAATAGTAATCGCCGCGGCAGTTGAAGAGGATGCCCGTATCGCCCATCACCACGCCGGTCCCCATGCTGCTGTGCAGGCTCGGCTCAAAGCTCACCAGGTTGCGGTCCTTGTCGACGACGCCGATGTAGCTTGTGTCGCCCTCGTAATCGGCCTTGCCCTCGCGAACCACGACGGCACGCCGGCGAGCGGCCGGAGCATCGCTCATGTATTTCTCCGGCGAGCCCGGCCGCAACTCGAGCGAGGCCGCATTCATGTCGATGAGCTTTCTTCGTTCTGCCGCGTAATCCTTCGAGAGCAGCCCGGCATAAGGAATCTTGATGTAGTCCATGTCGCCAAGATACTTTTCGCGGTCCGCCATGGCAAGCTTCATAGCCTCGATATTGACGTGCAGGAAATCCGGGCTGTTAAGGCCCAGCGCCTTGAGGTCGTAACCTTCCAGGATGTTCAGGGCAAAGAGTTCCGTCGGTCCCTGGGTTGCGGAAGGGTTCTTGAAAACCTGGTAGCCGCGGTAACTGATCGAGACCGGCTCCTCGACCTCCGCCGTGTATTCGGCAAAATCCTCGTAGCGGAACAGTCCCCCATTCGCCTCGGAGAAAGCGGCGAATTCGCGCGCGATGTCGCCTTTGTAAAAGCGGTCGCGCGCCGCCTTGAGCGCCTCGTGCCTGCCCTTCGCCCGGGCGGCTCTTTCGGCTTCGACCAGCTTCTCCAGAGTTCGGGCGAGATCAGGATTCCTGAATATCTCGCCGGGCTTGGGCGGCTGACCATTCGGCAGATACACCTTCACAGTGGTCGGATACTTGAGGATCTTCCTGGTAAAGGCAATCGCGTTGGCGCGGCCTTCGCTGATGGGGAATCCGTCGCGCGCCAGTTCGATGGCCGGTTGCAGCACCTGCGCGAAGCTCATCGTGCCCCAGCGGTCCAGCAGAATGTACCACGCGTCGACGACGCCCGGAATGCCGCCGGAGAGCAGGCCGTCGCTGTCGGGGATCTTGCCGCCGTTGTTCTTCTCATACCATTCGATCGTCGCGAGCTTCGGAGCGCGCGGCTCGGCATTAATCGAAAGCACCTTCTTCTGGCTCGCCAGATAAACCAGCAGCTCAGCGTCCGAGCCCACGCCGTTCGAAGGGAAGTCCGTCACGGCCAGCGCCGCCTGCCCGCCCACCGCCGCGTCAAAGGCGTTCCCGCCTTCTGCCAAAATGCGGCGGGCAGCCTCCGTGGCTTGAGCTGTCATCGAGGAAATTGCCGCCACCCGTCCCCGAATTACGGGACGCATCGTGCGCGCCGGGGCCGCCGGACTTTCCTGGGCCAAGCCAAACGGCGCGAGGCCCAGGCCGAGAATCAATACATAAAAGCCGAGAACCTTTCGTGAAGCTGCCATTTGAACCGTCCTTGGACCAGAATGCCCCCTAGTCCCAATCGCTCCGGCTGGCGCAGGGCAAAGCCCTGCGATCCGTGCGGCCGCAAAATCGGCAGACCGCAGTCCGTGGTTGTGCGCCAGCCACGGAAGGGCGGACTTCAGAGACTGCGGAAGAACCCTCCCGTCCGTCATTCCGAGGAGTCGCGGGCGACGAGGAATCTCGCAGTGCGTTGAAAACACTCAGAGCGAGATTCCTCGCTCCGCTCGGAATGACACTCGAAAGGAGGTTTTCACACAGACTCTTGCATTAAATCCATTGGGCGCTAGCCGACTCCTTGTCGCTATTTCCGGCCGCGAAGCCTTGACCTCGTTTCGCTCAAAGTGCGCTGTTTTCGGGCATTTCATGCCTCGATGAGTGCTAATTGGAGCGCAAAACGCGCACAATTTGCAGCACTCTAAATAGTGACATCCTTTGTTTTCAAGTACTTCTTAGCTTCGTTCCCACGATTTTGCATAATTTGACGTAGCGGGCTTCCCCCGCCTCGCCGGGGCCATTCTGTTCCTTTTTGCGCTTCGGCGCCGAGGACGCTCGTCTAGGGCAAATTGTCCATAACACGACCACATTTATAGGCTATCAAAGGGCGGAGAACTTGTCAAGCGAAAAATAGGGCAATAACATAGTTGGCTAACCACGACTAGAGTCGGGGAGTTTTTCCCTTCGCGTGCCCTGCGATGCGAACCACGGGCAAGTTTGGGCAACAATTACCGATAATCTGGGATTTCCTTGAAAAATTCATTGGGCCTCGAGCACTGTCACCTTTACGCGGATTCCACACAGTTGATGGGCATCGTTTAGAACACTTGACTGGAGGCTGTTGATTGTCACGCCGCCATCTGCGAACTTCAACAACGTTACCTTGCACAGTTGGCTTCTTCCGCATTTGCCGAGCGTTATTTCCTTGGGTAGTTCGCTGGCATCTACGATCTTCCGTGACGGTTCAACAAGCACCCTTTTGGGAGTCCGAAGAAAATTTATCTTTTGATCTTTGCTGCCGTCCGTAACGAATGAGGAGAAGGTGCCGCCATGTGCCTGCACCACGGTTGGTGATATAGATTCCGATGTGCCACTGGTCGTAATTGGCCGACAACCAACGAGAGGAAGCTCTGGCAGTGTCGCTTCTTCCTTGGGTAGTGCCTCCGCCGCTGTTTCCTCCGGCTTCGTGTCTGTGCTTGTCCCTAATTGAGGACCGACACCGCTTGTGCTAAGTTCGCTTGGGCAGGCATCTTGATTAACAGCTATTGTCTCAATGAGCGGCACGGTTTGCTCTTGTGTTTTATTAATACCTTCAAACCGATAGTACAAAGCTCCCGATATCTGCTTATAACCAAAGGACTCATTTTGACTTGCGTAATGATCTCTTACCTGTTTAAAGCCAGTATCGGATGGAGAGAAAAATGTCCAGTTTATTCCGCATGAACCGTAGAGTTCTTTTGCTTTCTTAACGTGTCCTTCCCAGGTGTCAGCCAACATTCTTGATGTTCTGAGATGGGGAAATTCTTCCTCGGGTATTAATTGTTGGGAGATTTTGCCTGGTCCAATATCCAAATTCAATGGCAAGCTTTTATTCCCGTCTTCAAACTCAAAGAAAAGACTTAAGACGTGGGCAGAAAGATGGGCATTGTTGGCAATCGAGATTGCGTGATCAGAACGGAATTCCACTATCTCTAGCGGATTCTTCGGAATTTTGGGCTTGGGGCCAACGGTCGATTTGGGCATCTGTATCGGCGGTGGCTCCTCGTGAGCCTGCGGCTGTGGCCCTTGTACCAGGGGAGGATGTTCCCTGCGATATTGCGTCCAGACTCCCCACGATGATATTGCCAACAGCGTAGAACCAACAAGCAATGCCACGGCCCACTGCTTCGGTCTGCGCCAGTTTTGCACCTTCTCCCAGCGCAAGAATGCATAGATAACGCTTCCAGTGAGAGATATATAGCCTAATGATGATACGACCAAAGGTATTCTGACTCCGTTTAATTGCAGAAGCCACATAAACATATTGCAAGCCAGAGCGACGACCGCGAAGAATACGCCAGTACCGAGTTGAGGACGCCTTATGGAAACACTGGGAATCGTAGAATCTTCACCAGACGATGATAAATCAGGGGTCGGCCTGTGTGATTTTGCCTGTCGAAGCACCCAGCCAATGAAAAAGAACTGTAGGCCCACAATCGCAATGTTCCAAGCAAGGAATTCCTTATGAAACGGAGTTGGCAACTGAATAGCGTAGGCAAAAATCGAACGAAGTGAGTCCGTATAGGTTGATAGGAAGCGTCCACACATACAATCACCCGTTGCGCTGTGGACACCGGTGTGGTACCGTGGGGGCGTTGGGTGCCCGCAGTTCTCAGGGGCCCGATTCGCAGTCGGGCCTCTTCATTTTCTGAGCCTACGGTATCATAAAATCTACGGCTTGTCCTAATTCGGTTAGTCATCTATGTTGTTGTCCTAATTTGGCCGTAGCGCCGCCATCTTGGCGGAGCAGCGCAGACGCGTCGTTTCTTGGCATGTCTGGGCTCCCGTGAATTCGGAGAGGCCCATACATCAGGCCAAGGAGCGTCCCGACGTATGCGCCACCCGCCTTCACACCTTCTCCCCTCAGGTTAATCTGAACTTGACCAGCCAGGGTTGCAGGCATATTATGTGCAGGCAGGAATAAAGGCGACGCCGGGAAATCCGGCTGAGTGTTTCTCCCCCCTTTGGGCCAAATTCAATAACGGGCGGCCAGTCTACTCTTATGGAGGCTTCGAATGAGGCAAGTCAAGGGTATTGTGTGTCTTGGGCTCTTGTGTCTCTTCTTGGGAATCGCGACGAGTCCCGCACTCGGGGATGACGACAAGAATCAAGCCAACTGGGACAGGCTAAAACAATTGTCGCCAGGCGAGGAAATTCAAGTCGTACAGAACGGCGCCAAGTCCAGTCGGAGTAACTTCCGCAGCGTAACCGACGAGGCTATTGTCGTGAGTACGGCGACCGGAGAACAAGCTATAGCTCGGCAGAGTATCCTCCGGGTTTCGTCCAAAGGCCCAGGGCACCGCATGAGGAATGCACTGATCGGCGCTGGAGTCGGGGCGGGCGCCGGCTTGGCGATTGGCGCGGCGGAGGATTCCCACCAAGCTTGCACCGGACTGTGCATTAACGTTCTGCCCAACGCAGGCAAAGAGATCGGTACTCCGCTTGGTGCGATTGTGGGCGGCATTGTCGGTGCGGTGGTTCCCACGGGCGGTTGGCACGAAATCTATCGTGCTCGCTAAAGAGGGGGAAAGGTGAATGAGGCATAGACGTCTAATATGAAATTGGTTATTACTGGAGTCACGCCGGATGGCGGAGACGTGTTGGTTTTTGGCATGTGTGCACTCCCACGTGGGTTAGGGGTGGCGCCACCGCGCCCGCCCATACCAGCCCCGTCGCGAACCTCATCAGTCGTGAAACAGTTGGCCCTTCGGCAGCGCCGCTACCGTTTGTCAATGGCGATCAACAGGCCGGCACTCACGCCGATTGATTGCTCATGTCCGCGCCCAAAGTTGTACTCATATCCCGGTTCGACATACCAGCCAAGTTTGTGTTTGCGGCCTGGCCAGAACATGAAATCCAGCACGGCTTCGCCGCCCAGGGAGTTCCTCGTCAAGCCGGATTCGCTCGTATGAATCCACTCCGGACCAAATCCGGCCATAAACTCGACTTTCGGGGAAAAGGTCCAAGGTTTCTTGAACAGAAGGTCGGTATCCCATTCGGTCGCTTGGCGGCTAAAGCTAGGCGTCACGCCTGCCTCCAGTTCCAGCCACTTTTCGATAGGCGTTACCTCAACCGCCACGCTGGGGCCGAAGCCCGATTGGTGGTCCGTGAGGTTGCGGCTGGGAGATGCCCCGAACTCGACGACGGCAACAGGCTCCTTATTGCCATCCTGTGCTAAGACGTATCCCGGGCAGAGAAGAAGCGATGCTGCCAACAGCAGTTTCATGGCGCTCATCAAGTCAGAATACAAGTTTAGCAGAACGGTGCTTTAGATGTTCGATCCGCTGGTGGAGCAGTCGAGAACGCCGCCGCCAGCGGGGCCGCCGGATGGCGCAGCCGTGCCGTTTTTTGGCATGTCGGCGCCCCTGCGGATTCGGAGAGGCGCATACATCAGGACAAAGAACGTCCTGACGTATGCGCCACCCCGTGGCATCTCCGGCTCGCCGTCGTACTAACGTTGCATGTACAATGTCAATATGCTCAAATCAAAGGTGAATGAGGCCGAGATGCCCAAGAAGAAATTGATTATTCCTAGACTGAAGTCCGAAGCGGAAGACGCCAAGTGGCACGAGCGCCACCGCCCGGCGCTCGAGCGGGCCGCAGCACGGCATATCCTGGAGGGATCCACGCTGACCTTGCGCGAAGCCGCAGCTCGCGCCAGGACGCGGCCGGTCACGTTGCGGTTGGCGGCCACCGATTTTGGACGACTCGGAAAGAAGGAGACAGGATTGTGACAGACGCGGCGCAACCAAAGTCTGGGCGCTGGTGGAAACGTTGGCGCGCCAGCATCGTAACGGCAGCTGTCGGTCTCGTCTTTGCACTGATTCCAGTCGGCGTCGAGTATTCCTGGCCAGACTCGAAGACAGCCATTCCATTTATTTTCGTTCTTCTTGACAGGCTAGCCGATGCTTTGTTCATAGCTGCCTTCCTCTGGGTGGTCGCAGAAAACAGCCGGGACATCGAAGGTCTAAGAGAGTTCGTGAGCAGCATTGCGGTGAATTTCTTGGGGAAGTCGCTCCCGGATGAACTCAGGGAACATATTGACGATTATCTGAGGATAACACTTGTGCGCAAGAACTGGACGATAACGTATTGTGTCGAAAAGGAGGCAGATAGTCTGAAGCTCACCGTCGACAGTGCATACGTCATGCATAACTACTCGGGGAAAAAAGCCACGTACAATCTTGTCTTCCAAGTAGAACAAACTCCCGAGGAACACGCCAGTCAAATTACATCGGTTTATGTTGACTCCGCGCCCCAAGATTTGGCAGGCAGAATCGAAGAGTCAGGCGGATACGTTCAGCTCAGGCAACCATTTCCGTTCCTGTTGGAGGCTGACAGTGAGCGAAGCTTCTCCACGCACTCCGTTCAATACTTTAAGGACACAATCACTTCACCCTTCTGGGCGAAATATGCGGTTCTAAGCGGTGCACAGTTTAGCGTTACCTTCCCGGTCGGGTTCGATGCGTATCTGGAGGTTACGGGGGAGGAAATCAACCCGAAGAGCCCCGGGGAACTGGAAAGACGATGGACGACCGTCAACCCCATTCTTCCTGGGCAAGGTTTCTTTGTGAGAGTACAACCAGTAGATAAGAAGTAACGCGGGTGGCGCAGACGTGCCGTTCCCTGACATGTCTGCACTCGTGTGGATTAGGAGAGGCGCATACATCAGGACAAAAAGCGTCCTGACGTATGCGCCACCCCAGGCTGGCAAGGGCGTGCGGACTCTAATTCTCCAGCGCCTCGCGGGTGATCTCTGCTCCGAGGCGGCGCAGCCGACGTTCCAGATCGCTGTGGCCGCGTTCGATCTGGTAGACGTTTTCGACGACTGTCTCGCCTTCCGCAGCCAGCGCGGCAAGCACGAAGGCCATTCCCGCTCGAAGATCCGGAGCGACGACGCGCGTGCCGCGCAGGGTCTCAACGCCTTCCACGTCAGCAAGGTTTCTGGCTTTTCGTGTGATCTTCGCGCCAAGCGACACGAGCCCGTCGATCTGAGTGAATCGGTCTTCGAATACACTCTCGCGGATGGGACTGGTGCCATCGGCAACCGAGGCGAGCGCCATGATGCCAGGCAGGAAGTCCGTGGAAAAGCCAGGATACGGCCAGCTCACCACATTCACGGGCTTCAGCCTTTCCGGGCCGCGGACGCGCGTGAGCGGTCCCTCTGCCGTGACGCGCACACCCATCTGCTGTAACTTGGCCACGGGGATTCGCATTTCATCCAAATGGGCTCCGACTATGGCAACGTCGCCTCGGGTGATGGCAGCGGCCATCATCATCGGCCCGGCGTCCAAGCGATCGGCCATGACGGTGTATTCGACTGCCTGTAGTTCTTGAATGCCCTCGATCCTTATTGTGCCGGTGCCTAAGCCGTAGAGCCTGGCGCCCATCTCGACGAGGAGATTTCCAAAGTCGGCGACCTCAGGTTCACAAGCGGCGTTTTCGATGATCGTCTCACCCGCGGCCAGGCAGCCGGCCATGATCAGATTCTCGGTGCTGGTTTGACTGGGCATGTCGAGGTAGGTGGTGCTGCCGGTTAATCGCTCCGCTGTGATGGTCAATTGATCGTTAGTTCCCTCGACGGCAGCGCCCAGGCGCTTGAAGCCATTGTAATGAAAATCCAGCCTGCGAATGCCCAACGCGCATCCGCCGACGCCACGCAGTTCAACCTTCCCGAGCCGGTGGAGCGCGACCGGCAGGAACAGTATGGAGGCGCGAGACCGCGTAGAGAGATGAGGGTCCAGGACGTGGTTTGTTACCGACGAGGCGTCGATCACCAACACACGCTCGCCTTTGTCGTAGGTGACCTTTGCCCCCAGGGACTCCGCCAACGCCAGCTGAATGTAAACGTCGTTCAGGGGAGGCACATTGCGCAATATGGTCTGGCCCTTCCTCACCAGAAGCGCGGCGGCGATCATGGGCAGGATGGCATTTTTAGCACCTTGAACGACGATGGTCCCACCTAAGACCTTCCCACCTCGGATGACATACCTCGCCGGCCGCCGGCTCTCTCGAATGGTCTCCGGTATCGGGTTAATGAGTGCCATGAGTCATTCCTTCCAGACTACGACTTCCTCTTCGAGTTCCACACCACAGGCCTTAAGGACTCGCTCGCGGACGAGATCCAACAACTTCAGGACATCCGCCGCCGTAGCGTGGTCGCGATTGACAATGAAATTCGCGTGCCGCTCGGACACCACCGCCCCGCCCAGGCGCGTTCCTTTCAAACCAAGCGAGGCAATCATCTTGCCCGCGGATTGTCCGGGGGGATTCTTGAACATGCACCCCGCGCTTTCTTCCTGCAGGGGCTGTGAGGCGCGGCGATTGCGGTTGAACTCTTTGACGCGCTCGAGGACCTCGGACTGAGGGCGGTCCAGCAACTCGAGGGTGACGGAAAGCACCAGATCGTGGGAAGAGAGATTGGTGTGACGATACTTGAAGCCCACATGATCGGCTTTCACCGTCTCGACCTGCCGGGTTTCGCCATCGAATAGCGTGACGGCGCGCACCACGTCGGCCATCTCCGTGCCGTAGGCTCCCGCATTCATGCGCAGGGCGCCGCCCAAGGTCCCCGGCACTCCAACCAGGCCTTCCATCCCGCCCAGATTCCGCTTCGCGCATTCCATAATCGCGGTGCCCAGGGTTGTCGCCGCCGGAACGACGACGCGGTTCCCCGCGATTTCTATTTCCTCGCCCCGCGCCAGTTGCAGCACGACGTCCGGCACTCCTTCGTCAGCCACCAGCAGGTTCGACCCACCGCCCAGGATCCGCCACGGCACTTCGTGCGCTTCGAGATACGCCACCAGCTCCGGCACGCGGCGCGCGTCACGCACCCGGACGATGTCAGCCGGACCGCCCACGCCGAGCGAAGTGTGCCGGCTCAGACTTTCCCCCGGGAGCCATCCCGCGCTCCACGCTGCGAATCGCTCCGAAACTCCGTGTTCCTGTGCCAATATCGACATCAGTTTTGATCCGCCCGTGGCTGGCGCATGGCGATACTCTGCGGTCTGTGGGGCCAAAAAGCCAGGAGGCCGCAGAACTGCGCTCTGCGCCAGCCACGACTCAGGTCTCGCTTCCCAGCATCTCGTTCCCGGCGGCTAAGATCGGATTGGCGGGTTTTCATAGCCCCGGTAAAACCATCTCAATCAGCAAAGCTAAACGGTCAGCAACAAGCTGCGTCCTAACACCCCGGTGACCTGATCCTGCGCTGCCAAAGCTGAATCCCGTGTTATTGCTGTCAGGCAGCGAAGATGGTCGGCGAAGTCCCAAGCCAGATCGCGGGCGGCCGCGACATTCCATATGGCCAGAAGCTTACCGATCTTCCCGGTGTCCTGCGCCAACTCACCCAGGATTCCGGTCGCGAGAAACTCGAGTGCTTGGGGAAGGACGGCTTCCAGGATCCCATTCACACGCTCGAAATCATCATGTTCCGAGCTCGTTATCCCGGGGGTCAGGTTCAGTTCGGCGTCGGTCTGGAGCAGCGCCAGGGCCAGATCATGATTGATGTGCGCATTCATTCCAGCCAGCGCGAACTGGATGCGTTCGATCCCAGGGCGATAACGCGCTTCGAAGAGAGCCTGCCACGAACTGGGAACGCTTGCGGGATTGTTCAACCAATTCAGGATTGCAGAGAAATAATACCCGGCAAAGACGACGTCAAGGCGGGTAAGCCATGCTGAATCTTCCCAGCCTCCCTGGGGCGGGCTGCTGTCTACCTTTTGAGTGACCATCATGTAGAGAAGGTTGAACCATTTGAGGCCGTCGCCGGCCGGCAATAGGCCGTCGATCTTCTGCATCAAGCCGAGAACGTCGGCAATTGTGGCGGGTGGAGGGCCACTTGCAATTGCGATGAGTTGGCTATCGGCGGCCGTGCGGTCCATAGACTGCTCCTCCTGAAACGCTGAAGTTCCGCATAAATGCTGACCGACCGAAGGTTGTGGCCTGTTTCCGGCTTGCAAGTCTGCGCCCCAGACCCCGGTTTCTTAATTTAGACCGCCGTGGGAGGGCAGGCAAGGCAAAACTTGGCGGCGTCCTGCGCTGAAAACAGTGGTGTGGGCGTCTAGCCCGCATCGCGCCCCGTGAAAACCGCCCTGGCTCCCTAAGAGCACGGCGAAGATACCCAAGTCCAGCAATACCTAATCGGCTTACTTGAAAATCACGTCATTCCCGCGAGTCCGGCTGGTAGGGGTAGTTCGCGAACCGCCCCTACGGATCGACGGCGACGGCGACCTGGTGATCTCAGGCGTGGGCGGCGAGTTGCGATTCCGTAAGCCACAGGTTCATCAGCCTGACAGAGACTCGTCACTCGTCACTCGTCACCCATCACTGGTCGACGGTCGCTTCGTTCTGGACGCCCGAAATCGCATCCGCTTTGCACTCGGCCCTTACGACCGCACCAAGCCCTTGGTGATTGATCCCGAACTGGTCTATTCGACTTACCTGGGCGGGGAGCCCGGCTCCCCCCACCCGGGTTTCGACACAGCCAACGGCATTGCTGTCGATACCTCCGGCAACGCGTACGTGGTGGGCACAGCCTATTCGAACGACATCCCAACTGTGAACGCGATCCAGACGGGAAACGAATCCGAAATTAGCAACCTCTTTGTAACTAAATTCAACGCAACCGCAGCGGCGCCCCATCGGAAGCGACCTGCACGCTCACACCCAACACGGTGACGCCAAACGGCACGGCATCGGCGACCGTGGCTGTGGCAGTTTCGACCACCGCGCCATCACTCGCGCCGCCGCAGGGCAGATTTGTGCCGCCTGGCATGACAGGGTTGAGGGGAGTGTTCGGGCTCTTCGCTTTGTTGTGGTTGGCCGGCGTCGCGGCGCTTGCTGGAGCGAGGAAGCGTCGCGCCGCATGGTTGCTGGGCGTAGGCTTGCTGACGGCGTTGTTGTGGAGCGCTTGCGGAGGAGGCGGAACGACAACGCTGCCCCACAATGGTGGCACGCCCGCCGGGACCTACACCGTGGATGTCACTGCGACCGTGCCCACGGCCCCCAATCTCAGTCACACGATTCAACTCACGCTCACGGTGAACTGATTGGCGACGTAGGGTTGGCCCGGATTTCTCGCCACGCCTCTGGGTTTTGACTCGGTACGCGGAAGGGCGGGGCTTTGGAGTCTGTGTGAGAGCTTCTTTCGGGTTGTCATTCCGAGCGGAGCGAGGAATCCAGGAGTCTTGTAGGGAATCCAGACTTTGTTCTGGGTGTCCTCCCAGACCAGAATCTTGAGGGGAAGTCGATGGCAGGACTTGGAGCCGCCATCGAATGCGGCGTTGGTGCTGGAGGGGGGAGTTGAACCCCCATGCCGGGTGACCGGCGGCAGATTTTGAGTCTGCTGCGTCTGCCAATTCCGCCACTCCAGCTTTGGCACTGTCAATCTATCTAATCGCGATCACCTTCGCGAGACGCTAGCCAGTTTGGATCCTTGCGGGACACAGTGAACTTGCTGCACCGGCTACAAGTTAAGACGCTAGCAAGTCGCAAAACCAGTTGCAGCTCAAGGAAGACGATTATAGCAGGATTGGGTACGAATCTCTCCACGAACTTTGAAGAATAGCTGACTCCGCATTCAATTGCACGGCCGGGCGCAACGCTGTCCAGTCGCGCGATGCCACGCAGCGCGGCGGAGCCGTTCAGTCTCAAGTCGAATGTTTATTGAGGCAAGCGGAGTTTTGATTCCGTCAATGGCGGGTTGGTCGCCGTGGTATCCAACGCGGCTTGGGTCGAAAGAGGATTGCGGAACAAGAGGTGCCTCTCGCGGAAATGGCGCTGCGCCCGGCGTCCCCATCCGCGCACGAAGTAATAGTTGAGCGTACCGCCCATGACCGATCCCAAAACCGGCACCAGGCGGGCGAGTCCGTTTTCCGCAATCTCGCCGCCGGCCCGAATCGCGATGCGCTCCACGATGCGCGGCACGAACCGCTCAATGACCTCTTTACGCAACAGGTCCTTCCCCATATCGATTCCTGCGGCGCTGGCAGCCGCCAGCCACAGATCGGCCATGTCGTCTTCGCTGGCATATTCGAACCCGTGAATCAAGCTCAGCTTCTGAATCATGCGCCACGTGATACCGCCCAAAAAGCCAATGTCGGGTAGAACCGACAGCATCCCGCCGAAGCCCGTTCCCGCTCCCTCCAGCAAAGCCATCTTCATGGAAGCGCGAATGGTTTTGTCGGCAAGATAATCCACGACGGGCAGTGGCAAGCCGTTCATTGCGCGGAAGGAAGTGATGGGCAGGCCGTAGGCGCGGCGGAGATGCCGCAAGTATTTATCGGGATTGACACCCGCGCTGCGATAGGCGCGGAGCAGGCCCGCCTTCATTCCCTGCTCGACCCTACGCCGCACCCAAGATTTGCTTCCAAGCGCCATGTTGATTTCGATGCCTCGCGGGTCGAATAGGATGCTGAAGTGACGCCGGTGCTTTCGCCGCTCGCAAGCACAATTGACTCTTCACGCTGTTTCAAAGCCCTCCGCACCCTGATGAAGCGGCGATGGTAGACTACATAAGTATGTCATGCTCCCTCGACTGCGAGGTCGCAGCATAGGACGACACGTGCTCCCCGGAGGGGAGCAAATTGAGTAGCCGAGGGTGAAACCCCCGGACCGGACCCCACACCCCGCCTCCGGCACCCCTCTCCCCGCTGTCGGGGAGAGGGGGAAGGGGGTGAGGGTGAGGGAGCGACGTTTCGCGGGGGCGTTGCCCCCGGCCACTCAATTCCAGCCCCTTCGGGGCTGAGTCCTCGGTCGGTAACCGGGTTTCGCGGAGGCAGTCAATTGCCTCACCTCTGCCGAGCGGTCTTCGCAAAGCCGCAAAGGGCGCCAAGATCGCAAAGCGAAGACCTGAGCGACGCTTAGTTCCCGCGCTCGAGTGCGAGCACAGCGTAAGCCGTGGCCGCATCACTCATGAAAAGGCCCGTGTAGGAAGAAAGGTCTCGCTGCTTGTTGAGCGAATAAGCGAGCCATCTGCCGTCTGTCTTTTCCTGGTTCTCGATCAGCCACTCAAGGCCTCGTTTCAACTGGGGCTGGTCGCGTTTCACGCCCGCTTCCTGGAGCGCCAGCGTGACGACTCCTGTGGCATAGCCGTCGCTCTTGGTCTCGAGGGGCGTGTTGTCGTGACGCTTCCAGTTTCCCACAAAGGAAGAGAGGCTATAGCCACCATCCGCCTGCTGTTTGCTTAGCGCCTCATCGATGATGGACTTTTGCTGTTCCGGCGTCAGGAGAGCGGGAATCTTCGTTGAGGCCCAGAGCAGGATCACGCGGTCTATCAGTTTCTGCGAACCGCATTCCCCAACAAGATACTCGCGAAGCAGCTTCAGGCCGTTCTGGATCCGCGCGGACTGTTGATAGCCGCCGGGAGCGCTTCCCACCGCAATCGCAGCCAGCGCAGCGCCGTAATATTGAGAATCTCCCTCCCAGGGGGAATTGTGAAACTGCAGCCAGGGCCAGGCGCCCTTGGATTCACCTGTTTTCAATTGCTCTGCCCACATGTTATCCAGCGCCAGCCGCGCGTCGGCGCTCAACTTTCCCGTGGGCGCGTCGTAGCCCACGAGGATCAGAGCGTTGAGAACGGATTCTGTTCCGCGCGATTCCGACGTTTTGGGAAACCCGCGCTTGGCGTCAGGATAAAAGGGCTCAACTTCCTTCCACATTCGAACCCGCTTCGTAACGTTATCCAGTAGCCGGCGCTCTACCGGCGAGGGGCCCTGCTCAGCCAGTGTCGCCCGCAGGGCCGGCCGCGCCATCGCATACGGCACTACTGTGTGGCAGGAGACGCAGAACGTTCCGTGGTCGCGGGCCGCGACGTCCCAGCCCATCCACCAGGTCATCCGTCCATCGAGGTAGGCGGCGGCCGCTTGGCCACTCCAGGCAGCGGAGCTGCCAGTCGAGGAAGGGCCATCCGTGGCGAGCATGCTCACCGCGAGACAGGTAACGAACATGTAGATTGCCAATGTAGCTGCCCTCATCAGACTTCTCCTCGGTCAGGTGTTTGCCCCTGGGGTTAGTATAAGGCCATTGGGCTTCATTCACAATTGATCGCGCAAACCACGGATTCGGCTCGACACGAAGAGCCAAAGCGTCTGTGTGAGAACCCGGCCGGCTTGTCATCCTGAGGATCCGACGGCGACGAAGGATCTGCATTTCCTTGATTTCACCATTCTCGGCGAACTGCAGATCCTTCGCTGTCGCTCAGGATGACAGCTTGGGCGGTTTGCTCTGCCAGTCAGTGCCGCGTAAAACTGAAAAAGTCACACGCTCTCACGATGACACATTTCCGGGTTTTATCTCCCATGCACCGGCGTCCGCAGTTGCGGCAAGATCTGCTGTACACTCGTAACCATGAGCATCAAAACCCTGACTAGCCGTGAAGTTTATCGCAACGCCTGGTTGCGTTTGCGAGAGGACCAGGTGGAGCGAAGCAACGGCGTGCGTGGCATCTATGGCGTAGTCGACAAGGACGACTGCGCCATTATTCTGCCCATTCAAGGCGAAACCGTCTACCTCATCGAGCAGTTCCGCTACACCGTGCAGGAACGCTGCCTCGAGCTGCCTCAAGGGGGTTGGGAAACCGCCGGCGTCAACCCCGAAGAACTGGCGCGAGGCGAGTTGCGGGAAGAAACGGGCCTGACCGCCCAGAGTATGACGCGCCTCGGCGCGCTTTGGATCGCTTACGGCTTCACCCATCAGAAGCAGCATGTTTTTCTCGCGACCGGGCTGGCGCGCGCTGACGCCGATCCTGACCCCGAAGAGCACGATCTGGTCCTCCGAGCCTTCTCGATTCGCCAGTTCGAGGAGATGATGCTCGAAGGTATTATCCGCGACTGTAGTACTCTTGCCGCCTGGGGCCTTTACAAGCTTTGGAGTGAAAGGCTGGAGCATTCATAGGCCGCCCCAGCGCGAAAGCGAAGAGGGTGCGAAACAATTACCACTGTCATCCTGAGCGAAGCGAAGGATCTCTGTAACTGGTTTCTCCGTTTGACGATCTAATGACTACTGCAGAGATCCTTCGCTTTTCTCAGGATGACAGCTTTATGGTAGCCACAAGGGCAACAGCTGCGCCAAAGCGATTTTTCGGAACCCGCGTTCGTGCGTGGGCGTATTAGTCAGCAGGGCGCCTGTAGCCGCGGGAGGGCTAGGCTGTGGTATGAGCTTCGAGCTCACAGTCGCGGGGGCATCGTACGCGCGCTAACTGGCATACGGAGAACTGCGTCTAACACGCTTAGGAGGTCTATCTATGGGGTTCTTGACCGGTCAGCTCAGACAAGTGCTCCGGAGGCTGGGGCGAACGCCCTTTTTCACTGCCGTCACGCTGCTGACGCTGGCGATTGGCATTGGCGCGAACACAGCAATCTTCAGTGTGCTGGAGGGCGTTTTGCTTAAGCCCCTGCCTTACTCTCACCCTGAGGAATTGGTTGCCGTCTGGCTGACAGCACCGGGTATAAACCTCAAGGAAGTGAATCTGTCACCCTCAACCTACTTCGTATTCCGTGACCAGAGCCATACCTTCCAGGACATCGGCGTCACTACCGGCTACTCTCTGAACATCACCGGCCTCGGCGAACCGGAACATGTGTCGGGGCTTGGCGTCACCGACGGCGTCCTTCCGATTCTGGGGGTCTCGCCTATGCTGGGCCGCATGTTCAGCCGGGCGGATGCTGCTCCAGGCAGTGCGGATACGGTAATCCTGACTTACGGATACTGGCGCCGTAAGTTTGGCGGCGACCGCTCCGTAATCGGAAAAACCATCACAGCGGACGGAAAGCTGCGCCAAATCATTGGAGTCCTGCCGCAGGATTTCCGTTTCGAAGACTGGACTGACTTGGCCCTGATTGTGCCGTTGCAGTTTGACCGCGCCAAAACCACATTGGGCCAATTTAGCTATGACGGCATCGCAAGGCTCAAACCAGGGGTCACTCTTGCGCAGGCCAGCGCCGACGTGGCGCGGATGCTTCCCATCGTCATCCGGAGCTTCCCGCCTCCGCCCGGGTTCAGCGTCAAGATGTTTGAAAGCGCACGAATCGGACCGAACCTCCACACCCTGAAACAGTTTGTGGTAGGCGATGTGGGCAAGGTCCTGTGGGTTCTGATGGGCGGGCTCGGGCTGGTGCTGCTGATCGCCTGCGCCAACGTGGCTAACCTGCTCATGGTCCGCGCCGAAGGACGCGAGCAGGAGCTCTCAATCCGCGCCGCCTTGGGCGCCAGCCGGCTGCGCATCGCGGCGGAGTTGTTTCTCGACAGCCTGGTTCTGGCGGTGTTAGCGAGCGGCCTCGGCTTGGCCCTCGCTTACGGCGCCTTGCGGCTCCTGATCGCCTTGGCGCCCTCGGGCCTTCCTCGTCTCGAGGAAATCGGCGTTGACGGCACCGTGGTCCTCTTCACGCTCGCACTATCATTTGTCGCAAGCCTGCTCTTTGGTTCCATCCCGGTCTTGAAATATTCGGGCGCGCGCCTGGGAACCGGACTGCGCGAGGGCGGACGGACGCTGAGTGAGAGCCGCGAGCGACACCGCGCCCGCAGCGCGCTGGTGATTGCCCAAGTGGCGCTGGCGCTGGTTCTGTTGATCAGCTCTGGATTGATGATCCGCACATTCCGCGCGCTGACTGGCGTCGACCCGGGATTCGTTGCGCCTTCCGAGCTTCAAACATTCCGAGTCGACATTCCCGATTCTCAGGTCAAGGAACCCGAGCGCGTGACCCGGCTTCAGGAGGAGCTCTTGCGTAAGATCGAGGCCATTCCGGGCGTATCCTCCGCCAGCTTCTCGCTGAGCGTCCCCTTGGATGGCAACGAGTGGGGCGACGCACTCTTCGCCAGAGACCGCACTTATTCGCAAAGTGACATTCCACTCGTCCGATACAGGTTCGTTGCGCCGGGTTTTTTCAAAACTCTTGGCACGCCGCTCCTGGCGGGCCGCGACATCACTTGGAGTGACATCTACAATAAGCTGCCTGTGGCTATCGTTTCCGAAAAAGTGGCGCGGGATTACTGGCACGACCCATCGAGGGCCCTGGGCAAACAAGTCCGGGGCAACACCAAGGAGGGCTGGCGTGAGGTTGTCGGGGTGGCCGGTAATACTCGCGATGACGGAGTGGAAAAGGCGCCGCCCAGTTCGGTGTATTGGCCGGTTCTGCTGGCGAACTTCGAGGGCAACGACATGGATGTGCGCCGCTATGTGACCTACTCGGTTCGAAGTGAGCGCGCCGGCTCGCCAAGCTTCATGAGCGAGGTGCAGCGGGCCGTGTGGTCCGTGGACCCCGACCTGCCACTGGCGGATGTCCGCACGCTGGACTATCTCTACCGGCGATCCATGGCGCGGACTTCCTTCACGCTCGTGATGCTGGGCCTCGCAGGCGGAATGGCTCTGCTTCTTGGCGTGGTGGGCCTCTACGGCGTGATCGCCTACTCCGTGTCCCAGCGCAAGCGGGAGATCGGCATTCGCTTGGCGCTGGGAGCGCAGGACAGGGAAGTGACGGGAATGTTTGTCCGCCACGCGTTGCTGTTAACCGGCGCCGGTGTGATCTGCGGATTGGCCGCCGCGCCCGCGCTTACGCGCCTGATGTCATCCCTGTTGTTTGGAGTGCGGTCCGTCGACCCCGTGACCTACGCTGCGGTGTCGCTCGGGCTCGTCGCGACGGCCGCGCTCGCCGCTTATCTGCCCGCCCGACGCGCAGCCGCTGTCAACCCCGCGGAATCGCTGCGGGCGGAGTGATTGGTCCGAGGGGGCAACCCGCGTGGTTGTCGGATGTATTTCTATCCTGCTACGAACCCCCTCACCCGGCCCTCGACGGCTGGTGAAGGCGCCGTCGCGGTCCACCCTCTCCCCCAAAGGGGGCGAGGGCTGAAACGCAGTAGTAGGGGCGGCCCTTGTGGTCGCCCCTGCAGCGCACCGAAAGCTGGTTTTTTCCCTACCACGAAAAGCCTTATCAGCGGTATTCTCATCTGCTCTGATAATCTTTGTGCCGAAGGCACCTTGGAGTGCGGTAGCGCCGCTACCGCCGTTCGCTCGTATTCCACGGCGGCAGCTTCGCTGCCGCACTCCATGGCGCTCTAGGCATTTTCATGGTTTCCGGATGCCCGTCAGCGAAAGAGCATGAGCGGCTGCTTTTGAACAAATTCTGAAAATGGATTGGAGGGGGTGGAGAATGGCGAGTGGATTTAATCGAAGGGATTTTCTAAAAACGGGAAGCGTGATGACTGCCGGAAGCTTCATTGTGGATGGTCTGAAGACGCATATGCTCGCGGCCGAACCTGAGCCTGCGGCGCCGCGCTCCCCAAACGATCAAATTAACCTTGCTCTTATTGGTGCCGGAGGCCAAGGGTCGGGAGACACGCGGACGGCGCTGCTGGTGCCGGGAGTGAAGCTCGTGGCGGTGGCGGACTGCTACGACGGCCGCCTGGCGCGCGCCAAGGAGATTTGGGGCAACGATATCTTCACCACGCGCGATTATAAGGAGATTCTCTCCCGCTCCGACGTGGACGCCATCCTGATCGGCACTCCCGATCACTGGCACAAACAGGCGGCTGTCGACTCGATGAACGCGGGCAAAGACGTCTATTGTGAAAAGCCCATGATTCATGCCTACCCGGACGGCCCTGAATTCATAGCCACGGCGAAGAAGACGCAGCGCATCATTCAGATCGGCAGCCAGCGCGTCAGCTCGCTGCTTTACAAGAAGGCGCAGGAGATCGTGCAGTCCGGCGGCATCGGCCATATCACCGCCATCAGCGCCTGGTGGGACCGCAACTCGGCCATTGGCGCGTGGGATTATTCCATCGCCCCCGACGCTTCCGAGCAGACGATCGACTGGCCCCGCTTTCTCGGCACGGCGCCAAAGATTCCCTTCAATCCTGAACACTTTTTCCAGTGGCGAAAGTGGAAGGCTTATGGCACGGGCGTGGCAGGCGACCTTTTTGTTCACCTCTTCAGTGGAACGCACTTCGTCACTCAGACGACCGGCCCCAATCGCGCCATGGCCACGGGCGGCCTGCGCTTCTGGAAAGACGGCCGCGACGTTCCCGACGTGCTTCTAGGGCTGTTCGATTATCCGCAGGGATACAACCTGACCCTGCGAGTCAATTTTGCCTGTGGCGGCAGCGAGAGCGAAGGTTTCGTGTTCAATGGCACGGAAGGCTCGATGACCATTGGCGACGGCGTCACGCTGTATCGAGTGCCGCGCGAGACTGAGCCGGGCTACAACATCGAAACGTTCACCCAGGCGATGCAGGACAAGTTCCTGGTCGAGTACCGCAAGAAGTATCCGCTGACCCAGCCCTCGGCAGGGTACTCCGCGGTGGAGAAGTTCGCCGTCCCAGATGGGTACAGCGACAGCTACGACCACTTAAAGAACTTCTTTGCGGCGGTTCGCTCGCGCCAGCCCGTGGTGGAAGATGCGGTTTTCGGATTCCGCGCGGCCGGCGCGGCGCTGCTGAGCAACCTGAGTTACGAAAGGGGCGCGGTGGTCCGCTGGGACCCGGACGGCATGAAGCTGATGTGATTGTCGATGGACGATTGACGATTGTAAAAGGAAGCGGCTCCTCACCCGTCCCGTGACGGCTGAAGAAGTGGCGCAGGCACTCTTGCCTGCGAGGCGGTGCGCCATGCGCCAGCCTTAGAGACAGGCAAGAGTGCCTGTCCTACTTTCTCTTCAGGGGAGAGAGGGCTATCGACGTGGGGTTGGCAGCCATCAGGGGCTGCCCCTGCACGGAAATCAGGGGTGCATATGCAGGCTGCTATTTTGCTTCCCAAAGGGTTGTTCTTAGCGTTAGCTCTGGTTGTCCAACAGGGCGGGGGCCAGGTCATTCCAGGGACCTTTCCACCTGGCCATCCTGCCCGGCCTCGACTGCCGGACCCGGACGCTCCGCCGGCCGTGCCTCGAAAAACGCCACAACTCAAGATCGATGCCGCTAAGGCGAAGGAGCAGGCGAGCCAACTCGCGAAAATGGCCGAGTCAATTCCGCCGGACGTCGAAAAAGTAACGAAAGGACAACTACCTCAAGACCTGGTGACTCGCCTGAAGCAAATCGAGAAACTCTCGAAAGAATTAAGGCACGAGATTGCGCCTTAGATGAAAGCCCACCACAGCCTGTAGCGCAGAGTCCCTACTGTTGGGACTCTGCGGCTCTTCCATTGAACCCATTTCCGTATGTGCATTGACGATGCGGGAATTACTTAACATCAAAAGCCGCAGAGTTTGAACAGCACAAACTCTGCGCTACCCGCTGCGGACTTTGTACGACTATTCCCAAGATCTTCTGTGAGCTTTCGGTAGGGCTGCGTAGATCGGTGGGGTTGGGTGGTGAGTCAGAAGCAGTAGCCTTGGGCCACCCAATAATGCCAGTCGGCGATGGCCTCGGCAGTTGATTCGTCTACATCT
>JBEKLY010000014.1:0-47461 GCA_050010015.1 Terriglobia bacterium
CTGCCACAGACGCGCCGTGAGATCCAACGCCTCCTGTTCACCTGGACCGGACATTGTGCGTATTGTGGTAGCAAAATTCGCAAGCGAAAGCGACCGCCTTGACTTAACGTAGTAGTACTAGACTAGCTACCGCTTTTCTTCCTCTTCCGCTTTTTAGGCGGAGGCGTGGGGGTCGGCGCTGAGGGTGTGCCTGTTGTGGGTGGTGTGCTTGTCGACGTTCCCGCCAGCGACTGCAGGATCGCCGCGCCGTTTGGGCTGCCCCAACCGCTGCAGGCATCCCATCCTGGTCCCGCCGAATAGCCGTCGTTATTGCCGGAAGTAATGTCATGGAACGTTCCGGCGGCTGCGGCGACGGTTTGGTAGAGCGTGGGATTCAGGTATCCCACCGGGGTTTTCAAACTGGAATTGAAGCAGGCGATCAAGCCGGCCCAAAGCGGCGCGACGGCGCTGGTACCTCCCACCACGATGCTGCTGCCGTCCACATCGATCTGATAGCCGGTAAAAGGATCGGCATCCCCGGCTACATCCGGCACGCCTCGGCCGACGAAGTTCCCGGGGTTCACGGAAGGGGGCACATTTGCGTTGGCCTGAAAGGTGGGAAGCGGGAAAGTTGCGCTCACGCCTCCTCCGGTGCCGCCATTATCGGGAAGGTCGTTCCAAACCACCTCGCTGGTAATAGTCGTTCCACTGCCCACCAGGTGCGTTCCGCCGCAGGCCAGGGCGTAGGGACTGGAGGCGGGGAAGTCCACATGGTCCAGACCGTCGGTCACTCCATCCGTGGCGCCGTTATCTCCCGCCGCGATACAAACCGTGACACCGACCGCCGACGCGGCCTCGAGAGCGCTGTTGTAGGACTGTAAAGATTGCGAGGTCCAAGTGGACTCCGGCCCGCCCCAACTGATTGAGATCACCGAAGGGTTGTTCGTCTTATCGTCCACCGCCTGGTTAATTGCGTCTAGAAACCCAGAGTCGGTGTTGGGCGCGAAGTAGACGGCGATCTTCGCTGCCGACGCCACCGCCCCCGCGACTTCGATATCCAGCATTACTTCTGCGTCGGGGCCGCCACTGTCGCCGGTGGGTTGATTCGACGCCCCGTCCACAGACACTGCCGTAACCGTAGGCGCCGGAGAAATACCCAGCCCGCTGAAATAGGTATTCAGGTCGGATTGCGTGTAGCCGCCGCCCAGTTCGATGATGCCGATCGTTTGGCCCTGGCCGGTCGCGTCGGCAGGAAAATCGTAAAGCTCGCCCACCTGAGGCGCGGTGTATGACACCGATGAAGAGGCATTGGCGCGCACGTGGGTGGGCGCTGCCTTAGAAGCGACGCGGAGGTGCGTCTGCGCCTGAGGCCGGTTGTCGAGGCCGTGGACGCTGACGATAATGTCTTTCAGGTTTGCCGGGACGTATACCGAGCCCACGCGTCCGCGATATGTCGCCTGCGGTCCCTCATACATGTTCAAATCGACCTGAAAGGCTTTCGAGCAAGCGGCCGCAGTTCCTGTCAGCCTCACGGTTCTTGCCGCCAAGCTCACGCCGGAAACGGCAAGCCCGTGTGCACGCGCAAACTCTCGAACTTTCTCCACATCCGTGGAGTCCGCCCCGTATCGTTCTTCATGCTGGGCGCGAGTCAGGCGCTCACCACTGGCTATCACCTCCGCCAGAGGCTTTACGTTCTTGCCTAACGGCCGTGGACGGATTACCACCGTCACCTGCACTTGCTCATTAGGATCACACGTACCGGACTGGCTCGCGCCGGGCATTGGCTCGCGTTCGCTGCCGGGTACTGCAAGATATTCGTTATTTGGCATCCTTCCCCCTTTTTCGGTCTCTCAGATTGGTTACTGCTATATCAACTTAGATGCTCCGGATGTCATTTGCGGTGGCTCTTAGCGCGGAGGTCTCGCCGACCGTCGCGAGAGTGTCCCGCTGCCGTAACAGAGTGCGGGAGAGACGCCTGCGTTACAGCCCCTGGCCATGCGGCAACCCCAACTTGAAACGGAGCAGGTCATACTCTCGCATCGGCCTGAAGATTTCGGGCTCCTGAAACGGCCAGAGTTGAGCCTTAGGTGCGTTCGATCCGGAAGCGTCGAGTATGGCGTTCACGGCCCGGCGGGCCGCCTCGTTAGCTCCTTCCATGGTTGCCAGGTCGGTATAGGTGCGCACGTAGTCCGATGCCAGGAAGAGGTTCGGTATTTCCGTTGACGCTTCGGGGCGATACTGAAGCGAGCCCGCGGGATTGATCAGCAGCGGCTCTGCGTTGGTGGCGGCGCTGGGATTCGGAAACTGGATGTCAGGGTCGAGAAACCACGAAAGCAAGTTGCTGTCGCTGAGCGTCTCAATACCCTCAGTGTTCAAATGCGCCTTGAGCTGCGCCCATGCCTCGGTTTTAATCTCCTCGGCGGTGCAATTCGTGGCCGCCTTGCCGTAAACAATGCCCGGCGTGTCCCAATCAGAAATGTCAACCGAGAGAATGCCTCCCACCTTGCCGTCGCCCAATCCGGCAAAATCGATTCCCGGCCAGAACTGTCTTTGAGAAATCGAAGTTAGCGCCCACGGAGAGTCGAGATAGTTGGAGTGGCCACGCACGAGAGGAATATCATTCTTCAAATAGAATTGGATTCCGTTCATCCAGCGCGTCTCAAGCTTGTCGAGATGGGCCAGAGACGGCGCGACCCTTTTAATGTCATCGGTTACCAGCCCCGCCATGATCTCGACCGGCAGGGCACTGATGTAGTAGTCGACGGCGAGGGCGGAGGGTAGTCCGTTTTGCTCGACAAGCACTTTGCCGATGCGGCCGCCCTCAAGTTGCAGCGACCGCACCAGGGAGTTTCCCTGCAAAGCGACTCCCATCGACTCGAGATAAGCAATCCAAGGCTCGATCCAGGCCTGGTTTGTGGGACCGTTCAGGACGCGGTCGAATCCGCCCGGGCTGCACATCAGTCCCAGCATTAGCTGCAGGTCGATGTAGCCCACGGTCCGCGTGCTGCTGATTTCCGCCTTCATCGCAACCAGCGACCGCGTTACGCCCTCGCCAAGATACTTCTGGTAGCTCACAGACTTGCTGTTGGCAGCGATGAAATCCCACCACGCGATGTTTTCGTATTCGGCGAGCCGCCGCTCCTGACAACTGGTAAGCAGCACCAGCAGGCGGTCGATAAAGAACAGAAGTTCGTCATCCGGTATCCCGAGATTGGCGAAGAGAGATTTGAAGACGGTCGACCAGTCATCGAGGGTCTCGGGGAACCGCGTAGGCTCAAGGAAGGCAAGCTTCCCCGTGCGCGCGATTTCGACGCGTGTCGAGAAAAGCAGGTTGTCAAAGACCGATCTTCCGGCACACGGTATGCGCTTCATGGAGTCCGGCAGGTGTTTGTAGAAACTTGGAAAGAAGCGGAACCCGTGCTCACCCGGCAAGGGACTTCGACCGGGCGTGGCCGAATTCGGGACCGGGATGCTTCGCGCTTTCCCGCCGAAATCGGGCCGGCGCTCGTAGACCGCCACCTCGAAGCCCCGCTCGGCAAGTTCCTGCGCCGCGCTCAAGCCTCCCACGCCGCCACCTAAGACTGCAACTCGAAAACTCATCATTGACCTTTTCAAATGCGCGAGGCGCCATGGAGTGCGGCGGCGAAGTTGCCGCCCTGGAATCGACGCCCGAAGGCGGCAGCTTCGCTGCCGCACTCCATGGCCACCCTTGGCACCACAGGGGCAGCTTCTGCTGACTGAACTACTGCGTTGCGTCCAAGTGCTCCACGATGAACGGATAAACATCGTTCACCGCATTCTTACCGTAGATGCAGTCGATGTGCCCGTAGCCCGGGATCACGTGTCGCTTATAGAGGCCGCTGCCATTTGCCGCGGCGAGGTCTTGCGTGCTGATTTCGGTACTTTCAGGCAGAAAGCATTCGTTCTGCGCTCCGTGAATAAAGGTGATAGGAATGGCTAGCCGGTCGAGGTGAGGCAGATAAATGTTGTTGCCGTCGAAGTCCACCAAGTGGCCCGTATTGGCCAGGCGGGCAAGGTGGATGAACGACTTCATGTTGGCCACGCCGAACATTTCGTGTAGGGCGTCGTGCGTCGGTTCGTTCAAATTGGCGTGTTCGTAGAGCGGAGCGTACATGAAGGTAATGCGATGGCACGTGGCGCTGGTGCAACGGTTCTTGAGGTCCAGCGGGTAGAGCTTCATTCCCTCGTCATAGATCTTGGCCACCAAGCTCTCATGGTTGTCCACATAAGCGGTCAAGTCTTCGATACCCACATCCTTGAGGAACGTAGGCAGGTGCAAGCCGGTCTTGATGCGCGTGGCGAGTGGAGTCCGAACCTGAGTCGCGATTTGCGAGGCCACCGCGGAGCGCACGCCTTTGAGCCCCGCCAGCATCGCCATGAAGAACGTGGTGGAGCCCCAGCAATGGACCACCATCTGAACGCTTTTGGCTCCAGTCAGTTCCAGAACCTTGGCGACTGCGGCGGGATAGTCCTTGGTCGCCACGTCGTCGCCACTGGCCTGAAGCGTGGCGGCCGGCAGTGCGATGCTCGAGCGGTAATCGAGCAGCCAGACGTCGTAGCCGCGTGCGAAAAGATATTCGAGCAGATTCGTCTCAATGGTGTCGATGGAGAAGATCAGGCTTGAGACGCCCAGCCCGTGCGAGAGGATGACCGGGCCCTTGGCACCTCCCTGATAACGCGTCAGGCGCAGACCCACTCCATCCGCCGTCTTGAAAAACGCAACCTGCGGTGCGGCCACTCGCAGCGGACGCTTCTGCCGGGGCGGCGCATCGGCATTGAAGACGCTGGGTTGGGAGAATACGTCTGCGTAGGTGTCGAACAACGGACCGAGGAAGAAGCGCGCAAACCGGGCTCCGGCTGTAATTCGTTCGTCGAGGCTTCCGGCGTTGATCACCTTCATGGTAGTCAGTTGGCGCGCGAGATCTTCCGGAGCGATGTGCAGAATCCCCTTGCCCAAAATCGGGCTGGCCGCACTCTCGCCGTCGTAAATCGTGCTGTACAGGGTTGAGGTCGCAGGCCAGACTTGGAAGATGGAATCGGGATGAGTCACCTTAAAACCTTCGAAATAGTAGGTGCGGCCATCCTCCGCCGTCAGCTTCATCCTGTAGCGCATGTTGTGCGTGTCGACGTTGTTTGCGTCAACAGTGAAGAGGTTAAAGCGCCCTTCAGCCACCGTGAGAGGTTGCGGGGAAATCGCCGGCGCCAGCACTGTCCCTACCATCGGAGCTTCGTGCGCAGGATTGGAGATCATATCGTCCAGGTCTTCACTCGCAATGGTGAGCGTGAACTGGAAAGGGGAATTGTCGGGTAGGCCTTGGTCAAACCCGCGCTGATAAACAGGGTCGAGCGTGAGGGGCGGCGTGGGCGTCTTTGCCTGCGTCGAGAAATAGCCTTTCATCGTCTCGGTGAACTCGACCCCGGGCTTGGCTGCTGCCGCCGCTTTGGGCGCCGACGGCAGGCGATAGTCGATCTGCCAACCGCGGTCCTGCGCCAGCAACGCCATGGCCCGCTCCGTGACGGCCGAAATGGTGAGCAGCGGATTGACGCCCAGAGGGGTCGGAATCACGGAACCGTCAGCCACATAGAGATTGTCATACACACTTGTGCCGGTGGTCCCAGAGAACACTTGCCCTTTGTGATTCACCACTCCTCCGGCGGCATCGTCCGCCATGACGCATCCACCCAGCGGATGCACGGTGGTCAGGTTCTTGTGCAGCCGCTTGCTCCATAACGGATTGTGAGCGAAAGCGCCGCCCAAAGCCTCCGTGGCCTGCTTCAAGCGAGCGTTCACTTTCCCAAAGATGGGTTCGCTGCCGACGCTCGGCCAGTCGAGCGCCAGGTTGCCTTTTGCGTCGAGGCTCATGCGCCCGGCACCGTTGTCATGAGTCATCACCAGGTAAGTCTGCGAGTGATTGACGGCGCCACGGTAAGGGCCCTCGAAGTCAGTCAGAAGTTCCCGCTCTCTTTCCTCGATGAGTTCAGTGTCCGCCACCGGCTCAGCACTGCCGGCTACGGCCGCCGCGGCCGCAAATCCGGCCGGCAAAAACACGCCGAGCGCTCCGGGCGGCGAGCCTTCTTCGGCCACCATGCCGTCGGTGAGGGAAGGCTGATGTCGCATGTCGATGATTCCCGTAATGCAGGGACCAACGGCGGGAATCTCACCAGGCTTGTGATGGCCCCAACCTACTCCGTTGATGACTTGTGCTGTGTTGTATCCGAAACCGAGCACGTCTCCATTTCCGGTAAAACGCTCTCCCAGCCGATTTGAGAGAGCCAGGCCGTGTTGCGCGGAGCGGAGCAGGATCTCAGTCGAGCCCATCGTTCCCGCGCCCAGCACTACGACGTCTGCCGTGACTGCGACATCCGGGGCCTTGAACTTCTCGCGACCCACACCCAGCAACTCGCATTGCACCAGCCACTGGTTGTCCTTGCGCTCGAGCCAGCGCACGGAAACCTCCGTAAAGATCTCCGCGCCGTGATTCACCGCATCGGGCAGGTAATTCATGATGAGCGTGTTTTTGGCTGCGTAGTTGCACCCCGTAACGCAGTCGCCGCAATTCGCGCATTTGTGTTGTTCAACGCCCACATGGTTTGGGCCCTCGATCGTGAAGTTGACGTTGATCGGCGTGCGGTAGAACTTCTGGCCCAAATGCTGCGCGGACTCTTCGAGCGCGCGCAGCTTGGGTAGCTCCGGCCCGTCCTGAGGATAGGGATTGGGCTTGAGCATTTCTTCGGCGCGCGCGTAGCCCTCCTCGAGAGGCGTGGTGTGGTCGATCGCAAGCGTCTGGTCCACAGCCTTCGGGTTGCGAAGCTCGCGCGGCCAGCGCGGGTCGTCAAAGACGCGCGGCTCCGCGCGCAGAGCCACATTGGCATTCACCAGCGAAGTTCCGCCGAGGCCGCAGCCCACAAACACGTTGATGTCCGGGTGAATGTGTAAGTCGTACAATCCGGTTCGCGATCCGACTTGCGGGATCTCCGGCGTGTGTGCCTGCATTGCGGCGACGGCTTCGGTCGAGCGGTTCGGGTACTCGCCGGGCTGGAATTCCCGCCCGCGCTCGAGCACGCATACCTGCTTTCCAGCCCGCGCGAGGCGCGAGGCCGCAATCGCGGCCCCATAACCGGACCCGATCACAACCACCTGGTAATGTTCTTTGAGGGTTTCTATGGGTGATGCCAGCCGTGCCATGCGGTCCTCCGGGTAGCACAGGCACTCCTGCCTGTGCTACTGCTAATCGCGGGTGGCGCATACGTGCCGACGCCTTTCGTCGGCATGTATGTGCCCCTCCGAATCGGCAGGCGCAGACATGCCTGAGCTCGGCACGTCTGCGCCACCCTCGCGCGCGGGAGCGAGACGCTCCCTCCCCACCGGGCGAGACGCCCGCGCTACATCGCCTGCTCGTACATGGGTGTGTCTTCGTCGCTGTCCTGGTAGTACGAGACTTTGCCCGATGCGCCGTCGAGATCGATGATGGCGTAGCCGTGGTTGCACAGCCCGCCGGTCGTGCCTGGGCGGATAGGATCGCCGTCGTCGTCTTTGATCACCGGAACGTCAGGGTGCTTAGGTACTTTGACGACCTCGTCGACTCCCACTGGGAATGCGCCATGCCCGAGGCAGCAACTCCGCGCCAGGTTCATGTAAGAGTCGTAAAGCACGAAGTCGTGTTCGTGGCCCCAGATCCAGTGCGTCAACTTCGGCAGCAGGGGACCGAGTTGAGAGGTGAGGCGCATGTTCACTTCCTGCCCGTCGATGCTGTCGAATGCCGTAAAGAGCTGATGGTGTGAAAGCAGCACGTTCTTGCGGCCGCCGGCATTATTCACTTTGTCGGTGAGCCAGGTGACCTCGGTGTCTTGGAGATACGTCGCCCCAGCGCCGCCGCCCGCCGGGTTGTGGTCGTGGTAGCCCGTATCGATGGCGATGAACTGCCAAGCGGCGTTGCGTAGGCAGAAGTAGCTCGCGGGCTGGCCGAGTTGCTGAATGAGCTGGTAATACGGGCCGCCGCCGGAGTACATATCGTGATTGCCGGCAAGAGTGAAAGTGGGAATGCGGTCGAGCTTATCGCCGAGGGTCAGAACCTGCTGCCAGATATTCAAAAAGTAATTGGTGACCTCGAACTGGGTCCCGGCGTAGTAGATGTCGCCGAGGTGGATGACCACATCCGGCTTCTTGTCGGCTACCTGCCGCAGCAACAACCTGGCCGCGTCCTGACCTGTCCCCCAGTCCCCGACAATGCCCACCCTGGCCTTGTCAGGAAGCTTGCCGTCGATGACAAAGTCGCTCAGGTTCTTGTAAACGATGTAGGGAATCTGTTTTTGCTGGGCGACGAAATACTCGGCGTACTTGGCGGCGGCTTCCGAATATCGGGGATCGCAGTCGCCAAACTTGGCAAGCTCTTCCTGGTACCGCTGCTCGTCGGCTTGGTTCCCCACGATCTTCGCCTTGGCCAGTTTGAGCGCGGTGAGGGAACAGAAGCCGGCGGTTTGGGCCAAACCCTCAGTGGCCGGGTGAAAGGCGGTGGCAGCCGCGATGGGGGTGCCGGTATCAACTTGGGTGCAATAGGAGATTGCTTCCGAGGACATCGCATCAAGGTCGTCGGGCCGGCCCGCGACGACCCGCGCCGCGCCTACGTCCTCCACTTGCGTACCGGCAGCAGCCTGGGCTTCAACTTCTCCAACCGCGGCCTGCCAAATCGAAAGTTCGGGATCATGAAATTGTTTGAACTGCGCCATAGGGCAACTCCTTTTTTGTGGATGAGGGTTGCGCGCACCCCGCAAATGGGGGACCCGCGATGCCTTGCTCCTTTGCGTTGGCATTGATCCCCAGAGGGGATCCATAAAGTAGCCGGGGGCAACGCCCCCGGAGAACACGCCCCATGAACGGACGACCCTGAACGGGTCGAATCCGCATGGAATCATTCAGACTGTGCTCCTGGCATTTCGGGCTGCTGCGACCCGTTCAGGGTCGGGAGCGGCCTCGGTGCGGTACCGGGGCCGTTGCCCCCGGCTACTGCATAGTGCCCTTTGCAGGGCACATCAAGGACTCCGATGAGTGGTGCCCCATTGCGCATGTTCCTGATTTCACGGATAGCCATCAGTGTCTCCTCTTGTTCACGATGCCGCCCGTCAAACCGACATCATCGCCCGCAGCAAATCCAACATGCCCGCGCCCTGGAAGGCGCGGTCGCGGCCCAAGTCCGTGGCCGTCTTGGTGAAGATTCGTTTCACATTCTCCGGGTCGCCCCGGTATTCGCGGTGCCCGGAAAGAAACGCCGCGATGGCCCCTGACACGTGCGGCGCGGCCGCGCTGGTGCCGCTCGCTTCCTTGTACTCATATCCCTGGTCAGGATGAGCATGGCAGGAGATGATCTTCTCGCCCGGCGCCACCAAGTCGGGCTTCATCCTGCCATCCGCCGTCGGACCCTTCGACGAAAAGTAAGAAATTCCATAGCGATGCGGCTGGCTCTTGTGAACCGAGCCGACCGCGATGGCCGCTCCAGTGTTGGCGGGATCGGTAATCGATGAGACCACGGTTACCGGCTCCGGCTCTCCAGTGCTCATGACTGTCTTGCCGTAGCCCCAGTTGCCGCAGGAAATGACGACGATCAGCCCGGACTCCACCGCGCGCGTCACTTCCTGGCACAAGGGGCTGTACCCACAGCCGTAGCTCTGCGGGTCGAAAGGATAGCCAAGGCTCATGTTGGCTCCGTCGACGCGGATGGCGAGGCTGGAATCGTTCAGCTTGCGCAAGTACTCCAGGCCGCGGATCGCTGCCGACGCTGATCCGGTCCCGTCGTCGTTGAGAACCTTGATGTTCAGGAGCTTAGCGAACGGCGCCACGCCTGAGGGACAGGCTTCGAGTTCTTTCAGTTGCGGGGCATCGCCCTGCTCCTCCTGGTACGTGGCGGCGTGGTAGGGCTTGCCTTCCGGCCAAGTCGGGGCCGCGCCGGCAATAATGCCGGCAACGTGCGTGCCGTGGCCTTCGCGGTCATCGGGCGTGTCGGAACTCGAGAAGTTCTTGCTGAGCGTGCCGTCGACCGTGTTCAGAGCGGCAAAATGGGGGTGCGCGGTATTGATTCCAGTGTCCAGCACCGCCCACGTGATCCCCTTGCCGCGGGCCTCAAAGGTTCGCCAGCACGAAGTGGCCTTTACTGTGTCGACAGAACTGAGCAAGTGGCCGTAGGTCGTCTCGTCTCTCCAGATCTGATAAACATATTGGCGCTGTTTGGCGAGTTCTTCGATATCCTCGGGGAAAAGCGAGGCAAAAACGTAGAAGTCGCTTTCACTCACCTGATTGGCTTGATCAGTCTTGCTACGAACAAAATCCAAAACTTTCTGCTTGGATTCCTGGATGCCTGCCGGGGAAGCCACGGCTGGGTCTCTCAGTGACACGATGACCGGAATTCGCTGCCGCTCCCGCCCCTTCTGCGCCTCCATCTCGTTCTGGATGGAACGAGCGATCACGAATCTCTTCATACTGGGGCGATGTGTCTTGTTCCCCATTCCATGCCTCGCCTGTAGATTGTTATGCCCTGAACAATGACTGCCAATGTTGATAGATGCGCATTGTTTATAACACAACTACCTTAGCGGGTCAATCATGAGTAGGGCCCTGAGCAGGAGTTTGTCGTGATGTCATTCCGAGCGCAACGAGGAATCTCGCTCAGAGTTTTCCATCCACCACGTCGAGCCTCTTCGGGCGACGCGCGCCGCGAGTCACCCGAGATCAGAGCCAGATTCCTCGCTGCGCTCGAAATGACACTGGCCTCAGAGGAGTAGGGCCGATGCCTACTGCCTGGCAACTCGCAACGTCAGTTGGGGCGACACGAGCCGCGCGCTCGCCTGCGAGCGTTGACCCGAGGCAAGGTCCATGGCGATGAGGCCCCAAGGGTCGCCGAACCTGTCGTGAGTGTTAATTGCCACGTCGGCCATACGGTGCCACAAATCGGTTTGCGCCTTCTTGAAATCGGGACTGTTCGGAGCGGGCGGGGGATCCTGGGCAAAAAAGTGCCTGGCAGCGCTCAGTGTCACCGCCAGCTTCGACATGGTGGTTGCCCACCACTCAATGAGCAGGTAGTCTCCGGCAATGTTGGGAATCTGCGAGTCGGGATCGAGGTCGGGAAAGACCTTGGCAAGATTGGTTAGTGTGCCGCCTGTATTTTTGACCTGCTGCCAGACGGCGTCGCTTTCCAGGCCGCGCAGACGATACCCGTCGTCGGAATCGGCGTGCAGAAGTTCCTGAAGCGCCTGGCGGCCGATCTGCTCAAACTCGTCGATCCCGCGCGGCTGGCCGTCAGCGCGAAGGTAGAGGCTTTGGCTGAGCGTATCGTCGTAATCGGTTCCGACGTAACACGTCGAGCTTCCAAAATCAGTCAGATTCGAGAGCTTCGCCACTTTGTCGGCTTCCAGAATCAACCCCAAGGCAACGAGCGCGTCCAGATAAGCGCCCATGGTCGGGAGGTCCGTCTTGGCATGGGATGCGAAATGCCAGTAGGAGGCTTTGAGCGTGGGCCCGTGCGCAATCAAGCCGCTGCAGCGGTAAGCCGCGGTGATCAGGAAGGACTGCGCCAGAACCTTGCGTAGTTTATCGGAGTCGGCAAGGAAATTTATCGCTCCGCTCACGCGGGTTGCATTGGCCTCATCAGTGATGATGACTGCACCACTCGCCGCGTCGGTCAGGACCGTTCCTTTGAGCAAGAGATCATTAATAGAAGCGTAGTTATAGAGTCCCAGGATGTTGATGCTGAGGGTATGACCTCTCTTGCGGGTGCTGGTAATCAGATTCTGAATCTCGGTAATGCCTCGGGGCAGGGTTCCTGGCGACCCCAGCAGTGTGGTGAGGTCCAAGCGTAAGGCACCTTCCAGGGCGGCCTTGCCGTCCGGTCCGAGGTCTTGCAAGTTGATCTCATAAAGGAATGCCGAGTCATCCGATGCAAGCAATTGAAGTTCGGCTTGAACAGCAAGCTCGAGTTGACGCTGGATCGCGGTTTTTAGAGCGCCCACTACAACCTCTTGTTTCTCTTTCGTGAGGCCTGCCTGTTCAAGCTGATCGGCGGTAGGGAAGGGGGAGGGGGTGACCGCTCCCAGGACCGCCGAGATGAAATCCGTTTTCGTCGTCCCCGCTGTAACGCCGACCGAGGGACTGACCTGCACGATAAAATCCGCCCCGCGCTTCCTGTAAAAGCCTAATCGGACCGTCGCGTCGGCGACCTTGTAAGCCCGTACCTCGAAATCGCCCTCAATCGTGAACGTGGCCGTGATGTCGATCGCAGCCCCTGCGTTCACGGCGATTCCAGGCAGGGCCGGCGTCGAGAGAGTTGCCAGTGGGTTCACGGAGGTCAGTAGATTAACGGTTCCGCAGAGCTTCAGGGTGCAGTTGCCCTCCATAGTGACAACGTCCCCCAAACCTAATGAGGCCATGTCATCCACGCTAAATGGAATCACATAATCCTCGAGCGACGCTTCGAGCGCGGCTGCCAAGGTCGGTGTGGTGCTTGTGGTTTGAAAGGGCTTGTAGTGCGTCAGGGATACTGCTGTTCCAACTGTGAAACCATACACGACTTCACCCGAGGGAATATTCATTCCGGGTGCAATTGAAGCCCGAATGCCCAAACCCAGATAGGCCTGCCCGCTGGGAATCTCAACGGGACTCGCAAAGGGGTCGGGGTCAAAAAGCTTCCCCGCCGCAAATACGCATAACGAGCCGGAAATCGCCGCGCTGCCTGCGAACTGAGGGCTGGTGGATGAGACAGTCGTAGGCTCGCTAAATGACAGGCCGATTTGCACGGATTTGAGCGGAAATGCAGTAAGAGGGACATTCTGGAGCGAAGCAAGGTCCTTTTCGACGACCGAGAGGCTCGGGGGCTTTTGGAAGTACTTGGAGAATGCCGAGTTCGGATTCATAGCGGCTTCGAGGTCAAGCCCGAAGCCGTCGACAAGACCAATAGTTGGCATGCGCGTACTCCCAGTCAGATTGTTGGATTAGCGAAGAGTTAATGCTCGCATATGGACTCTAATACGGCTCTCGACATTTTGTCAATTGTCCAGTGGGTTGGCGGCAGGCAGGATCACGGGGTGGCGCATACGTCCCGACGGTTTTTGTCGGGATGTATGCGTCCCTCTCGGGTCAGGACAGCGCCGACATGCCGACCAGCGGCGCGTCTGCGCGACCCAAGAGTTTGTAACGCCTTGATTGCAAGATTCACAATCTTGTTGACTCTTATTAGCTGGTTATGTACCATACAGTGGCTTCGGTAGTCGAAGCCTAAGGGCGATTCCTAAAACTCACGTTTCTCATTGGGCGGGTTGTTGACTCTCGCAGAAGGGGTGGTTTTTCGCTGAAAACGCCTAACCACGAAAGACAGAGTTGACCGAATAGCGTAGATCCATTGTCCCTGCGGGCTCTCTGCGTTCTCCATGGTGGGTCTTCCATTCACGGTAGGAGGTCGGAGCATGTTAGGACTCGATTTCGGCAGCAGAAAGAGCTCTTACGACTACATCATTGTGGGTTCCGGATACGGCGGGTCCATTTTTGCCGCGCGCCTGGCTTCCTCGAACCTCAACCCCAAGCCTTCGATTTGTCTGCTGGAACGGGGCCGCGAGTGGCCGGTGGGAACTTTCCCAAGCGAAATCACTGACTTTCTGGCGGCGACGCGCGGTGATGGCAATCCCTTGGGGCTCTATGAGTTTCTGAATTATCCCGACATTTCCGTCATCAAGGGGTCGGGCCTAGGTGGAACGTCGCTCGTGAATGCCAACGTCGCCATCATCCCGGACGCGGAAGTCTTCGGGGAAGCGAGTTGGCCACGCACGATTACGCGCGATGTCCTGATGCCCTACTACCTGCGGGCTCGCCAGGTGCTGGCTTCAACCCCGCATCCGAAGGCGAAGGATTTGGCGAAAGTGCAGGCCATGGAGCGCCGCGCCGCTGAAATCGGGCTGGACGCTTATGCTCTCAACATCAACGTGAACTTCACCGTTAATGGAAAGAACCCTTACGGAGTCGAGCAGAAACCCTGCACCGACTGCGGCGACTGCGTTACGGGCTGCAACGTAGGTGCGAAGAATACCCTTTACATGAATTTCCTGCCCATGGCGCGCAGCGCAGGGGTGGAGATTTATACCCAGAGCAAGGTCGAGTGGGTGGAAAAGCTCTCGACGGGCGGCTGGAGGATTCACGGCTCTCATGTTGCCGACGACAAATCGAGCAAATCGTTCACCTTGGACGCGCGCAACGTGGTGCTCTCCGCCGGGGCCATCAATTCGCCTGAGATCCTTCTGCGCTCTGAAATGCACGGGCTCTCCGTGTCGCCGGTTCTGGGCACGGGGTTCAGCGGCAACGGAGATTTCTTCGGACTTGCTTACAACGGGACCTACGTCACGAACGTCCTTGGATACGGTTTGAAGCCTGCCGTGCCCGGAGGGGCTGTACCGCCCGGTCCTACCATCGTGAGCGCGATTTCCTACGACGGAACGAGGCCCGTCGAAGACCGCATCACGGTCGAAGACCTTTCCTTCCCCAGCGCTTACGTCATGGGAGCGAAGGCCGGGTTTGCGCTGCTGAATGGCGACCCAACTTACGCCGGGAACGAGGCCGCGCAGAAGCAGCGCACGCTCAACGATGGCGACCTCTCGCAACCCTACCGAATCGACGGCGCTCTGAATCACACCATGTTCTACCTCGTCATGGCTCACGACGACTCGCGCGGCACGATGGTTTTCGATGCCCCCTGGTATGAGCCCGACGGCCGCATGTCCATTCAGTGGGACGGGGCAGGACGCGAGATTATTTTCACGCGCATCAATGAAGAACTGCGCCGCCACGCGCGCGCCCAACAGGCCAACTTCATCTCCAATCCTCTCTGGGATATCTTCAAAACCCGGCATCTGATCACGGCGCATCCTTTAGGCGGGTGCACGCTCGGAGAAGATTACCTCCACGGCGCGGTGGATGAGTACGGCAGGCTCTTTGCCGCAGATGGCAGCGTCCACGACGGCCTCTTCGTCTGCGACGGCTCGCTCATTCCCTCGGCGCTCAATGTGAATCCTCTCCTGACCATCTCCGCCCTGACGGAGCGGATTGTCGAAAAGAGAATCAAAGTGGAGCAGGGTGATAGCTATCCTCAGCCGAACAAATCCGTCAGCCTGTCAACGATCGACCCCATTACGGTCTCAACCTACAGCGAGGCTCAGTTGGAGTCGCTCTTCCGGCGTTGCGTATCGATGGGCATCGACACGCTGATCAATCAAGGCGGCGCGCCTCAGATCGACGTAGCAAACCGCACCATTCGCAACGACCAATACTGGAAAGGGTTTTTCCCGCATGACAACATCCTGAATGCGATGTCCTCCGCGCTGTTTACGGGATTCAAGAAAGAGTTCCACAAGCAGGACGGCCACTACACCGGCATTACCAGCGACACGGACGATCGCATTCACGCGCGAAACAGCCTGGAGGAAATCAACCTCGACAAGCCCAAAGGAACCCTTGAGGCAGGGAAGTACATTCTGCTCAAATACCTCGACCCGCCCTGGCAGGGTTTCTACGACATCTTCAAGATCATCAACCAGGACCTCATTATTGGCCGCGTCTACTTAGGCGAGTACCCGAACGGCATCCGGCAAATCACCTTTCCCATGACCCGCGTCCACAGCTTCGACCAGATGACAGTGGACGACCATGCGGCGCTTTATGCCGGTGGCTCCGTGCCCACGGCCCAGGATCTTCAGGGCGTGTGGAGAATGGACTGCATCTCGAACGCCAATCATGCGACCGGCGTGGCCTACCTCAGCTTTGATTCCAAACCCGATGGCGTGTTCGAAGCGCGTTACCTCCTGATGGGTTTGATGGAAGGTCTGGTGACGCCCAGTTTTCTCAAAGACCACTTCCAGTTGAAGGACTTCACACCCTTCCACGACGAGATCCGCAAAGTCGCAGATACCTTCCTCGTCGGGAAATACATCACCAGCATTCCACCCGCCTTGGCCTCGTTGAACGACGACTTATCGCTCGGAATCTTCCACAAAGCCGCCGGGGGCCAGTTCGGCTTCTATTACATGTTGACGAAGACGGAGAAAGCGGCGCTTCCCACGAACACCCTTCTCAGCCCGTTCCTAGACGTTAATCTTCCCGACGGGCTGGGCATGACTTTCAGTGAAGAAATGGTTGGCTGGTACTTCGAGGGCTCGACGACTCCCACCGCCGACCGTGCAGGCGATTTGACGATTGCGCAGCGCATTCCCGCAACCGGCACGCCTGCGGGCGGGGTGGATTGCAAGTTTGACGTGAACATGACCGTCCGCGATGTGAACGAGTTCATTGACGGGCTCGAGCACGAAGCCGCGCTGCAAGGCACCATCACCTTCGGCCAGTTCCTGGGCGCAAATCAGGTGACCTACCCGGTGGATGCACAAAACAGCCGGTTCAATTATCTCGAAGTCAATCCCGCCACGGGCGAGGCGGAAATGAGGTATCACCTGGAGTTTTCCACTCCCGCGGGCCGGCATTTTTGCCTCGACGGAATAAAGTACATGCAAAGAGATCCCACTGGGAAGGTGCGCGGCGTGGCGGATGTGCTTCAGGACTACACCACGCTCTATGCACATATCTATGAGCGCAAAGATGGCCAGCCGGACACGCAAGTCGGCCTGGGCTATCTGAAATTCCGGACCTTCGAGGATCTCGCCGCTGTGGGCAACTTGGTCGGCTTCCTTGCCTCGTTCCAGGTGACGGGCACGAGCGATCCGCTGCTGCAGCTTCAGGCCCGGATGCGGTTTATTGCACTCACCGCGCAGTTTGTCGAAGTCGAGTATGACCCGCTGGCGTTGCCGACGGCCAATTAGTTGTAGCGCGGGCGTCTCGGCCGCGGTCGCGGGAGCGTCCCGCTCCCGTGCGCGGGCAGGCTGCCCGCGCGACTGCGGGCGAGACGCCCGCACCACGAGGAGGAACTTCATGCCACCGCTCACGGTAACAAACTGGTTTGGAGATCTGGTCTCGCACCCTCAAGTTGTCGTCGAAGCTCATTCCGCCGCGGACGTAGCAGCGATTCTAAAGGACCCGGCCAAGTACCCATCGCCCGTACGCGCCATCGGCTCGAACCATTCGACGGCGGCTTGCGGGGTGGCGGAGGGCGGGACGCTCGTCGAGATGTCCTCGATGAACCAGGTCATGCAAATTACTAACGATGCGGTGACAGCTCAGGCCGGGGCGATTTACATCGACGTGGCCCAGGAACTCCAGAAGAAAAATCTGCAGTTTTATGTGAACACCGAGATCGGCAACCTCTCGATGGGAAGCGCCGCGTGCTGTGGAACCAAAGACGGCTCGATGCCGGGTGAATACGGACAGGTGGGCTCCTATTTGACCCAGGTCGAGTTGGTGCTTCCCTCCGGCGACATTCTCGAGGTTGACGAGAGCCAGCCTGAGTTGCTGCAACAGATTCGTTCCAGTTACGGCACGCTGGGGATAGTGACCGCGGCGACATTCAAAGTTCGTCCCATTCTCCCCATGGCGGTCTACCACGAAACCTTTACGCTGGAAGATTTTGTGCAGAAACTTCCTTCCCTGTTCGCACGCAACGAGTCGATGATGTACTACGTTTTCCCCTTCGACAATCAGATCACGGTGGAATTCCGCAAATACAATCCCGGAGCTTCGGGGGATGCGAACCACGTCATCTGGCCGCTGCGCAATTATCTGTGGGGAACGACTGGCCCCGCCTTCTGCCGTCAGGTGACCGCCGACATGGCCGATACAAAGATTCGCTACGGTGTGATCGATGGTTTCTGCGCCATGTGGCGCTTCAAACTGACAAATTTAATCCGCAGCGAATACACGATCGCCACCGAGCAGATGATCCGCTATCCGCATCCCGCCGACAACAGCAGTTACACGTTCAGCTTCTGGGCATTTCCTGAATCCCGGTTTACCGACATTGTCACGGGATATTTCAAGTTTTGCCGGGACTATTACCAAAAGACGGGCTACCGCAACAACATGTTAAGCGTCGGCTACCGTGTGGCCCAGGATCAAAAATCCCTGTTCTCCTATTCCTACGACGGCAACGCCATGACGGTTGATCCGGTTTCCACCGCGAATCCTGGATGGGAAGCTTTTCTCGACGCTTACAACGAGCTGAGCAGCAGTCAAGGCGGGATTCCTCTATTCAACCAGACCGCTCGAGTTACGGCGGCGCAAGGCCAGAAGGGCCTGGGAGACCGGCTGAAGCTCTTCGCCAAGACTCGCAAAACTCATGACCCTCAAAACCGTCTCCTGAACGGCTTCTTCCGTGACCTGCTGGGCGCGTGACGTGAGCCATGCAAACTCGCAATCCCTCGCCTCTTATCGTTTCTCTTTTCGCCGTATTGGCGGTCGTGTACCCGGTTTTGGGTGTCCGAACATCCCAAGGCAATGACGCAATTGCGGCAAAGTCCTTGAAAGGAATTTCGGCGACTTCGGAGGGAAGCTCCGAAAAGCAGGGATTCCCCACTGCCAAGGACATGGTCGCGCGTTTTCTCTTCAGCCAAGCGGCCGGCCAAGCGAGTCCTGCGGAGAAGGCAGGCGTTCAGCCATACAGTATCGAGCTTCTCGTTGCCACGGCGCCCGACCCCATCGATTCCCGCTTGCCTAATTTCTTCGACAGCTTCGTGGAATCGATCGCCAGCGCGGCGGAAGCCACCGATTACACTTCGGATCGCTTCGCTTTCCCGTGGACAGCGGAGGCTGAGACAGGTCAAAAGAGCCGGTCGCTTTGGCGCGAGACCCTCCACGATTCGGTGCCCGGTCTAATCCTCTTTCGCAATCCCCGCAAGCAGCAACTTCTCCTGGTCTTCGTGGTTGGGGAAACTCCCACAACCGGAATTCACAAGCCGGCTATGCTTTCGGCCCTCGACCAGATGGCGCAGTTCTATCCTTGGGATCCTCATCACTCGGAACTCCCGCCAGGATTCCCTCAGGTTGACCGTTTGAGCTCGTTCGACGTTCTGCGCGTGATGGGGCCTGCATTTTCGGGTTCGGCGGTTTCGCTACGCTTCGTGTTGGACAGTTGGCTCAAATCGCGCGGGAATAACCCCAATTTGCGCTTTCAAATCATCTCGGGAAGCGCCACGGCCATTGACACCAGCCGTTTCTCCGAGGTCGGTCATGGCCAGGCGGCCTTTCATGCGACGGTGCCGCCGGACCGCGAAACTCTTCAGGCCGCTGCCTGCTACATTCAACATCTTGGCTACCCGCGGATCGCAATCCTCACTGAACGCAACACTGCTTATGGACAGAACCTGGCGCATGACATCGCCGAAGGCGGGAAGGGAAGCGCTCAACCTCAAATGCTCTGCCGGGACACCACCGAGGTCCCGGAAATACTCGACCTTCCCTTTCCGCTCCATATTTCCGAGCTGCGGGAAGCGTCCGTTGAAAAAGCCGGCTCCGCTCCGCAGACGGGGTCCGGAAACGGGAGCGCTAAGCCTGCCCCGGAGCCGCTCGCATCGAGCGATGCCGTTGTGCCTCCCGAGGCCCTGCCGCCGTTTTCAGAATTGACAGTTCAATCGGCGGAGTTGACGCTCTCGAACCTACTCACCACGATTGAGCGCGAGCGGTTCACCTACGTCGGAATTCTAGCCACCGATGTCCGCGATGCCACGTTTCTGGCGCAGGAGGTGAAGTGGCGCGCCCCCGCCACAGTGCTCTTCACCTTCAACTCCGACCTTCTTTACGCCTACCCCTCGGTAAACCGTTATACGCGCGGCATGCTCGTCATTACTCCTTATCCGCTCTTTAACCTCGAGCAATTGTGGACCTATCCTTATCGCGGTGGTCAATCTCGCCTGCAGTTTTCGAGCCAGGCCGCCGAGGGAGTTTACAACGCGACCATGGCGCTCCTTGGGCAGGATGCCAAGCTGGTGGACTACGGCGGCCCCTTGTCGAGGCCAGGCGGCGTCCCCTCGCCTCCCGAGCACAAACCCGCGCTTTGGGTCACAGCGATCGGAAACGGAGAGACTCTCCCGATCAGCTTGCTGAGGTGGGAAGATCGAAGCGCGTACACCTATTCGCCCGCTCCAGCGGCGGTTCCAGGCGACCCGCAAACTGAAGGGCAGGGAAAGCCCAACGTGGGCCGCGGCCTCTACAACGAGGATGCCGTGGTGGTGGTTATCGTCCTCAGTCTGCTCCTTTCCGCATTTTCGGTTCTGATGATCAGTCAATACCAAACCTCCGCTCAAAAGAGGAGTTCGGACCGTATCTCCGCCCTGTTGGGGGATACCGCCTCTCCAGCTTATTGGTCGGAGGGACGCCTTTTCCTGCTGTGTTGTTGCGCGAGCCTGCTCACATTCTACATTGTGGTGATGGTGGATTTCTGCTTACCCTTCATTGCAGGCAGAGAGTTGGGCAGGAGTGTGCAGACCTCTTTAACGCCCAAAGTGGCGATCGTCCTCGCCGGGATCACGATTCTCTTGCTGGTGTTCGCCACCCAGGCGCTCGCTTCGGCCTTCCGCGCGGCGCCCGCCGGCCAGCGCGGGTCCGCACGTGAGGTGACGATCTTTGCGCTTCTGAGTTGCGCGTTCGTTTTCGTTCTTGTCGTGTTGCTTGTGGTTTCCTGGTACAAGACCGTGAAGGAATATCCTGCCAGCGGCCTCTTCAGCTTTCTACGCTCGTTTGACCTTCGAGGCGGCCTCTCGCCTCTCCTGCCACTCGCCTGCGTCGCCCTTGGGGCGTGCTTGTGGGGGCTTTGTTCTTTCCGCCGGCTGCACCTGATTGACATCCTGAGGGCGTCCGGGAGCGTCGAGAAGGGAGACTCCTGGCTGAGTTTCCTTTCGCTCGAAGGACGTTCGTTTACCGGCGTCCGGGAACTCGAGAACAACATCAAACAGAATCTGGAATGTGCGTCCGTGATCTCGGTGCGGGGGTACACGGCTCTGCTGGCCCTCGCGGGCGTGGTGGGATACTATTTCTTTAGCGAGCGGCTGGTCCGTGCCCTCGAGGCGCGGCCTTTCTATTGGGTTTTTGAGGCCTCCTTCTTCATTGTTTATTGGGCCCTGCTCATGGAGTGCATTCGCCTGGTGGTTGCCTGGCGGAGCTTGCACGTTCTCCTGCTGCGGCTTTCCTGGCACCCGCTGCACGCCGCCTTCAGGCGATATCATCAGCGCTTTCCGAGCCACGCGAGGATGAACCTGACTCATCCGCCCTCCAGCTTTGCGTCGCTCGAGGCATCGGTGGAGCAGGCCAGGCGCATGTTGCAGACTGCCAAGGCCATGGTTCAGGCGGCCGGCACCGAACAGGGCCTGTGCGAACTGCTCCGGCCATCGCTCCCCGAGTGGGAGTCGCACGTCTGCACCGCCGAGTCTGAGCTTTATGGGGCTCTGAGACTCGAATGGACTGACCCGAGGCAGGTCAATGATGATTCGCCGCTGGAGCCCTTCCGTAAGAAACGCGCCACACGTTTGAAGGGGGATTGGCGGAAGTCGCTCGCTTCCCGTTGGCGCGCGCACCATGCCTTGTTCCAGCTTCTGCAATCGCTGGCAGAGCCGATGGAGCAGCATTGGTCGCGCAGTCGCGCGGAAAGCCCTGCGGCCACGGCGTTCTTCGAGCAGGTTGAGGAGTTCATCGTCACACGGGTTGTCAACTTTCTGGCCGTTGTCTTTCCGTCGTTTCAGAATCTTGGTTACTTCGTTCTGGTGGGTTTGTTGCTGATGCTCCTCGCTGTCACCTCTTATCCGTTCCAGCCCAGGAATGAATTCCTGTTCTTTAATTGGGTGGTGATTCTGTCTTTCATGGGGATCATATTCTGGATCTTCGTGCAGATGGATCGCGACACCGTCTTGAGCCTCCTGAACGGTGGTACGCCCGGCCAGATCAATATCAGCTTCGAGTTGGTGTTGCGGGGCTTTCTCTACATCGGCGCCCCGCTACTGGCTTTGCTCGGAGCGCAGTTTCCTGAAACTCTAGGCAAGATCCTCTCGGCGCTTACCGCCGCTCAAGGTGGCGGGTAGCGCGCGAGATACGAGGTGCGCACATGGGCGAGACCGATCCAACCCTGGACAGACTGGAAGATCAAATCAACTGGTACGGCCGCCGGAGCGGGTACAATCGCCGGATGTATAAATGGCTGAAAGGCGTTGAAATCGTCGCGGCGGCCCTTGTGCCATTGGCCGCGGGCTTCCACTTTCCGGCGGCCCTCACGGGCAGCCTGGGAGTCTTGATTGCGGTGCTGGAGGGTTTGCTGCAGCTCAACCAATATCTCCAGAATGGTATCAGTTATCGTTCGACGTGTGAGGCCTTGAAACACGAGAAGTACCTCTACTTAGCCTCAGCGGGTCCGTACGCAACTGACGACCGCGCGCACGCTCATGCTAAACTCGCGGAACGGGTCGAGTCCCTGGTCTCACAAGAGAATTCGCAATGGACGGCCGTGCAAGAGCGGCAAGCGCAACCAAAGGAGGCTGGAAGCTGAGGCTTGCGGCTCTGTGCATTTGGTACGTCAGGAATTGTGGCCATACCATAGGTTACTAGGATTGAAATCCCCAGATATTCTCCCTGATCGGAATCCTCAAGTCATTTCCAATATCCAGGGGCAGAGCGGGCAGAATATGGAGGCAAATTCGGTCTCTGCCACGTTTGCGGGGTGGCGTAGACCCGCTCGGCTGCAGCGCCTTGGAGTGCGGCAGCGAAGTTGCCGCCGTAGACCCCATACTAAGATGCTAACGTCGCGTGGAGTTTTCCGTTTTCGGTTTCAAGGCGGCAGGTTTGCTGCCGCACTCCAGAGCGGGGGGATCTATTACGAGCCGGCCGCAGCATCGGGTCCAGCCGCAATTCGATTCCGCTCGCTCACCACAATGGTCTCCGCGATGCGGTCGTGCACACAGCAACGGTTGGGATGGATGAAGAATTGCAAAAAGCCTGTGCCCAGTTCGAGCACTGAGGCTCCGTAGCCTAGCGCCCGCTCCACAGCCTGCCATAGGCTGATTTGGCTGCTCTCGAGTGAAACCACCCGGATGCGTAAGAGACGCTTGCCCAGCGTGAGACCATTGGTCTTCCAAATGATAAGGCCGAAATAAAGCACCAGCCAGATTACGTTGCCCACTTCGTGGAAGTCGAATTTGACGTGGATGTCGAGCTTCTGGTGACGCCAACTCAAGATGAGGTATTGCCGAGCGAGCTCGACAGGAATATAGGTGACAAGGACAAGGAAGAAGTCGATGGCGAAGGCGGCCGCGCGCTGTCCGAAAGATGCCAGGGGTACGCCTGCGAGAGCCTTGGCGCGCGACATTCCGTGCGGCTCAAAGGTGCGATTGCGCTTGTCTCGGGCCATACGAACTCCTCCGCTTTCTGCTTTCTAGGCGATTCCCTCCAGCACCGAGTTAGCCCAGATATAGAAGGCCACATGCGGGCTCCAGTATTCGCAGGTGCGCCAATCCAGGGTGTATTCGAGGTCAAGAACGGGCTCGTCGTTTACGTTGCCGGCGATGCCGTTCATGATTCCGCCGGGAATCAGCCCCACAAAGCGCGAATGGGGGAAGGGATTGCGCATCCCTTCCCCCGTCATCATCGAGGAGGCGAAGGGGTTCGCCCCCACAATCCACTCGAGTTGGCGATACGCGAGCGCCAGGTACGGCTTCCCCGCATCGCGGTGCAGGCGCGCGAGCCAGCCGAGCGCCAGCGCATTCGAGGCGTAGTGGCAGTTGGCGCCCAGCCACCAGAAGCCTTTGCGGGTTTGCTGGAAATTGCGGTAAGTGAGATTGCCCGCCAGCGGCCGGTACTTCTCGGGTGTGGGCGAGCCTACGTATACGCCGATCGGAATGATGCGGTAGGCGTTCCGGCTCGACATGGGCACGAGATACTCGTCCGCGTGCAGCCGCACCGCGTCCAACCACTTCGACCGGTCCGGCGCATCCGGAAACGTGTCGTACAACTTCAGCAGCGCCAGCGGTGGAACGGCCGAATTCACGACGTCAACATAAGGCGCGTCGCCTTGCATCCAGAATCCGCGCACCTCCCGCTGGCTGGCAATGTACTCGGTGTTCTGCCGCTTCAGCAGATCGCGGCCGAGAAGTTGGGCGTGACTCTTGTACATGCCGTCCCCAGTGGCGAGGAACAACTCTGCGGTTGCCATGGCCCACCAGCCCAGGTCTTCGGTCAATGTCGGAGCCCCGAAAGCCTGCCAGGCGCGAGCGGCGGCATCGAGACACTGGTGGGCGTAGGCCGGATCGCTCGCCGCGTAGCATTGCGCGGCCAGCGCTTCGAGCGTTGTGAACACAGCCCCCGTGCCGGAGCGCTTTTCGGGATTCAGATAGCGGTCATCGGGCGTACCGACGATGTTATCGGTCCAGTGATTGTCGCTGTTGTCGCCGTTCACGCCGCCCGCCACGTCTGCCCAGATTTTGCCGTCCGTATCCTGCATCTTCAGGAAATAGCGATTGCCGAAGCGAACCTCCTCGAGGATCTGTTCGTGCGTCGGGTCGCCGGGCCGGGGCAGGGGATTGTTCTTGTAAAGGTTCAGCAGGGCGATGCCGTTCAACATGGTCACGTCCATCCACTTGCGCAAGTCGCCCGCGTCGTGCCAGCCGCCCACGGTGTCGACGTGTTCGCCGGTGTCGCGCCGGCGCGCGTCGTCCAGGTGGCAGGCCGGGTGCACCCCGGGCACTTCCACTCCGCAGCGCTGGTAGCGGTAGTAGCCCACGGCCTTGGGGAGGGTGCGGCGCCAGACGTCGTCGCGGATGGCAAATTGCACCGAGCGCTCGCCCGCGACCGTGATCTGATAAAGGCCCGGCCGCTCGAGGTCCGTGAAGTCCGCCGTGAGACAGGGACCGAAATCCGATCCGCTCTCCTTCTTGAGCGGCTTCGTCAACGCGAAGTTCGACTCCGAAACATCGCGAAGTTGGTACTCCGTGGGCGGCGGCGAAGCGAGCGCCCGCACCACCAGGCTCTTGCTTCCCACGCGCGGGCGAAATCCCAGGTGATTGCAATTGATGGTGGGCCAGTTCGGCGCGGTCATTTTTTCAACCCGCTCCCCGAGAGGAGGCGGTCCCTCTTGAGCATGCAGCAGGTTTGGGACTAAGGGAAGCGTCGTTACTGCGCCTATGAATTGCCGGCGTTTCATGGGGGACTCCAGTTTTCAGTTTTCAATCATCAGTCAGCTTGTCATTCAGAGCGGTCATGGACGTGCGGCCCAGCCATGGGCACGAAAGTCGTTGTCATCCTGAGCCCGTTCGCTGCGCTCAGGGTAAACTCCGCGAAGGATCTGCAGTTCCGGTCCGAGGCGAACTAATGCAGATTCTTCGCTTCGCTCAGAATGACAGACTTTCGAGAGAATGCAGCGAAGAATCGCCGTAGTCGTAGGGGCGGTTCGCGAACCGCCCCTACCTTACACCTACTGGGTTCGTTCCTCAACCCCTCGCCTCCTCAACTCCTCGACTTTTCGACTGCCTCCACCAGGCGGACCTCGTAAGGATTCAAAGTCAGCGGGGCGCCGTCGAGGCGGACGTCGACCTTGGCATCCCGCTTGTTGATGAGCAGGGTTTTGAATCGCGAGGCCAGAACTTCGACATCGGGGGAAGAAGAGGTGGCATTAAACAACTCAGTACCAGGACCGAAGGACGTGTTGAAGAGCTTCACCACCTGGTAGTGCGGGCTGGGCTGTCCGCCGTCGGGAGTCTTGGTGCTGGTGAACAGGTAATTCCACCGCGCGAGTACCGCATCCCACAGCAACGCCACGGCGACGCCGCTGCGCAGAGCGTGCAGATAGCACGACGCGTGGTTGGCGGCGGTGAAGTCGGGATTACTGCTCCAGCCTCCATAAAACTCCGAAATCCAGACGGGAAGCTCGGTGCGGGCCCGAAACTGGCGGGCGATCCGGCCGAAGTAATCGGTCAAAGTCATCTTCTTAGCTTCTTCTTCTCTCGCGCGGGTGGGCGGATAGCCGGCCACCCAACCGTCAAAGCAGATGAAGTCGGCGCCGTGCTTGTGCTGAAACCAGTAATCGATCACCTCCCAATCCCTCGGCTTGGGGCCGTCAAAGGGGTAGTAGGGCCCGCCGATCTGGGCGCCGGGGCGCACCGCGCGCAGGGCGTCGTAGACGCGGTTGTAGAAGTCGGTGAAGCGGACAAAGTCCCAATTGTTTGCTGCCTTGTCCCAGTAACCCTTATACTCATTCCAGATCTGGAAATACTTAACATCTGAATAGCGGAGCGCAACCTGCCGGGCGAGTTCGACGAAGTCGCCCACGTGGTTGTCCGCCACCCGGTCGTCCGCCCAGCTATCAGGCCCGGTCTGGTGCGGGAAGTCCTCGCCGCTGGTCTTCATCCAGCCGGGGGCCGTGCAAAGGGTGATAACGATGGTGGCTCCCATGGAGCGCATCAGGGCGACGCGATGGTCGAGGCTCGCCCAGTTGTAAACACCCGGCCGGGGTTCGGGATTTTCAGTGCCCCAGTCCATCAAGTGTTGATTCTGAAATTTCACTCCCTCCGCCAACAAGGTCTTGGCGCGGGCGACGGCGGCTGGGGCGCCGTTCTCCCATTTCGGCTGAGTGTGCGTGACGCCGATGGTGAAATTGCTGGTGCCGTCGGTAGTGGCGCGGTCGACGGTGACCGTAATGACTTGTTGGCCCCGCAAAGGGAGGGCGACGCAGCAAAACAATACGATGATCAGGGTTCGATTCATGGTTATGTCCTATTGTCTGAGGCTCAAACTCGGGACCCCCTCACCCGGCCCGCGCCAGCTGATGAAAGCGCCGTCGCGGTCCACCCTCTCCCCCAAGTGGGAGAGGGCCATTATTCCAAAAGGGGGCTTCGCTAACAACACAGACTATATTGACTCTGCCGGCCGAAAGCTATATAGGATCCAGCCGCAGAATAGCGGCGAGTTTTATTCCCTCGAGGTCGCGGGGCAGCTTCAAGCGGGGATAACCTCGTCCTTCACGAGGTGGACACGAATCACTCGGGGTGCGTCTTGCGGCTCGAAGTGACAGCGGACAGCGTCCTGCATCTTCGTCTTTAGTTCATCTAAACCTTCAGCTTGGGTATAGATCGAGTAACCCAGTGCCCGGGCTTCATAACCGCCTTCCGGTGGTTCCTGCACGCTAAAGATGATTTCCGTCTCGGCCATCTTACGCCCGCTTCAACGCTTATTATACCCATTTCGCGCGGCTGCGGTGGCAGCAAAAAGCAAGTGTAACGCAGACTTGCTCTTTAGGTCTGCGCTACCTTCTGTCGCACTTCTACGGGCCAGCGCTGGGAATCAAATCGGAAGAATACCTGGAGGAAGCGGTAGAAGCAGCATTGCGCCCATTTGCGCCGGCGTCGCGGAACGCGGCTAACGCAGCTTGCCCCAAGCTGATTCCTCCATCGTTAGGCGGCACCCTACGATTGGTCAGCACCTCAATGCCGGCGCCGTCGAACAGCGCCGAGAGATCGCCTAATAAGAGTGCATTCTGAAAGACCCCGCCGGAAAGAACGACGGCGCTGACCCCCCTGGCTTGGCTAAGATTCCTCACGGCGTCTGCCACACCGTGCGCGACTGCCAATTGAAAAGCGCGCGCAATTTCATGCTGATCGCGCCCTCGCAGGCGGTCGGCGGCGAGAGCGGCGAGCAACGGGCGGAAATCCAGCTCGCCTTCGGCAAACGGAAAGGGATAAGGCTCGACTGCTGGAACCGAGCGTGCGAGGTGCTCGACCCACATTGCAGCCTGTCCCTCGAAGGTGACCTCGCGAGTGAACCCGAGGAGCGCGGCAGCCGCGTCAAACAAGCGCCCGACGGACGTTGTTGTGAACGTGCGCACGTTTTTCCGGACCAATTCTGTGGCGCGCCGATATCGCGGCGGGAAGTCGAAGGGAGGGGGTTCGAGGTCTGGCAAACCGTAAGTGTCGCTGACCTGGGCGAGGAATCCGGCTGCCGCTTGCACGGGGTGGCGCGCTGCGGCATCGCCGCCGGCAAGCGCGACAGGCCGCAGGTGCGCCACTCGCTCGAAGCCTCCTGCCACGCTGCCCAGAAAGATTTCGCCGCCCCAGATGGCGCCGTCGTCGCCGTAACCCGTGCCGTCGAAACTCACACCCAGCACGACTTTTTCAAACTGGTCATGCTCCGCCAGCACCGAGGCCACATGCGCACGGTGATGCTGAATCGCCACCTGTTCCGCCACCGCGAGGCCCCGCGCATGGATGCTCGAGGAGTACTCGGGGTGCGCATCATGCGCCACCAAGAGGTCCTCCCAGCGGACCCCGTACATGCTGACCAGGTCCTGGATGGTTTCGGTAAAGGCTTGGAACGATTCGTAATGATCGAGGTCACCGACGTGTTGACTGACGAACGCTTGGCCGTCGACCACGAGAGTGACGGAGTTTTTCAAGTCGGCGCCCACGGCCAGCAGTGGTCGGCGCGCCGGCAGGCGTGCGACCGCGCCGGGAGCGTAACCGCGCGCCCGGCGCAGGATTACGGGTCCCGCCGCGAGAGCCCGAACTACGGAATCATCCACTCGCCGTGCGATCGGGCGCTCGCCGACGAGGAACGCATCGGCCAGGCCCGCCAAGCGATCGAACGCGTCTTCATCTTCATAACAAATGGGCTCGCTCGAACGGTTGGCGCTGGTCATCACCAGCACCTGGGGCGCGCCGGCCGCGAAAAGCAAGTGATGAAGCGGCGTGTAAGGAAGCATCACGCCAAGTTCGTCGCAGTCGGGCGCCACTCCGGGCAACTGCGCCTGCGCCGGGGCCAGCACAATCGGCCGCGCCACCGAGGTGAGGGCCTGCTCGGCGTCGTCCGAAAGCTGTACCAATTCACGCGCCGTCTCGAGGTTTTTCACCATCAGCGCGAAGGGTTTTTCCTTGCGGTATTTCCGCTCGCGCAGCGCCAGCACCGCGCCTGAAGCCTTCGCGTCGCAAGCCAGGTGATAGCCGCCCAGTCCCTTGATCGCCACGATTCTTCCCGCCATGAGCAGCTCAGCAGTCCTGCGCACGCTGGCTTGATCACCGCGCACGGTTTCCGCGTCCACGCGAAGCTCGTAATGCGGACCGCAAGCCGGACAGGCCACCGGCTGCGCGTGAAAACGCCGGTTGGCGGGATCGTGATACTCTGCCGCGCAGTATTCATCCAGGGGCCAAGGCTTCATTGTGGTGAGTGGCCGGTCGTAGGGCAGACCCAGAATTACCGTGAAGCGCGGACCGCAGTTTGTGCAGTTGATGTAGGGATAAAGATATCGCCGGTCGTGAGGATCGAAAAGCTCGGCAAGGCAAGCGTTGCACACCGGCAAGTCCGGCGAAATGCGCACCGTCGGACGATCGCGTCGCAGGCTCTCGCGTATGGTGAATTCGCTCAGGCCCTCCGGCTCCTCCACCTGAACTTCAAGCGACGTAATCTGCGCGGCAGGCGGAGGCTTGGTCTCAAGCTCGTGAATGAATGCCTGCAGTTCCTCTGCTGTTCCTTCGACGTGGATCTCCACGCCCGCTTCGGCGTTGATCACCCAGCCGGCCAGGCTGTGGGCGCGCGCCAGGCGGTAGACGAAAGGCCGAAAACCTACACCCTGCACCACGCCGCGAATGTGAATGGAGAACGCTGTTTTCATTCGAGCTGTCAGCTCCCGGCAGTCGGTTGCCAGGCGTCCAGGAACCACGGCATGTAGGGGGACGGCTTGCCGTCCCCTAATGAACAGGGTAGGGCAAGCCCTACCCCTACGCGCTCAGAATGACAGTTTGTGATATGGCAAGGCAATCGAAAACGCCATTCTCAATCGACCATCGACAATCGTCAATCGCCAATTACGCAGCCTCGTCCTTGCCATCCCACTTGCACCATTTTCTCATCTTCCACAAGCACCGGGACAAGTCGCTGGCTGCCGGCGAGGGCACGCAGGCGCGCGCGGGCAGGAGGGTCTGCTTCAACATCGTATTCCAGAAACTCGCGGCCCCGAAATTCCAACCATTCGCGCATCTCCTTTGTGTAAGGGCAGCTTGCGGCGCCGAAGAGTTCGACTTTTGGCATGACGTTCCACCCCTGGGAAGGCGTCAAAATGGTGTCATCCTGAGCGAAGCGAAGGATCTCGCGCTGTGCTCAATGCGTGAGGCAGAGCGAGATTCGTCGCTTCGCTCGGAATGACAGCGTTCAAGCAGTTTCTCACAGACTTCTGCGGACGGCGGGCTCCGCCGCACGCCGCGCTACGCCAGATTCTCCCGGATGATGTGATAGATCGACGCTTGCACTTCCTGAATGCGCGGGATGTAATCAGAATGGACCACCAGAGGGAAATCCGCGAGACCTCGCCTTACGATTTCGCCCCCGTCGTAGCCCGCGAGCGCCAGGGTGGCCAAGCCGCGCTTGCGCGCCTCTTCGAGGGCCATGATCACATTGCGCGAGCCGCCGCTGGTAGAGATTCCCACGGCCACGTCTTCCCGCCGCGCTTGTGCAATAAGCTGGCGAAGGAAAATGACGTCTGTTCCCACGTCATTGGCGATGGCCGTGAGGTTAGCCGGCTCCAAGGAGAGCGAAACAGCGGGCACTGGCCGATAGCCCGCAGGCGGCACAACGCAGTCAAGCGCCCAATCGTTGGCGTCGGTGGCAGAACCTCCATTGCCGAAAAGGATCAGCTTGCCGCCGCGCTCGAGCCGTTCGCGGATTGCCTGCACCGCGTCGCGAATCGGCCCAACGGTCTCGTGGGCGGCCTGCTCGCGCAGGCGGGCGTCATCCTGCACCTTCATTCGGATCGATTCCGCAACCTCCGCCACGACTTCCGAAGTGGATTGCTTCTCCTGTCCCAGGAAGGGGTAGAGAAACGCCGCTTCACCCACCTCGTGGCCGAGCTCACGATGCTCGAAGAAGACGTGCACCGTTTCCCAAAGCGTGTGGTAGAGGATCTCGATGACTTCCTGATGAATGAAGGGATGATCGGTGGCGGCCTCCGCAGCATATGAGCCCTCGGGGCCAGGCAAGGCAAAAGTCATGGCCCCCCGCCGTCGGGCGGATTCGAGGGCAGACCATACCTCAGCGTCGCCTTCCGGCGGACCAAATCCCATCACCATGTCGTCTGACTGGACGATCGCCTCCAACCACGGGCGGAAGGCGGCGGAAAGGTCGAGAGCCGGCAGAGCGCGTTTGCCCACGATGACCGGATGAACGAACTCTACCGAGACGTGCTGCGCATCGGTCGAGAAAGGGCCGCGGCCGAACGCCAGCAGGCGCCCGCCCTCGAGGAAACGCTCCGCCATGCCTTGGCACGCAAGCGCCAGGCGGCCGGCCTCGCGTTCGAAGAAGCCTTCGCAGATTCGGTTACGTTCCAGGAGTTGGTCTTCGATCCTGGACACGAGATGTTTTGAGTCGACTAACATGGTGTAGCAGTGGCAAATCTGCAGCGCCGACCTTCAGAGCCTGCCCTGAGCAACGCGAAGGGTCGGCTCCGCGGTGCTGACCTGAAGGTCAGCGCTACGAGGTCCGCGGCGGTTTTGTGAGCACTCCTGATGGTCAGCAAATCCGCGGCAGCGGATCACCCACGAGCATATCCACCACGCGGCTTCCGCCGTAGCTTGCGGTGACGAGCACAGTCGCGGAGGGCTGGTCGCGCACCTCGCCGAGGATTTGCGCCTCTTGTCCTCCCGGGGTCTGCCTCAAGGCTTCCAGCGCTGCGTTCGCGTGCTCCGGAGCGATCACGGCCAGGAACTGCCCCTCGCACGCAATGTGGAGAGGATCAAGCCCCAGCAATTCGCAGGCCCCGCGCACTGTGTCTCGCACCGGGATACGTTCCTCCGCAAGATGAATGGCCAGCCCGCAATCACGTGCCAGCTCATTCAAAGCAGTCGCCACGCCGCCCCGGGTGGGATCGCGCATCCAATGAACTCCGGGGGCCGCGGCCTGCGCCAGAGCCTCAACGAGCGGCAAGACGGAGCGCGTGTCCGAGCAGAGTTCGGCCTCAAGATCCAGCTCGCCTCGGGCCAGAAGAATGGTGATGCCGTGGTCGCCGATCGGCCCCGAAACGATGACCTTGTCGCCGGCGCGAACTGAAGAAGGAGCGATTGTGACGCCGGGGATCGGCCTCCCGATCCCGCATGTAGTGACGTACATCTGATCGGCTTTGCCGTGCTCGACCACCTTGGTGTCGCCGCCCGCGATGGAAACGCCGGCGCGCTTGGCCGCCCTTGCCATCGCTCTCGCCTCGCTCTCCAGGATCGCCGTCGGCAGACCGGCTTCAAGCACGTAGGTGACGACCAGGGCTTCAGCCCGTGCGCCTGAAACGGCCAGATCGTTGACGGTGCCGTTCACCGCCAATTCGCCGATGGAGCCTCCGGGAAAGGCCAGGGGCTTCACAACAAAGCTATCCGCGGTGATGGCCAGGCGAGTTCCATTCACCTGAAGGTAGGCTGCGTCTCCCAACGGCCCCGGCGCGCCCTCATACAAAATGGGAACGAGCAGACCCTCGATCAGCCGGCGGCTGGCCTTCCCGCCCGCCCCGTGCGACATTTCGATTTGGGGGTCGGTGAATTTCATGTTGATCTCAAGCAAATGTGAAGACACCGACCGTCTGTCATCCTGAGCGAAGACATCATGATCCATCCTTCGGCTCACTACCCGAGATGAAAATGATTCCCCTCCTTGGTAAGGAGGGGTTAGGGGGTGGTTGCCGTTCGCTGGCGATACCACCCACCACCCCTGCCCCTCCTCCCGCTGAGGAGGGGAGTCGCTTACTAGTTGACAGCCGACTGTTTCGTTCGCAACTTCACCAGCCACCATGGCCGCCCCTACACATTACACCGCCGCGGCCGCACAACTCTTGCGATGCTCGTAGTTGTAGTAGGCTGCGCAGGAACCCTCCGAGGACACCATGAGGGCGCCGACGGGCCGTTCGGGCGTACACTCCCGGCCGAACAGCTTGCATTGCGGCGGCTTGAGCACACCTTTCAAAACTTCCCCGCATTGGGCCGCCTTCGGATCAGTCACACGCAAGCCCGGCAGGCTGAACCGCTGTTCCGCGTCCCACTCCGCGAAGCTCGAGCGCAAGCGCAGGGCCGATTGGGAAATGAAGCCCATCCCCCGCCATTCGAAATAGGGGCGCAACTCGAAGACCTCCGCCATGGCTCGCAAGGCGGCGCGATTTCCCTCCCAGGGCACCACTCGCTTGTACTGGTTCTCGACTTTTGCCTCGCCGCGGTTGAGTTGCTGCAGGATCATGACGATTGATTGGAGAATGTCGATCGGCTCAAATCCTGACACCACGATCGGCTTGCCTTCGTCCTTCGCGATCCACTCGTAGGGGCGGCATCCGATCACCGTGGAGACGTGCCCGGGCCCGATAAAGGCGTCGATGCGCATGTCCGGCGAATCAAGAATGGCGCGGATGGCGGGAATGATGGTGACGTGGTTTGAGAAAATCGAGAAGTTGCGCACGCCGAGCGCCTTGGCCAGCTTCAAGGTGAGGGCGGTCGAGGGAGCGGTGGTCTCGAATCCGATGGCGAAGAACATCACGTGGCGTTCCGGATTCTTCTGTGCGAGCTTGAGCGCATCGGCCGGCGAATAAACGATCCGGACGTCCATTCCGCGCGCTTTGTATTCAAGCGGGCTCCCCTTGGTTCCCGGCACGCGCATCATGTCGCCGAAAGCCGTGAAGATTACATCGGAGTTTTCCGCCACGCTCAGGCCATCGTCGATGCGCCCCATGGGCAGGACGCAGACCGGGCAACCGGGACCATGGACCAATTCGAGGTTGGGCGGCAGCACATCCTTCAGCCCGAATCGATAAATGGCGTGTGTGTGGCCCCCGCACACTTCCATCAGGCGGTAGTGGCGGCCGGGATCAGCCAACCTCCGAATCTCCTCGGCAGTCCGTCCGATAACCTCAGGATCGCGGAATTCGTCAACGTATTGCATTGCTCACCTCAAACGCAGGATTCAGGCCTCGGGATTCAGGATTCAGGGAGAGGTGGCGCATTGCGGCTTTGCGGCGACTGCTGGCTGCTCGGAGCTGAAACGAAGCGTTGACATGCGAGCCCGTACCCCGGACATATAGTCCCACCTGGGATTCTCCCCCTTTCCCATCCCAAAAGGCAAGCACTTCCCCTTACGGGTAGCCACAGTCCGTCGACAACGATGGGCAAGAATGAAAGGGGAGCACGGCCATGACTCCTACGCCGCATCCGGCTGGACCTGATCGGTGTAGGGGCAGGGCTTGCCCTGCCCTCGTCGGGGCCGGCAGAAATGCGGGGACGGCAAGCCGTTCCCCCCTACGGCGGGGTGGTTATCGATGGATTGGGGGGAGTGTCTGAGTTTGGCGTAGCGGCGGCTTTACTCCGCCATCTGGCGAGGTAAATTCGCCGCTACAAATGAGCGGCAGGCAGTTCGGATAGAAACGAGGGCAGGATTGCTAAAGTATGGAAAAAGAAAAAGCCCACGGCAAGCTGCTTCCTGCCGTGGGCTCAGGGGGAGTCAGGAACAATCGAGTTCTTGAATCTAGCTTGGCTCTTACCTTCTGAAACTATGCCAACCGCCGCCGGGACCGGCAAATCCTCGGCCACCCCAATAACCGCCGCCGTAAAAACCTAAGCCGAATCCGCCTCCATAATATGGGTAATACCCGTATGGATCGTAGTAAGAACCGTATGGGTAGTACCCCTGGCCGTAGCCGTAGTAGGGGTAGTACGGATAGCCGTAATAGCCGCCGTAAGGCCAAGAGTAGCCGAATCCCCAGCCCCCCCAGCCCCAACCGCCATAGCCCCGTCCGCGTCCGTAACCGTACCCGCCGTAGCCGTAGCCGCCGCGGCCTCCGTAGCCTCCGTAACCGCGATAACCACCGCCGTAGCCGTACCCGCCGCGATAACCGCCGCCATAACCTCCGCCTCCGTGGCTAAAGCCTCCGCCGCTGAAACTGTGTCCGCCCCCGCCTCCGCTGAAGTGCCCCCCGCCTCCGCCGCCCCCGTGTCCGCCTCCGCCGCCTCGCTGGGCGAAACCGGTTGTTGCCACCGCCAAAGCAACCGCCAACGTCATAATCAGCCTTTTCACGTCAAGCCTCCTGACCGGACCAGGGCTGCTCCTTTCGGAGACAGCCGTCAAGTGTTGTTTGGGCAATTGACATGCCAACCCTGATCCCCGCAAGTCATTGATAAATATGGGAGAGCTGGCACCCACCACTGACCGAAAAGCACCGCAGGGTGGTGGTTTTGGGCCACTCCACAATTCTGACTGATGGGCGCCTGGGAGCGCGGTAGCGTCAGCTACCGCCGTCTTGCTGGGATTCCACAGCGGGAGCTTCGCTGCCGCACGCACTCCAAGGTGCGTGTGCGGCTCTTGAATGTCCGTTGTTCAGCAGGTTGTCGAGCGCTCACCTTTTCCGGCGGTCCTGGGCAAGCGCCCCTTGGTAAGAGGCGGCGCCCCGGGCCCAAAGGCGAAGCCCTCCCCGAAAGGCGTTCCGGTTATCGCCTCGTCGGGTTTTAGGTGGCAACGATTTGACCCGCTTGGCATTTCCGCCGCCCAGCACGACATAGTCAGCCTGTAGCGCCTCGCGAAGCTCCCCGACCACCTCGGCAACATAACGCATCCACCTCTTCTTCCCCAACCGCTTAAGTCCCCGCTCCCCCAGATAATCCTCGTAGGTGCGTTTCTTGTACGGCAGGTGAGCCAGTTCCATAGGCTCGATGATTCCCTCGACAACCATGGCGGAGCCGAGTCCCGTACCCAGTCCAAGAAAAAGCATGCGCCCCCCTTCGTAGCTTCCCAGCGCCTGCATCGCCGCGTCGTTCATGAGTTTCACGGGGCGCGCGAAAGCCTTCAAGAAATTGAACCCAACCCAGCCGCCGCCCAGGTTGTAAGGCTCCCGCAAAGGCCGTCCATGCACAACGGGTCCGGGATATCCAATCGAGACCGCTTGGTAAGTCCAGTCCTTGGAGAGATCTTTGACACGCCGCACCATCCGGCTGGCGGTCATGCCTGGGCCCGAAGGAAACTTGCGGCGGTTCTGCTTCCCGGAGGCCAGCACCTTGACATGCGTGCCTCCCACATCGATCACCAGAATGCTGCGCGGGTTGGTCCCGAGGCCTCTGCTCATGTCCGGTTCTCCCTCAGTATTTGTAATCTCTGTTCGCCCGACATCACCATCATACACTCGAATCCTTTCACCAGAACGAAGGATACCGGCGCAAAGTCTTTACTCGATCTACACCTCGACTGGCGCGGCACGGTGGGCTGACTCTCTGGTATGCTTGTCAGAGGGGGGTGAGAAAACGTGGCGCGTGTGTTCATTACTGGTTCTTCCGACGGTCTTGGCCGAATGGCTGCACAGCTCCTGATTGAGCAGGGGCACAAAGTGGTTTTGCACGCTCGCAACGGCCGGCGGGGGGAGGAAGCGCTCGCCGCAGTTCCTCGGGCGGAGACGGTCGTCATCGGCGACCTCTCGAGCATGGCCCAGACTCGAGGCGTAGCGGAGCAGGTCAACCGGCTGGGCTTATTCGATGGCATCATTCACAATGCCGCCGTAGGCTATCAGGAGCCCAGGCGAATCGCCACCGAAGATGGCCTGCCGCACGTTTTCGCCGTAAACACGCTCGCGCCCTATATGCTCACCGCGCTCATCCAGAAACCCAAGCGCCTTGTCTACCTCAGCTCCGCGCTTCACCAGCGGGGTGACGCAACTCTAAAGGATCTTACCTGGGAGCGCCGTCCCTGGCAGGGGCAGCAGGCGTACTCCGACTCCAAATTGCATGACGCACTCCTGGCTTTCGCCGTCGCGCGCCGCTGGCCGGATGTACTTTCAAACGCCGTTGAGCCGGGCTGGGTCGCGACAAAGATGGGAGGCCCGGGGGCGCCGGACGACCTCGAGGCCGGGCACGTCACTCAAGTATGGCTCATAGCGAGCCATGACCCCGCTGCGATGGTCACGGGCGGGTATTTCTACCACCAGCGCTCTCGCACGCCGCACCCGGCATGTCGCGATGTCGAGACCCAGGAAAAACTGCTCGAGGCCTGCAAGCGTTTTTCCGGGGTTGACTTGGCGGCTGGGTAGCCGTGGCTCCATCGAGCATGTCGATTTTCGCCGGCCACCGCTCGAGCGCTCAGCCCCGCAGGGGCTGCATATGAGTAGCCGGGGGCAACGCCCCCGGAAACATCGCCCCCTCACCCCTTTCCCCTCTCCCCGCGTGCGGGGAGAGGGGTGCCGAAGGCGGGGTGTGGGGTCGGGTCCGGGGGTTTCACCCCCGGCTACTCAATTTGCTCCCCTCCGGGGAGCACGGTTTCGCGCGTAGTTGACCATCCCCGTTGCAATCGGGTACGGAAGGTTCTGAATCAGCTTCGAGTGTTGTTTGCGGAAAGTAATTCTCCCACAGCTTGCCGACCTGTCGGGGCACTTGCCGACCCTTCGCTGTGCTCAAGGCAGGCTCTAAAGGCCGGCGCTACGTTCAAACCAGGATACCGTCCTGAAACCTTGCCATTGGCGCGCGGGGTCTGCTATCAATAAAGTAGAGTTCCGAGGCATCGGGAGTAGGCAAGGTTGACAATCGTCCCCGTTAGACTGCGAAACCTCGCCAGGCTGAAAATTGCTGCGTGGCTCGGCCTGGCCATGCTGGCGCTCGGTGGCGCCATCGTACCTGCCGCCAGCCAGCCCCAGAGTCAAGCTACTGGCCTTCAGAATGATCTCGAAGCCGCCGCGGCGGCCGACAAAGCCGGAGACTACGAGACCGCGGCAAGACGTTTCCAGGGCTTCCTGGACAGGGTTGACGCGGCCAATATGAACCCGCAAGCTCTGGCTGAGATTCGCACGCGACTCGCGACACTGTATTTTCTACTGCACCGATACCCCGAATCACTTCGCACAATTGAGCCTATCACGAAGAAGACAACTGCGGAGGCCGCCGCTCCTGCACAGGCTTGGGTCGTCGAGGGATTGGACGAACTCGAACTCAGTAAGCTACCCGAAGCGATCCAGGCCCTCCGTCAGGCCCTCAAGCTGAACCCTGCGAGCGGCACGGCCCGGCTGGCGCTCGGGGATGCATTCGCCCGCAGCGGGAATCTTGACGAGGCGGCCGCAGAATACAAGGAACAGTTGCGGCGAACTCCCAACGAAGCCGAGGCTTGGTATAAGCTTGGCCTGGCTTACGGAGTTCTATCCAAACAAGTTGCCGGCGAGTTTGTGAGGCTACACCCGCAGGATTCCGTCGGCCTTCAACTCGAATCTGAGAGGCTGATCGCCCACGGCACCTACCCCGAAGCCTTGCGCATTCTCTTTCCCCTATTGCAAAAGAGCCCCTCGCAGGCCGGCCTTTACGCCGACCTGGGAATGGCGCTGCTGGGATTGGGATTCCCCGAGACCGCGGAGACGCAGTTTCGCAAAGAACTCTCGCTCGATCCGCTGGCTCCCGACGCGCGTTTTGGGCTGCTGGTCGTTCTTTCCCTGCGCGGAGACTGGAGGAATATTCTCGAGCAGCTTCGAACTCTGGCGGGATCGAATCCTCGGGAGTTGACTCGATTTCTTGAGTCCCCGCCCCCCGCGGCGCTGCGAGAGCCTCTCCAACAGAAGCTGAATGAGATGCCTGCGGAGTTGGCTCGTACACGCCTCGGAGCGGCTTGGAAGAGCTGGCTCGAAAACGCCGATGTTGACTTGACCTTCGCACAGGAAAGCGGTGGCCAGGGGTGTTCTGCCGCGCCCACGGCGGCCGAGTCCCCGCCCGGCGTCTGGCTTTCCGAAGCATGTTACCGACAACTGGCGGACAAGCTGGGCAAAGCGCCAGGGCCTTCCCACGCCGAACGCGACAAACTCGCGGAGGCGCAACTCCGCGCAGGCGATGCCCAAAACGCGCAAGCGGTAGCGGCACACACCCTCAAGTCGCAGGCCTCTGACGGCTGGGCAATGTATTGGCTGGTGCGGTCCTATGATGCGCTTGGATACGACGCCTTCCGGAAGGTATCGATGTTGAGTCCCAATTCGGCGCGCACGCGCCAGATGATGGCCAAGTACTACAGTGACCAGCACGAGACCGCCCACGCCGTCGCCGAATACGAAGCGGCTCTGAAATTGTCGCCGGACTTGCCGGACCTTTACCTCGGCCTGGGAACGGTCTACTGGATAGCCGGAGACTGGGATCGGGCCGAGCCGCCGCTTCGGAAGGCACTCGAGTTGGCACCGAGTCTCGTTGCCGCGAGCTACGAACTCGGCGATGTCTACGTTCAAAAGAGACAATGGGAGGCGGCGGTCCGGAATCTTCAGCCCGCGCTCCGGGACCCGACGCTCAATTATCAGGCTTGCCTGGACCTCGCTAAGGCGGAGGCAGCTCTGGGGCACAATCAGGACGCCGTCGATTATCTAGTGCGAGTGGCCAAGCAGGACCAGGACGGCGAATTGCACTATCGCCTCGCCTTACTGTATCGAAAAATCGGCGATTCCGCCAAGGCCGAGGCCGCGCTCGCCGCATCCAACCAGCTTCGCCAGGCCTCAACCCAGTTCGGCCAGCAGGTGCTCGAGACCATGGAAAAGGAGCGGCAGGCGCTTGAGCAACCGGAACATTGAGGACGTGAAGAAAGACGCCGTTTTGTCATGAAAATGACTCCCCTCCTCAGCGGGAGGAGGGGCCGGGGGTGGTGGGTGGTATCGTCAGCGAACAGCAACCACCCCTGACCCCTCCTTACCGAGGAGGGGAGTCAACGCCAGCATATGGGCAACAGGAAATCGCCAATTCTCTCCCGCCGTGACTGGATGCGCCAGAGCGTGTCGGGCTTGTGCTTCATCATCCCCATTTTCAGCGGCGGCAAACTGGGGCAGCCGGTGCTCGCCCCTGGCCCGTGGTTCGTCGACGTGGCCAAACAAGCGGGCCTGAGCGCCTTTCGCAATACTTGCGGCACCTTGGCCAAGGATTATCTGCTGGAAGAAATGGGCAACGGCGTGGCCCTGTTCGATTACAACAACGATGGCCTGCTCGACATTTTCATGGTCAACGGCTCCTCCTTCGAGCTGCTCGATCATCCCCGCCTGCCTCGCACCTCCAGCCGCCTGTTCCGGAACAACGGCGACGGGACGTTTACTGATGTGACGCGGCAAAGCGGCTTGATCAACGAAGGTTGGGGAATGGCCGCAGCGGCGGCTGACTTTGACAACGACGGCTATACCGATATCTTCATCACCAATTTTGGAACTAATGCCTTATTTCATAACGACGGCAACGGAACGTTCACCAACATTACCAAGGAAGCCGGCCTGGAAGGCGGAAACTGGAGCACCGGCTGCACCTGGGGCGATTACGACGGCGACGGGAAGCTTGACCTTTACGTCGCGCGTTACGTTGATTTCGACCGCGCCGTCATCCCCACGCCCGGCGCGGCCAAATACTGCCTCTATCGAGGCGTTCCGGTGGCGTGCGGCCCGCAGGGATTGGCCGGCTTGCCCGATCTTTATTACCACAACGAGGGTGGCGGCAAATTCCGCGAAGTGTCGAAAGACGCCGGCATTAACGACAGCGCCAAAGCCTATGGATTGGGCGCCGCCTCGTTTGATTTCGATAACGACGGGTTTCTGGATATCTTCGTGGCCAACGATTCCATGCCCAACTATCTTTGGCGCAACAAGGGCAACGGCAGCTTCGAGGAAGTGGCCATGGAAACCGGTTGCGCCGTCAGCGCCGACGGCCGGCCGCAATCCAACATGGGCATCGCCATCGGCGACTACAACAACGACGGTTGGATGGACCTGCTGGTGACCCACTTCTCCGAGGACTACGACGCGCTCTACCGCAACACCAACGGCCAGTTCGACGATGTCACCTTCGAAGCCGGCCTTGGAACCGTCACCTTCACCAAGCTGGGCTGGGGCGTCGGGTTTGTCGACTACGATAACGACGGCTGGCAGGATATCTTCATCGCCCAGGGGCATATCTACCCGCAGGCGGACAAAGCCGGCAACAGTTGGCTTCAGCCGGACATGTTATTTCGCAACCTGCGCAACGGCCGCTTTGCCCTGGTGGACAGCCGAGAAAGCGGACTCCTGGATACGCAGTCGAGCCGCGGCGCGGCGTTCGGCGACCTCGACAACTCCGGCCGAATCTGGGCGGTGGTGAATAATATCGACAAAGAACCGTTCCTTTACAAACCGGGTGGTCCCTCCGGCAACTGGGTGCGAATCAAGTTGACGGGCACGCGGTGCAATCGCGACGCCATCGGCGCGCGAGTACGCGTCACCGCCGACGGGCTGACCTTGACTGACCAGGTTCGTAGCGGGGATAGCTATTTCTCAACCAACGACCTGCGGCTTCATTTCGGGTTGGGACAAGCCGCCACCATCGATCGCGTGGAGATTCGCTGGCCCGACCGCCAGGAGGAAAAACACGAACGGCTTGCTGTGAACCGGGAGTATGCTTTCCGGCAGGGAGATACGGGTGAGAAGGGATGACAGGCTCCCAATTCGAATCGCAGCCCTCTCCCTTGGGGAGAGGGTGTCCTGTGACGGCGCCTTCTCCAGCCGTCAGAGGACGGGTGAGGGGTTTCTTGCGAGTAGGGACTCTCCTCCGTCTGCAAGTGGGGCTCTGCGCGTGTGGGCTCACACCGCGCAACCGATCCAGACGTGGCGCTTCCGCACGGGACCCCTCACCCGTCTCGCTCCGGCTGATGAAGTGGCGCAGGCACTCTTGCCTGCGAGAAGGCGCGGAATGCGCCACCCTCACAGACAGGCAAGAGTGCCTGTCCCACACCCTCTCCCCAAGGGAGAGGGCTGTTCACTCATTGGTTGGCTCCCAGTCATATTCCTGGCACTGATGGTAACGGCGTCGTGCCCTCGGCCCATTTCAGCCCAAGGTATGAACTCCGAAGATGCGAATCCCACCGGTGACATCGACTTGGCTGAAATCCCTCCCGGCCAGATCTTAAGCGCCGTGGCGGCGGCTCGAAAGGCCATTCGGGAACACCCCGATTCGGCCGAGGCATACCTTCAACTCGGCATTGCCCTTCGCTCCGGGGGCGAGAATCAGCAAGCGCACGACGCCATCGACCGCGTTTTGACTCTAAACCCACACCTGTCCAACGCCTGGCTGCAGAAGGGCCTTATTTCCATTAATGGCGGCACACTGAAGGAGGCCACGGTTTACTTCCGCAACGCCGTCCAAGCCGATCCGCAGAACATCTCCGCCCGGCTTGAGCTTTCGGCCATGCTTTTCCGGGCCGGCGACTTTACTGGCGCACGCGAGCAAGTCGAGGCTGTATTGCGCGTCGACTCGAACAACGCCAGCGCGCTGGGCGGCTTGGGCTTCATTCAGTTGCAGCAGGGAGACCTGCAGGCCGCGGTCGAGAACTTCCGCAAGGCCATCGCCCTGAGACCCCGGTACCCCGAGGCCAAGCAAAATCTAGGTAACGCTCTCATGCGGCTAGGCGACTGGCCAGGGGCGCGCCAGGCGTTCGACGACGCGCTCAAGGACGAGCCCGACGCCATTCCGGCAGTCTACGGCATGGGCACCGTGCTTCGCCATCTGGGTCAGCCCGCCGACGCCGTCAAGCAGTTCGCGAAGGCCAAGGACATGCTGCAAATGGTCCAGGCGCTCGCACAGGCACAAGGCGCTGATAACAATGGAGTTCGGATGTGGAATTCGGGCGATTTGGACGCCGCTGCCGCCTCTTTCCGGGTCTCCATCGCCGCCCACCCCGCTTACGCCGAGGCTCACAACAACCTGGGCGGCGTGCTCTGGCAACAGAACAAACAGAAGGAGGCTACAGAAGAGTTCGCCTTGGCCGTCCGAGCCGATCCGAAATTCGCCAAAGCGCGCAACAACCTGGGCAACGCGCTCATGGTTGCCGGCAACCTCCAGGGGGCCGCCGAGCAATTCCAGAAGGCTGTAGATCTCGAACCTGGATTCGCCAACGCCCATTTCAGTCTTGGGTTGGCCCTGGCGCAAGCGGGACAAAAAGACCGGGCCGAGGCCGAGTTGCGTCAAGCGCTCGTTCTTGCGCCCAACTTCGCCGTCGCCCATTTCGAGTTGGGCCTCTTGCTGGCATCCGGCACATCGACTCTCTCGGCCCTTGCGCGCTCCGAGATTGAGGAAGGGATCCGCCTCGATCCGAAACTGAAAACCGCCCTACCGCCTGCCATCGCAACCGCCTTGTCTGCGAAGCACTAGAAGCTGTTTCAAAACCGCACAGCTGAAGAGGAACAACTGAATGCCACCTAGTATCCCCGAGCACCGCGCGAGCCCTCAGCCCCGCAGGGGCTGGACATGAGTAGCCGGGGGCAACGCCCCCGGAAACCTCGTCCCCTCACCCCCTTTCCCCTCTCTCCGCCGACGGGGGGAGGGGCGCCGGAGGCGGGGTGTGGGGCCAGTTCCGGGGGTTTCACCCCCGGCTACTCAATTTGCTCCCCTCCGGGGAGCACGGCTTCGCCCGTAGTCGACCATCCACGTTGCTAAAGGTCAGCGCTACAGCAGCAGCCTTACATAAATCCGTATAACTCCCGAAATCCATATATGGTAATCTGTAATCACTGTACGTAAAGGAAACATCAGACAATTCTATCCCTTTAAAAACAATAAGTTATAGTTATACAGCGTTAATTTGGTTTTGGTAGTTGATTTGCACTATCGGATATGCTAGTTCAGGGTATGTGTCGTTTAAGCTCCTTAATTTCACGTAACAATTAACAACCGGTCTCTAAACCTAAGGGAGGATAGCATGATCAAGCCGAACGTGCGGTTTCGGATTTACTTGTTTGCTATTTCGGCCGCAGTCCTACTGCTGCCGGTACCTGTTTTAGCGCAGACCGCTGTCTTGGCTACCATCGGTGGCACCATCTCAGACTCGACGGGCGCGGTAATCCCCGGCGCTGCCGTCACGGTCACCAACGCGGCCAATCAGCAAACCTCGAAGACCTCCACAAACTCTGCCGGCTACTACGTGGTGCCTGACCTTTCATCCGGCAACTATGATGTGCGGGCGGAGAAGGAGGGTTTTCAGGCGTGCTCGACTCTGGGCGTCCACCTGGACCCGGCGGCCAATGTACAAGTAAGCTGCACCATGCAGGTCGGGCAAGTCACGCAAACAGTGGAGGTTCAAGCCTCAACCGTACAGGTTCAGACCTCTGACTCGCAAGTAGCGCGCACGGTTGACCAAACGCAGATGACCGAACTCCCCGTGAACGGGAGGAACTTCGTCAGCCTTTTTGGTCTCCAACCGGGCGTGGTTCAGAGCTTCTCCTTCAATAGCTTCCAGGCCATGAGCCTTTTTGCCTCGCAATGCACACAGGTCAACGGCCTGACAGGCGAATCCAATAACCTGCTGATTGACGGCATCCCCTCGACGCGCACTCGCGCTAACGGCGCCACCGTGGCCATGCCCAGCATGGACTCGATCTCGGAAGTGAACATCGTCACCACCGGCTACATGCCGGAATTTTCGCGCGCTGCCGGCGGCCAGTTCGCCGTGAGCTTGAAATCCGGTACGGACCAGTACCACGGCAGCGTTTTCGAGTTTGTCCGCAACAGCTCGATGGATTCCCGGCCCTTTTTCACGCCTACGGTCCCCACCTTGGACTACAACGATTTCGGCTTTTCGATTGGCGGGCCGGTCATCCCGAAAAAGCACAACCTCTACTTCTATTTGTCGGAGGAATGGAACCGCGAGGTGAGCGGAAACACGGGTGTAGGAACTGTGCCCACGCCTGCCGACCGATCGGGTGATCTAAGCGCCTATTGCGCGGTCTTCACGAGTAGTTGCCCCAAGGTCCCCGCTTATTTGAATGGAGTGGATGGATTGGTGGCGGGGCAGCCATTTCCGAATGATCAGGTCCCCTCCAGTCTGTTTAGCCCCAACGGCTCGGCGATGGTCCAACACTTTTACGTACAGCCGAACGCCGTCACGCAGACGAACCCCGCCTATGCTTATGAAGGCGGCAACAACTTCACGTACGACTGGAACGGCCCGAACGACGCCCACATGACCGACGTCAAGGTGGATTTTATCCCCAACTCGAACAGCCACCTTGCAGTCAGCGTCCGGCATTACCTCTCGACAACCACGGTCGGCACCAGTGGCGCAGGCAGCGGCGCCTCATCCGCGTTGCTCGATCAGGGCTACCTATGGCCTAGCCGGGGTGGCTCGCTGAACTACACCACAACGTTCAGCCCAACCTTGCTGAACGACTTCACGCTCGGCGCCAATGAGGATATTAACCACATTGCGGTGCCCGGCGGCGGTCCCAACGGAAACGGCATCGATCGCTCCTCCCTCGGCATCACCTTCCCGTATATCATTCCGGGCGGCGACGCCAGCAAGGACATTGCCGGCAAGATTCCCACCCTCATCATGAGCGGTTTTGACCAAGTCAGCGGGCTGGCTTACCCCTCCGGAAGCATCGGCCACGTCTATACCGCCCAGGACGTGATCACTAAGATTCAGGGCGCCCACACGATCAAGGCCGGAGTCTGGTGGGAGCACGATGGTGAGAACGACCACGACCAAGTGCGTGTCTCCCCCGGCGGAGGTGTGGGAAATAACTTGAACGGGCAATTCGAATTCAATGCTTCTACGTCCAATCCCTACTCCACGGGGTCACCCTTAGGGGACGCCTTGCTCGGCAATTTCGACAACTACTCTGAGCTGGGCTGGCGCAATCAAACCCCTTGGAAGGCCGATCAGATCGGATTCTTCGGGCAAGACAGTTGGAAGGTGACGCGGCGCTTGACCGTCAACGGTGGTCTGCGGTGGGATTACTTCCAACCCTACCTGAGCAAGTGGAACAACTTCGCCATGTTTGACCCGTTGTTCTACTCCTATGCGCCCGGGGTGGCGCAGGTGGTCGACCCCTCGACCGGGTTCATCACGGGAGGTAACCCCTACAACGGTATTGCCGTTCCTGGCAATGGGGTTCCCAACGACGCAGCGGGACACTTCGCGGTGTTCGGCCAGGAGTTGACCACCTCGAATATTGCCTCGATCAACCAGAAGTTGCAGTATTACGGCATGGCGCGCGGGCTTCCCCTGAATATCATCGGAAGCCACTATCGCAACTTCCAGCCGCGTGTGGGCTTCGCCTGGGATCCGAAAGGTGACGGTAAGAGCTCGGTTCGTGGTGGTGCGGGCATCTTCTACAACCACAACACCCTGAGCGACGTGACGCTCGAGGGCGGCGTGACGCCGTACCAGTTGGCTGAGGAAGTGTTCAATGGCTTGGCCGATTGCCCGGGATCGGCCATTAGCGCCTCCAGGACCTGCATTAGCACTGGCGCGGCTGCCCCCAATCTGCCCATCCCCATGACCGGCAACGACCTGAAGAACGATGTGCCCGTGGTCTATTCCTGGAATTTCACCCTCGAGCACATGTTCTTCAACAACACTTTGATAGACGTGGGCTATGTGGGCAACCGCGCCCGTCACATGCCCATCAATGCGGACATGAACGAACCGGCGATTGGCACCTTCACCAACCCCGCCAATACCGGTATTAACCAGGATGCGTTGCGGCCCTATCCCGGCATCGGCGGGTCCGAGACCACCTTGCAGGAAGGCAACTCGAAATACGACGCGTTGCAGGTCAGCGTGCAACGGCGGTTGACCCACGACTTGCAATTCAACATCGCCTACACTTACTCGAAGGCCTTCGACATGGCTGACAACATCTACTCGGTTGTTTCCGACACCTACAACCCGAAGTATAATTGGCAGCTGTCCGGATTTGACCAGACGCACGCCTTCATCGCCACCTGGGTTTACACTCTTCCGTTCCTCCGGCATAACACCTCTGTGCCGGGCAAGATCGTGGGTGGCTGGGAGCTCTCTGGTGACTTGGCCTTGTTCAGTGGCTTCCCGAACAGTGTCACGACCTCGGGGACCGACGTTCTGGGCAATGGCGTCACTGAAATCGGCGGGACCGAGTATGCGGGCGTCCTGCCCAACTGTCACTACCGTGGCAACCGGTCGATTACTCAATTCTTCAACACGGGGTGCTTCTACCAACCAGGTCCTACCGCGCCCACCTACTCGACTCTGTCCGGCACGGTGGCGCCCAACGCGATCGAGGGGCCCGGACTCGACAACCTCGATCTGGCGTTGATTAAGAACGGCCCGGTCTGGAAAGAGAAGATCCGATACCAGATCCGCGGCGAGTTCTTCAACATTCTCAACCACCCCTCATTCAACGGTATTGATACTGGGGTGACCGACAGCACCTTTGGCAAAGTAACCGGCGTCGCTAGCCCGCGGAACGTTCAGATCGCAATTAAGCTGATCTTCTGATGCTCCGCAGGGCATGATTGCAGTGTGATTCCAGAGCACGCACTCCGCATTGCGGGGTGCGTGCTTTTTTTTCGGCGCGCGGGCGCGGCTTGGCGGCGGCCTGCTGCCACTGGGTTGTAGGGGGACGGCTTGCCGTCCCCGTCGAGTTTCTGCCCTCTGTTTGGTTAGCAAGTGCGGCTCTGCCGCCCTGTCTTGCGGAAAGGCTCTGAAGCTGTGAAATTTTCGCATTTTGTACTTGACTAGCGTTATCGCTAGTTGCATACTTTCCCCATGGGATACCTTTCCAAAGTGCAAGTGATCGAGAGGGCGAGGGGCAGCCGCCAGTTT